>JAXMBE010000028.1:0-101446 GCA_046349995.1 Isosphaeraceae bacterium | reverse complement strand
GACCGCACCGAGAAGGTCTCCGCCGAGGACCTGCTGGCCTCGGCCGAGAAGGTCGGAGACTCCACGGTGGTGGTGCGGGCCCTGGAGGGCCAGACGCCCGACGAGATGCGCGTCCTGATCGACGTCCTGCGGCGGAAGGTCGAGTCCGGACTGGCCGTGCTCCTGTTGACCGCGGCCGAGGGCAAGGTCCAGCTCGTCGCCGGGCTGTCGAAGGACCTGATCGCCCGCGGCCTGCACGCGGGCAACTGGCTGAAGCAGGTCGCGCCGATCGTCGGCGGCGGAGGCGGCGGCCGCCCCGACCTCGCCCAGGCCGGCGGCAAGAACCCGGAGAAGATCGCCGAGGCCGTCGAGGCGGCGATCGTGGCCATCAAGGCGGCGCTGGGGGCGTGAGCCACCCACGGGCAGAGGCCCTTGTCGCACGGATCGAGCGGGCCTTCGAGGGTGTCGAACTCGGCGACGGCGTCAGCCTCCACGAGACGGCCGTCATCGATGACTACGGGACGCTCGAGGAGAGACGCGCGGCGCGCGAGCCCGACGAGAAGCTGGACTGGCGGAAGCTCATCGATGACCCGGACCTCCCCCGCTACTTCGGTCTGGGCTACAGCGGCCTCTGTTACCTCGACGCCCCCGGTGTTCGCTTCCATCTCCCGGCGTGCATGATCCGCGTCCTGCGGGACATGTCCTCCGCCGAGGTCCCCTTCGATCTGGATTTCAGCCTGCTTTGCCTACTGAGCGAGACGAAGGATGGGGAGCACAATCGACTGTCGATCCTCGACGAGCCCCAGCGTCGATGCGTCTTCGACTTCCTGCTCTACGTCCGGGAGTCACTGGGATACGAGGACCCCACGCTGGAGCAGGCGATCGCCTGTTTCCGGTCGCAAGTTGCCGACGAGACCGGGTAGAGCTGGACTCGTTCCTCGTCCTCTGGGGCTCTGAGAAGAGGAACCTATGAGTCAACGGAGCCGCTCCCCTTGGGTCGTCCGGAGCGGTTCGCCGCCAATTTTTCAGGGTTCGACTCGCCGGACCGATCGATTCCGACGTCCCCGATCTCCCGGTCGGGTGCAGGAACACTGATGTAGTGTACGGCTATGCGGCCATGGCTGGGGCGCGGGACGCTCGCGGGCGTGCGGCGACGGAACCCGGGCGGGCCTCCAGGTGCCTGACCAGCGCCTCGTCGTCCCCCAGCCAGGCGGTCCGGAGTTCGAGGATCCGCTCGGCGTTGCCGTCGTCGTTCCAAGAACTTCTCGCTCCCCTTGACCCGCTGGTTGAGCTGCTTGATCCACGACTCGATCGGGCTGCTGGTGATCGGCAGGCCCTCCCGACGGCCAGCGCCGGATAGTCCATCCGCCCCCAGTTGTCTCAGGCCAGCCGTGCCCGCGGCGGAACACGCACCAGGGATGCTCCGGCTCCTCGTCCGGCTCGGCCGGCAGGGCCAGCCCGCCCAGGAGCCCGGCGATCTCCCCGAGGACCTCCGCGACGCGGCCTGCCAGCAGGCCGCCACCCACGGCTCCCCCGGCCGCCCCGCCGCCGCGGCCGCCGTGCAGGTTAGCCGGCGGCGTGCACGAGTCCAGGATCGGCTCGAAGGAGCCGAAGTGGCGGCAGCGGATCTCGTCCAGTTGTAGGCCTGGCCGTCGCACACGAAGGCCCTCGCCCCGGCGGAGAAGCCCCGCTCCTCCGCGGCCGCCGCGGCACCTCCCAGCCGAGGTCATCGCTGCTCCCCAGGGTCGCCGGCCAGGTCGGAAGAGGATCTCCCGATGCCTGGGATCGCTCGCGGCCGGGTCGGGCTCAGGCACGGCCTCGGGGGCCGGACCCGGCGGCCCCCCGCCGGGGATGCGCGGCACGCGGGGGGCGCTGCGGATGGGGTCGCGGTCGGCCGGCTCGCGGGTCATCCGCAGGAAGAAGGCCGTCTTGCTCTCGCGGCGAGGCGGCCTCGTGGACCCAGGGCCCGGCCCGGCCGGCAGATCTGCATGCGGCCGCCGTCGACCACATCGACGGCCAGGGGGATCCGGCGGGGCCGCGGCCCGGGCGGGCGTGTTCAGGGGCCGTTCGCAGGAAAGCAGGCCCGGCTACGAGCCTCGCACCCGGCGCCCGGAGCTCGTCACCGACCTGCCCGCAGAGCGTCTGCAGGTGTCGCGGCGAGATCTCCAGCGACGCCACGATCCGCAGGACCTTGGCGGCCTCCTCGAACGAGCGAGCCGCGGTCGCCGTGCAGACCGCCTTGGTGAGGACGGCGGGGCTGTACCGCCGGTGATCCAGCCGCTGCATCACTCGGTTGGGGGAAAAAGGGCTCGCCGGCATCGCGAGCAATAGTACTCCGGCCTCCCGGAGCGCAAGCCCCGTCCTGGTCTCCAGGGCCGTTGTCGATCGCTCACAGGGCCGCTCACAATCGGGGCACGGCTGCGGGCCGTCCAGGGCCAGGGCCTGCCTGGCGGCGGCCTCCTCGGCCAGCCGCCGGGCCACCCGTCGCCCCACCTCGTGGGCGCGACGCTCGATCGTGGCGAAGTCGAGCTTCAGGGCCTCCTCCTCGGGCCCGAAGACCTCGAGTGAGACCTCGGCGAGGAGCGCCTCGAGCTTCGGCTCGAGCGGGGCATCGGTGGGAGTGCTGCAGGACATGGAGGTCTTCCCTGACCGGGTGTAATTATCCCAGACTCCCCCGGAGGATACCCGAATGCCTCCGGTTCCGGAATTGACATCCGAGAGAACTCCACGGCAAGCGCAATTCCGTTCCTACACCCTCCCGGTCGGGGCCTGTTGATCCGGCCTTGACGCCGGTCGCGACCACGGTACGATGGTATTTTTCCCCAGAGACGAAGCCGCGTTCGGCGTACGTTCAACGAGTCAGGCGTTTTCTCTCATGAACTGTTACCAGGCAAAGACCGGGGAACTCGCGAAGCAGTGGTACGTGATCGACGCCTCCGGACAGGTCGTCGGCCGCCTCGCCGCGCAGATCGCCCCGATCCTGATGGGCAAGCACCGCCCCACCTACACGCCGCACATCGACACCGGCGATTACGTCATCGTGACCAACGTGGACAAGGTCGTTTTCTCCGGCAACAAGTGGCAGGAGAAGACCTACCAGCGCTACTCCGGCTATCCCGGCGGGCAGCGTGAGGAAGCCGCGTGGAAGCTCTTCCAGCGCCATCCCGAGCGGATCCTGGAACTGGCCATCAAGCGGATGATGCCCAAGAACAAGCTGGGCCGCCACATGATGGACAAGCTCAAGCTGGTCGTCGGCCCTGATCATCCGCACCAGGCCCAGCAGCCGATCCCGCTGGAGGCCGTCGGCGGCCGCCCCGCGCCCTCGGGCGCCCTGTTCGCCCCGCCTCCCGTCCCGGTCGGGCCGAGGAAGAAGACGGCCAAGGCGAAGCCGGAGGCCCCCGGGGATGATGCCGCGGTCGCTGCACCCACGTCGGAGCCCGTGGCCGAGACGCACGACGCCGCTCCCTCCGCCGAGTCGGGCCAGGAATAACCCAAGACCCCGTCTGATCGCATTTTATCGAAGGTAGAGAAAGATCGACCATGGCGACAGCGACCGCGAAGAAGGTCTACACCTGGGGCACCGGCCGGCGCAAGACCGCCGTCGCCCGGGTGCGGATCTGTGAGGGGACCGGCCAGTACCAGGTCAACGGCCTGGACGCCAACGTGTACTTCCCCATCGAAGTCCAGCAGACCGACATCCGCGCCCCGCTCAAGGCCACCGAGATGGGCGAGCGGGTCGACGTAATCGTCAACGTCAGCGGCAGCAGCAAGCCCAGCCAGTCGGGCGCCGTGATGCAGGGCCTCGCCCGTGCCCTCAAGGAATTCCGCCCCGACCTCGACAGCGCCCTCCGCGACGGCGGCTTCCTCACCCGCGATGCCCGAATGGTCGAGCGCAAAAAGTTCGGCCACAAGAAGGCCCGCAAGAGCTTCCAGTTCTCGAAGCGCTGATCCAAAGGGCCTGTCGCAATCCTGCTTGACGAACAGCGAGGTGCCGTCCTCGAGTCGCTCGGCACCTCGTGTTCGTCAAGGTGACTGGACAGTCAGTCTCGGCGACATGGGATGCCTTCTGGCCCCCATGCCAGGGCTAACTGCTCACACCGGGACGGTCTCGCCACCCGGCAAGGCCGAGACGGACGACGCTCAGAACGACCAGTTGAGCCGGTGAAGACCCGGATCGAGTGCACCCATTTGCAGCCATCTGGACGCCGACCCTTCGGGCGTGAGTAACCGAATCTTGAAGGGAACAGCGGGCAATCGCTGACGCCCGAACGAGTACCCTCCCTTCGCATTCACGGCGGTCCGAAACACTCGGCCGTCAGCCTCGGGTACAAGCTCCAGCGTACCTGACGTGACGGGGTGCCCAAAGGCAGATTGGCCGGGGCCGGCCCGGTGCTCCTCAACCGCCCGCCTCAATTCGGCGTCCCACTGGTAAACCTGACCTTCCAGGAGGAAGCTGGTATTCAACTCCCTGCGCCAATCGGAAGGCCACCAGAAGGCTGGGGCCGGGGGATTCGGCGAGGAGAGCGCCTGGAACACCGCCGCCTCTCGCCATCGCGGAAAGCTCAGAGCCGTCAGCAGGCCGATGCTCAGGAGCAGACCTCCGAGCGAAACCCAGATCCAGGTCTTCTTTCGGTTCTTCCCCACAGGACCATCCTCCGAGACCGACCTCGGTCCACCCGGGAAGACACCGCTGGAATCTCGGCTCGGCACGATCTTCCACTCGCCTCTGGATTCCGTGAGGGCGCGAGGCGAAGCGACAGCCCAGACGAGGCCTGCTCATCCCTCAGGTTCTTCGATGGGCTCAGGACGTTATTCGTCTCATCTGACGGCGAGCTGGGCTGCCCTTCGGCCGATGGGCTCGGCTTTCTGGTAGAGTGGGTCAGCCGACGGAGTCGGCGCAACCCACAATATGACGGTGGGTTGCGCATCGCAGGCGATGCTGATCCACCCTACTCTTGGAGCGATCGCGAGTACCTCAACTGAAGGGCATTGCGGCTAGCCGAGGGTCTCTTTCTCCTCGTTGACGAAGCTCTCGCGGAAGCGGTCGAGATTGGACCGTCGGCCGATCAGCACGATGCTGTCGCCGGGCTCGAAGGGGTGGTCGCCGCGGGGTGGGAACTCGAGGCCGCCGTCGGCACGCTTGATGGCGATGACGATCACCCCGGTCCGGCGGCCGATGTCGGAATCGCGCAGGGTGTGCCCGGCCAGGGGGCTCCCGGGACGGATCGGGATGTCGTCCATCTCGATCGCCAGGCTCGATCGCTGGGTCACCAGCTCCGCGAACTCGACGGCCATCGGGTTGGTGAGCAACGAGACGATCCGGTGGGCGCCGATGGCCGCCGGCATGATCACGTGATTGGCCCCCGCCTGCCGGAGCTTCTTCTGGGTGCTCGGCTGTTCGGCCCGCGCGATGATCACGATGCCCGGCGCCAGCTCGCGCGCCGTGAGGGTGATGAACACGTTGGCGGCGTCGTTGGGCATCGCCGTGACGAGCACCGCGGCCCGCTCGATCCCGGCCTCCCTGAGGATCGCCTCCTCGGTCGCGTCGCCGATCAGGTGCGGGAAGTTGCGTGCGCCCATGTCGGCCAACCGGCTCTGCTCCTGCTCGATGATCACGAACGGCCGTCCCTGGCCGGAGAGCCCGTCGCAGACGAGGGCACCGACCCGGCCGTACCCCGCCACGATCGTGTGGTCGCGGAGCGTCTCGATCTGCTTGAGCATCCGCTGCTGCCCCAGGTACTTCTGGAATTCCCCCTCGGTGAGCAGGGAGATGAAACCGCCGACGGTGTAGGCGACCGACAGCAACCCCAGCGCGATGACTAGCATCGTGTGCAGGCGGAGCGGCGTGGTGGTGAGCGGATGCACCTCGGTCAGCCCGACGGCCGAGATCGTGATGAACACCTGATAGAAGGCGTCCATGAACGACCAGCCCATCACCATGTAGCCGGAGACGCCGAAGACCATGACGACGCCCAGGGCGGCCACCCCCAGCGCGATCCGCTGCACGGGACCCCGCCGCCAGAGCGACAACCTGGCCGGTCGATCGCCCCGGACGGCCCTCCGGGTTCGCCAGCCTCTCAACCGCCGTAAGGCCCGGGTGATCGGAATCGCCGTCTCCTGGTCTGCGAGGGGCGAGCGCGGCGGCGCGTCGGGAGCCGGCACGGCCGGTCGGGTCAGAGCCGGAGGTGCTGGGCGATGATGTTCCGCTGGATGTCATTGGTGCCGGAGAACAACACGCCGCCGACGCTGTCTCTCATGTCCCGCTCCAGCCCTCCTTCCACACTGTACCCCGAGGCGCCGAAGAGGCGAATCGCGTCGAGGCTGTTCTGGACGAAGCACTCGGAGACGTGCAGCTTGGCCATGGACGCGGCGATCGTGGCGTCCTTCTCCTGCTGCTTGAGCCAGGCGTAACGGTACACCATCCAGCGGCTGGTCTCCAGCCGGGTCATCATGTCCACGATGCGATTCGAAACCGACTGGAACTTGCCGATCGGCTGGCCGAACTGCTTGCGGGTCCGGGCCTGCTGGATGCAGCGATCGAGCTGCCGGCGCATCGTGCCGACCACGCTCGCCAGGATCGCCCCCCGCTCCCACTCCAGCGCGGCGTTGAAGATCCTGGAGCCCCGCCCCTCGCGGCCCAGCAGGTTCTCCAGGGGCAGCGCGCAGTCCTCGAAGACGAGCTCCCCCATCGGGGCCGTGCGCATGCCCAGCTTCGGGATCTCGCGGACGACGTGGAAGCCCGGCGTGTCGCGCTCGATCAGGAAGGCCGTGATCCCGAGCACCCCCTTGGAGGGGTCCGTGGTGGCGAAGCAGAGGAAGACGTCGGCGACCGGCGCCCCCGTGATCCAGACCTTCCGGCCGTTGAGTACCCAGCGATCGCCCCTCCGCTCGGCTTTCGTGCTCATGCTGAAGATGTCCGAGCCCGCCCCCGGCTCGCTCGCGCCGTTGGCGCCGAAGCTCCGGCCGTCGCAGAGCGCGGGCAGGTAGCGCGCCTTCTGCTCCTCGTTGCCAAAGGCGAGGATCGGCATCGTGATCGTCCAGAGCGAGGCGTTCAGGGCGAAGATCAGCCCCGTATCGGGGCAGCCGTAGCCGAGGCCCTCCATGGCGGCCACCGCGGTGGGCACGTCGGCCCCCTGGCCGCCGAACTGGGCCGGCACCGGCAGGCCGAGCACGCCGAAGCGTCCGCAGCGCTCGTAACCCTCGCGCCAGAATTCTCCCCGCGCCTCCCTGGCGACGGAATCGGGATCGGCCAGTTGCTCGCGAGCGAACCGGACGGCGGTGTCATGCCACTTCTGCTGCTGCTCGGAAAGCCCGAAGTCCATGATCTCGACCTCCTTGCCTGCTCCCGCTGGTCGACGCGCGCCGGGGACCACTCTCGAAAGCGGTCGACCATCCCTCCATGTCTGCCTTCGAATCCGGCACGGGCCGGATCCCCCCGGAGGTCGTCCGGTCCGGGGACCGTCAGCCGCCGACCGCCAGCTCCTGCCCCGGATGCATGGCCTCCTCGAATTCCTCGGTCACGCCGAAGCGGAGCCGTTCCAGGGGCATCCACGCCGCCAGGACCCGCCCGAGCGCCTCGAGGTAACCCCCGCCGGGAGCCTCCTGCAATCCGCTCGCGAACGAGGTGACCCAGTGCGCCAGATGATCGCCGAAGAAGTTCCGTTGGGCAAGATCACAACGGGCCGCCAGCCGCGCCGCCAGGGGATCGAACGGCGCCAGCCGGGTCGCCAGCCGTTGCTGGAGGGCCAGGTGATACATGAAGCCCAGTTCGAAGGCGATGTGATCCGGCCGGGCCGGCAGTTGCTCGTCCTCCAGGAACCCGAAGGCCCGGTAAGTCGTGGCGAATCGGCCGAGCTGCTCGATGGCGAGTGAGCCCCGGGGCACGCCCCGATGGTCCAGCTCGAACGGCGAGCAGTCGTCCGCCGGCTCGCGACGGCAGAGCACGCGCTCGTACTCGGCCTTGAGGTGCTCAAGCGGCTGGCAGAGTTCCAGGATCAACATCCGTGCGTCCAGCTCCGACGCCGGAAGTTCTCCGTCGAGCAGCGGGTACTCCAGCTTGAGCGCGGACTTGCACGCGAGATCCACCGCGGCCGTGATCGACCGCTGCTCCTGCGGATGGAGCACCCGGCCCCACTTCCCCTCGTCGGGGTGCGAGAAGATCGCCGCGAGGAATCCGTAGATCGGCTCCCGGTATCCGTCGCCGAGAGGGTCAACGCCGCTTCGCCAGAGCAGTCCGCCCATCCCGATTGCTCCCGTGATAGCCGGATCGATCGAGCCGGGCCGCCGATGCGTACCTGTCCCGGGCCCGTCCGCTGCCGCCCCTCGTGGACACCATCGATCCACGGACCATCTCCTCAGCGCGCTTTGCTGAGACCGTCAGACGCGACGGAGCGTTCAGCCATTTCTGTTCTAACAGAAATTTCTCCCCCGTGCAGCCACGGGATCCGAAAAATCGAGGATTACTCGGGCTGTTCCGTGGGGAAAGGCAGGTTTTTCTCGGTACGAGGGGCCGTTGCGGATAGAATTGGCCGTGCGGGCCAGCCGCGATCTCGAAGTCACGAGCCAGTCTGCCCAGGTGCTTCCCATGCTTGCGAAGGATTCCACGCCGAGCGCCGCGACCGAGGAGACCGGGAGGCCGGCGAGGGACACCGCTTCCAACCTGCCGGCCGGCCAGGACATCGCCCCCCACCGGCCCGGCCCGAAATCCGAGGACGGGCTGGATGTCGCAGCGATCCGGCGGGACTTCCCGGCCCTCCGTCAGGTCGTCAGCGACGGCAAGCCCCTGGTGTACCTGGACTCGGCGGCGACGAGCCTGAAGCCCGAGTGCGTCGTCCGGGCCGTCACCGAGTACCTGACCGACTACCCCGCGAACGTCCACCGCGGCCTGCACACCCTCAGCGAACGGGCCACCGAGGCGTTCGAGGGGGCCCGGGAGAAGGTGGCGGGGCTGCTCGGCGTCGAGGACTCCGGGCAGATCGTCTTCACCCGGGGCACGACCGAGGCGATCAACCTCGTGGCCCAGAGCTGGGGCCGCTCCCGCCTGAAGCCCGGCGACGTCATCCTGCTCAGCGAGCTGGAGCATCACTCGAACCTCGTCCCCTGGCAGATGCTCGCCCAGGAGCGGGGCGTCGAGCTCCGCTACATGCCGCTGACCGACGACGCCGAGATCGACGCGAACGCCCTGGAGGCCTCCTTCCAGGGGCCCGTCCGGCTGGTCGCCGTCACCGGGATGTCGAACGTCACCGGGACGTTGCCTCCGCTGGAAACCATCGTTGCCCTGGCGCGACAGCACGGCGCGCGGGTGCTCATCGACGCGGCCCAGAGCCTGCCGCATCGCGGGCTCGACGTCCTCTCGCTCGATCCCGACTTCGTCGCCTTCTCGGGGCACAAGTTCTGCGGCCCGACCGGCGTCGGCGTGCTCTACGGGAAGCGGGCGTTGTTGGAAGACATGCCCCCGGCGACGTTCGGCGGCAGCATGGTCGTCCGCGTGGAGCGGCAGAAGGCCGAGTGGAACGAGATCCCCTGGAAGTTCGAGGCGGGGACGCCCCCGATCGCGGAGGCCATCGGCCTGGGCGCGGCGATCGACTACCTCGCCCAGTTCCCCCCCGGCGCGATCGCGGCCCACGAGCACGACCTCCTGCTCCACGCCCACGAGACTCTCGGCGAGATCCCGGGGCTGATGATCTACGGGCCGGCGAACCTGGAGCACAAGGGCGGGATCGTGAGCTTCACGCTCGAGGGGACGCACCCCCACGACCTGGCCCAGCTCCTCGACCGCTCGGGGATCGCGATCCGGGCCGGGCACCACTGCGCGATGCCCCTGCACCTGAGGCTCGGGATCTCGGCCTCCGCGCGGGCGAGCTTCGCCCTGTACAATACGCGAGACGAGGTCGACCAGCTCGCCGACGCCCTGAAGTCGATCCGCACCCTGTTGCGCCGCCGACCCCCTGCCCCGGGCACTCCCCGGCCGGCCAGCCCCGCTGCGACGGAGCCCCCGAATGGATGACCCCCTCTACCGCGAGGAGATCCTCGACCACTACTATTCCTCCCCCCACCGCGGCCGCCTGGAATGCCCGGACCGGGTCTGCGACCTGGACAATCCCCTCTGCGGCGACCAGGTCCACCTCGAACTCGCGGTGAGCCCCGACGGCCGCATCGAGCGGTGCCGGTTCGAGGGCCAGGGCTGCGTGATCAGCCAGGCCGCCACCTCGCTCCTCGCCGACCGCGTCGAGGGCGCCACCCTCGAAGAAGCCCGCCAGATCACCCCCGCCGACGTCGTGAAGCTCCTGGGCGTCACCCTCTCCCCCACCCGCATGAAATGCGGCCTGCTCGGCTGGAAGGCCCTCCAGAAAGCCGTGGCGGAGCCGGCCGAGAAGGGTGGTTAACGAGGATCCGACGCTCGGAGGGACCAGACTTCCGGACCACGTACGGCCGGCTCTTCGGAATTTGAGATATGGGATCCTCAGCCTCACTTCTCCGTCATGGGCTCTGTGCCGCGGGCCTCTCGGCCCTCTTGTGCGTCTCGACCCTCGGGATAATCGAGTACGTCTTGCTCGCCTGGTTGGCGGTGCTGGGCGCTACTGCTATGATTCACCTTCGCCGACGACAGATTCGCTTCGCCATCGTTACGCTTTACGTCCATCTCGTGGTGGCCGCAGCAATGGTCTCTCTCGCGGTGGCGGCGCCAGTGAAAACGCGGGATCGCCTCCTCGCCCGCCGGGTGGTCCTCCCGAAATCGGAGATGTCCCTACGCGAGTTGGGCGACTATGCGGAAGGGGATGGGCGTCACAGCTTCCCTGTGCGCGTCTGGGTGTCCTACCCGGAATCTCGAGGCGATCTGGCAATCCACTGGCCAGCGAGTGAGCTGACCTTCAAGGAATTCCTCGCCGTGATCGAGCATCAGGCTGGGTTGCGACATCACTTTGGCAGTTGTGGTAACGGAAGCACGATTTTATTCGGCGGAAACTGCTGCTTCGGCGTATCGTTCACCGCACCAGACAGCTCGGGATGAGCAAGGTCGGGTGTGTCGAAGGCTGCACTTTCCGCAACTTGATGCATCCGGTCGGCGAAGATTCCTTGCTGCTCGCCGCTGTCGCAGTCCGGTAGTCTCGTAGGGTGGGCACCGCCCACCGGGAATGCCGCGGAGGGTCGCGGTGGGCGGTGCCCACGCTACAAGTGAGGGTCTCACGCACCCGCCAGCAGTTCGTAGCGTCGGCAATCACGGATCCCGCGGGACTGGTACAATGCCGGCATCATGACGTTCGAGGTCGTTGGCGACATCACGGAGATCGAGACCTTCGCGACCGGGTCGTCCATCCGGGCGCGGCAACGACTCTGCGATGCTTATGGGCCTGGACGGTGGAGGAAACGGAAGGGCGTCACGAGGGTGCGATTCGAGGACGGCTCAATCTACCGGGCCGAGGTCCACTGGTACGAAGCCCACGGAATCGGCCGCGTCGAAATGAAGATCAAACGCTTCCTGGACGAGTAGCCATGCCCAAAAGCGATCCGCGCGGGCGATTTCTCCTTTGCATTCGGAACGACGGCTACCCCGCGTCGCTGGAGGTCCGGAAGGTCTATCAATCCGTCACCGACCCGGGCGCGGAGTCTCGCGGCCTCGTTCGCGTCATCGACGAGTCCGGCGAAGATTACCTGTATTCGGCGGAGTGGTTCGTGGCCGTCGATCTGCCGGAGGCGGCGTCCCGGGTCTTCGCGGAAGCGGACGCGTGAACCCGCCTTGCGTCGAGGTCGATCCGGACGGCTCAGCATCGGAGGCGACGCGTAATCCACTGGCTCCAGCCGGTTCCGGAGGGAGTGGGTTGCCCTGACCCGCCGCATCAACAACCGTCTCAGGCACCCGCCAAAAGCAGTGACCGCGTCTGCTGGGCGTACGTCGCCGCGTAGTGGCCGTTGCGGAGGATGAGGGCCTCGTGGGAGCCCTGCTCGGCGATCCGGCCGTCTTCGAGGACGACGATCAGGTCGCAGCGGCGGACGGATGAGATCTTGTGCGAGACGATGACGCACGTCCGGCCGGGGAGGTGCTCGTCGAGGGCGTCCTGGATCCGGGCCTCGGTCTCGGCGTCCAGGGCGCTGGTGCAGTCGTCCAGGAGCAAAACCGCCGGGTCGGCCACGATCGCCCGGGCGAGGGCGAGACGCTGACGCTGGCCGCCGGAGAGCGAGACCCCGCGCTCGCCGACCGGGGTCTCAAGGCCCAGCGGCAGGGCGTCCACCATGCCGGCGAGGTCCGCGATCTCGAGCGCCTGGCGGAGCTGCCTCGCCGTGGAGTCGGGACTGGCGTAGAGCAGGTTCGAGCGGATCGTCCCCTCGAAGAGCAGCGCCCTGCTGGGGCACGAGCCGCCACGGCCCTGCGGAGATCGGCCAGCTTCCACTCGCGGACGTCCACGCCGTCGAACCGGACCGAACCCCAGGGTAGGCCGTCGTCATCGGACCCTTCCCGGAGGTCGTAGAGCCGGGGGCCAGGGCCAGGAGCGTGGACTTCCCCGCCCGCTCGGCCCGAGGATCCCCACCCGCATGCCGGGCTCGATCTCCAGGTCCACGCCGTCGAGCACCATGGCCGGCAGACGGGACGTCCGCTCGACGTCCTGGTCGCGATCATCCGCGTCGCGCACCCTCCGCGGATACGCGAACCGGACTCCACGGTATTCGAGGCGTCCGCGCGGGCGAACGAGGGGTCGGGCGTCCGGTCGGTCGCGGACCGGCTCGGGCTCGTCGAAGATCTCGTAGAGCCGCTCCACCGAGACCTGCGTGGCGATGGCCGTGGCCTGGAACTGCGAGAGCCGGACGATCGGCGCGTAGAGCTGACCCACCAGGGCGTAGAACGCCAGCAATTCGCCGACGCTGAAGGCCCCGGCCGACGAGCACGACGCCGTAGCTGATGACGAAGACGGTGCCGAGCCCGCTGATCACGATCGCGAGGGCGTTGAGCGTGGCCGCCGTGCGGGTGCTCGCCCACGAGAGGGCGCGGTGGGCGTCGATCCGCTCGTCGAGCCGCGGCGAGCTCGGCGTCTTCCTTGGCGAAGGAGCGGACCACGCGGACGGCCGAGACGCGTTCCGAGAGCAGGGCGTAGAGCCGCGGCGACCTGGCCGCGGACCTCGTCGGAGAGCTTCCGCAGGCGGGTGAAGAACAACCCCTGGTTGAGGGCGTAGAGCGGCACGACCACGAGCGCCACGAGCGCCAGCCGCCACTGGAGCCAGACGAGCAGCACGGCGATCGCCGCCGACAGGATGAGGTCGCCGATGAGCTGGAGCACGCCGCTGCGGAGGAACATGAAGATCGAGCCCACGTCGCTGGTGACCCTCGCCATGAGGCGGCCGGTCTGCTGGGCGTCGAAGTAGGCCATGGGCAATCGCATCAGCTTGCGTTGCAGCGCCCCGCGCATCGCGACGACCCATTCCTGGCTGATCCTCCCCATCACGGCGGCCGTCCACCACGCCAGCGCCGAGCGGGCCAGTTGCAGGACCACCGTCGCCGCCAGGGCCAGGACGATCGCCCGCGCCACGGCCGAGCGGGCGTCGTCTCCGCCCCCGGTCGCGGCCAGATCCACGAGCTGGTTGACGATCCATCCTTGCAGGAGCGGGATCGGCAGCAGCAGGAGCGACTGGACCAGCAGCCCGGCCAGGCAGGCCGCGATCACGCCGCGATACGGCGTCCAGGAAGTCGGCCTCGAGCCGTCGCAGCGGCGGCCTCGGGGACGGGGCGGGATCCGGGGCGGAGGACATCGACGTGACCTCGGTCGTTCACGATCCGCGAGTCGTTCGTGGGGCGGCTCGCACGCGGAGCGTCCCCGGATCGATTCGTGCTCAGGCCGTCTTCGCGGCGGGCAGCTCCGCGAAGGCCGGCGCGACGGTACGAGGGCCGTCGGCCCGGCGCCCCCGGACGGCCTCGGCGGCCAGCCCGGGCTCGCCGAACTGGCGGAGGCAGAGCCGGCGGTAGAGCCCTCCTCATCGGCCAGGAGCTCGACGTGGCTCCCGGCCTGGACGATCAGGCCGCCGTCCATGACGACGATCAGGTCGGCGTCCACGATCGTGGACAGCCGATGGGCGACGATGAACGCGGTGCGGCCGTTCAGCAGGTTCGCGAGCCGCCGCCTGGATCAGGGCCTCGCTCGCCGTATCGAGCGAGCTGGTCGCCTCGTCGAGGATCACCAGGCTGGGGTCCTTGCAGACGGCCCGGGCGATCGCCAGCCGCTGCCGCTCGCCCTGGCTGAGCCGGTACCCGCCCTCGCCCACGAGCGTGTGATAGCCCTCGGGCAAGGCCACGGCGAACGGATGCACGAGCGCCGCCTTCGCGGCGGCCTCGACCTCCTCGTCGGTGGCGTCGGGTCGTCCGTAGCGGATGTTGTCGGCCAGGCTCATCCGGAAGACGACCGGGTCCTGGAGCACCACGCCGATCTGCCGCCGCAGCTCGCGGGTCGGCACCCGGCGGATCGGGACGCCGTCGATCCGGATCTCGCCCCAGGTCGGGTCGTAGAACCGCATCAGGAGATTGACCAGCGAACTCTTGCCGCAGCCGGTGGGGCCCACCAGCGCGACCTTCTGACCCGGCCGGACCTTCAGGCGGATGTCCCAGACGACCGGCTGCCGCGGCAGATACCCGAAGCCGACGCGGTCGAACTCGACGGCCCCCCGCGCACGCCCCCGCCCGCCGGGCCCGCCGAGCGCCAGCGCCTCGTCGGGTGCGGGCTCGACGACGTCGGGCTCGAGGTCGAGGATCTCCCCCAGGCGGTCGACGCTGGCGGCGGTCTGCTCGAAGACGTACGCGAGGTCCGCCAGCCGGGAGACCGGGCCGAAGACCAGCCCGGCCAGGGCCGCCGTGGAGACCACCTGCCCGGCGGTCAGACGCCCCTGGAGCACCTCGTAGGCCGCGACCGCGAAGACCAGCGCCGTCCCCAGCCCGCCGATGCCGCCGCTGATGTTCGCGAAGGCCGCGCCCAGATGGGTCTCGCGGACCCGCGGGACGTGCACGTCCGCGAGCTGGGCGGCGAAGTCCGCGACCTCCGCCGGCTCCTGGGCGTAGGCCTTGATCACGACCTGGGCGTCCAGCTTCGCCTTCAGGTGGCCGAAGAGCCGGTCCATCTTCTCGCGGATCAGCTCGCTGGCGGCCCGGATCCGCCTCAGGAAGAAGCGGACGTTGATCGCGAAGAGCGGGACGATCAGGAACACCACCAGGGCCAGCCGCCAGTCGCGGGCCAGCAGCAGGGCGGAGATGACGACCATCGTGCCGACGTCGGTCAGGATCGCGAAGGTCTGCCCGGTCACGAATTGCTGGATCGCCCCGACATCGTCCATCAGCCGCGAGAGGATCGCGCCGCTGGGCGTCCGGTCGTAGTAGGCCAGGCTCAGCCTCTGGAGCCGGTCGTAGAGCCGATGCCGAAGGTCGCGGACCACACCCTGGCCGATGCGGCCGATGAGCAGCCCGTTGGCGAGCGTCAGCCCCGCCTGGATGGCGAAACTGGCCAGCAGCCCGGCCGCGTAGAGCGGCAGGGCCTCCCAGCGGCCCTGCGTCACCACCCGGTCGATCAATTCCTGCACGATCAGTGGAACGGGGAGGTTGCACAGCGCAGCGAGGGCCGTCAGCAGCATGGCCGCGGCCATGGACAGGCGGTACGGAGCCAGCCAGCCCCCGATTCGGGAGAGCGTCGTCACGACACAATCTCCCCGACCTCCCTGGTCGGGGAGCCCCTGATTTCATCCTGCTCGACGGCGAACGAACGTGGTCCCCAGCGGCAGGCAGACTCCGCCTTCCTGGGCTTCCATCTTTAGGATAGACGGTCGGCCCGATTCTGTCAGGCCGAACCGTGAAAGTGGTGCAACCAGTGCAGATTAGCGGGGAGGCCGCCCGGCGCACCGCGGACGTCGCCTCATCGAGGGGCCGAGGGCCGACGTCCGGCTTACGGCGCCTGGCCCGTCCGCGGCGGCGCGAAGTGGTAGCAGTAGAACAGGCCGATCGCCAGGAGGACGAGGCCCCACCAGAGGTCCGCGTGGTACTGGGCCAGGTGGACGGCCGGCGGCGAGAAGATCCCGTAGGCCCCCGCGAGCGTGATGATCAGCCCGTAGAAGGTCAGGAGGATGCCCACGAAGAACCAGATGGAAAGATGAGAATCCTTGGTCATGATGGCCCGTCCGCCTCACCAGAAGATCACGTTGAGCGCCACGAAGACCGCGCCGACGATGCCCGCCCAGAAGATGGGCCGCCTCCAGAGCGCCATGTGCTGCTCCGAGGGGACCGCGGTGCAGCCGTAGACGAGCCCCTCCAACTCGCTGTCCGGCTTGGGCTTCGTCGCCAGGCTGACGGCCACGGTCACGGCCACGCAGACGATCCACGACCAGAGCCCGCGGTACATGTTCTCGGCCATCGGCTTGGCGTGGGGCGAAAGCGCCACGTACTGAAGCGCGTCGGGAGAGACGTAGACCCAAAGCCACATGGCGATCGAGACGACCGTGCCGGAGAGCAGCCCCCAGAAGCCGCCAGCCGGGGTGGCCCGCTTCCAGAGCATGCCCAGCAGGACCGTGCCGAAGAGGGGCGCGATGAAGAAGCTGAAGAGCGCCTGGACGTAGTCCATGATGCTCTTGAACTGCATCACCAGGTAGGCCGTGCCGATGCTCACGAAGATGCCGATGATCGTGCACCAGCGGCCGTGGCTGACGTAGTGGGCGTCGGTCGCGTCCTTCCGGATGAAGGCCCGGTAGATGTCGTACGTCCAGACCGTGGCGAACGCGCTGACGTTGCCCGCCATCCCCGCCATGAAGCCCGCGATCAGGGCCGTGATCCCCAGGCCGAGCAGCCCCGGCCCGAAGTAGCGGGCCATCATCAGGGGGAGCACGTCGTTGTAGCTGAAGGTGCCCGCCGTCCGCGCCTCGTCCTCGCCGACGAGCTTGACGTCGAGCAGCCCCAGGCCGAGCAGGCCCGGCAGGATGACGATCAGGGGCACCATCATCTTGAACGCCGCGCCGATGATCGGGGCGAGCTTCGCCGAGCGCAGGTCCTTCGCCGCGAGCACCCGCTGCACGACGAGGAAGTCGGTCGTCCAGTAGCCGAACGAGATCACCCAGCCGAGGCCGAAGACGATGCCCGTCCAGTGGATGCCCATCGGGTTGTCCTGGAACGAGCCGAGCGTGCTCCAGGCGTGCGTGTACGAGGCCCCGATCTTCGCCTGCAAGGGCCCCCAGCCGCCCGCCTCGATCATCCCCAGGATCGGGATCAGCATCGCGCCGGCCCAGATCAGCACGAACTGGAGCACCTCGTTGAAGATGGCCGACTTCAGCCCGCCGAGCGCCACGTAGGCCGCCACCGTCAGCGACGAGACCCAGATGCTGAAGTTGATGTCCCAGCCGAGCACGACCTTCATCACGCTGGCCATCGCGAACATGTTCACGCCGCTCATGAGCACCGTCATCACGGCGAACGAGATGGCCGCGAGGGCACGGCTGTCCTCGCCGAACCGCAACTGGAGGAAGCCCGGGACCGAGTGCGTCTTCGAGATGTAATAGAAGGGCATCATCACGATGCCGAGGAAGAGCATCGCCGGGATGGCGCCGATCCAGTACCAGTGGGTCGCCAGGATGCCGTACTGGTAGGCCGCCCCCGCCCAGCCCATCAGCTCGAGCGAGCCCAGGTTGGCCGAGAGGAAGCTGAGGCCCGCGATCCAGGCCGTCATCTCGCGCCCGGCCATGAAGAAGTCCTCGCCGGTCTGGGTCTGGCGGCTCAGGTAGATGCCGATGCCCAGCACCATGGCGAAGTAGGCCAGGACGATCAGGATGTCCGGCAGTGAGAGCGAGAGCAGCTTCTGCGTGGCGCCCTCGGCGGCCAGGATCAGCGGTAGGCAGCCCATCGTGGACGGTCCCTCGATCGATCAGGGTGTGGGAGAGGGTCGTTCGCTCGCGCCCTTGCGTCCGAGCCGGATCATCAGCGCCCCGAAGAGGGCCATCACGACGCCCCACCAGAGGTTGATGTTGATCCCCAGCGAGTGCTCGTACATCTCCGGGTCGCTGAACTGCGTGAGCAGCCCGTAGAGGACGAGCAGCCCCCCGAGCAGGGCGAAGAGCAGGCCGATCGGCAGGCGGATATCCAGGTGCATGGTCCGGGACGCCTCGCGAGACTCAGTAGAACAGGAAGTTCAGGGCCGCGGTCATCAGGAGCACGATGACCCCCAGGGCCAGCGGCCGCTGGTACCAGTCCAGGTGGGCCTCGTGCGGCTTGTCGGTCAGGGCGTAGACCAGCCCGACCAGCTCATTGTCGGGCCGCGGGCGGGTGAACAGGCTGACGACGATCGTGACGACGAAGCAGACCGTCCAGGCCGCGATCGCCATCCAGAAGTTCTGGGCCATCTCGGTCGGGAAGAGATACACCGGATTCCCGCCGGTGAGCCAGCCCCCCTTGATGCCCACCCCGGCCCCCTGCGGCAGGTTGAGCCCGTGGAAGACCGCCGCGGCGCCGGTGCCGGCCAGCAGCCCGTAGAAGGCCCCGTGCCCGGTCGCCCGCTTCCAGAACATCCCGAGCAGGAAGGTCGCGAACAGCGGCGCGTTCACGAAGCCGAAGACGAGTTGCAGGGCGTCCATGATGTTGTTGAACCGCGACACCAGGTACGCCGCGCCGATCGAGACGACCGTCCCGAAGAGCGTCGCGAACCGGCCCATCCAGACGAAGTGCCGATCGGTCGCCTCGGGGTGGATGTAGGCCTTGTAAATGTCGTAGGTCCAGACCGTGTTGAACGCCGTGACGTTGCCCGCCATCCCCGACATGAAGCTCGCCAGCAGGGCCGTCAGCCCGAGGCCCAGCATGCCGGTGGGGAAGTACTTCAGGAGCAGGCTGGGCATCGCCATGTCGTAGTCGAGCTCGGGCTTGCCGGCGGAGTCCAGCACCACGGCTCCCGTGTCGGGGCTCACCTTGGCGGGGATCAGCCCGAGGCCGGGCGCGGCGGCGGCCCCCGCGGCCGCGGGCTCCGCCAGCGGGGCCACCGTCGGCAGCGCGATCGCGATCAGCCCGGGCAGGATCACCAGGAACGGGAAGAACATCTTGGGGATCGCGGCGATCAGGGGCGTGCGCCGGGCCGACACCATCGAGTCGGCCGCCATGGCCCGCTGCACGACGAGGAAGTCGGTGCACCAGTAGCCGAACGAGAGGACGAAGCCCAGCCCCATCACCAGCCCGAACCACTCCACGCCCAGGGGGTTCGTGTTCGCCTGCGACATGCCGACCCAGGTGTGGGCGTAGGCCGTCTTGTCCATGGCCGCCAGCGACGACTTCAGCCCGGACCAGCCCCCCACGTCCTTCAGCCCCAGGAGCACGAGCGGCAGGAAGCCCGCCACGATCAGGAAGAACTGGAGCACCTCGTTGTAGATCGCGCTGGTGAGCCCGCCCAGGTAGACGTACCCCAGGACGATCAGGGCGGAGAAGATGATGCTGGCGTGGAAGATCCACTCGCGGGGCAGCCCGAGGGCGGCGAAGGGGGCGTCGAAGACCTTCAGCAGCATGATCAGCTTGGCCATCGCGTACATCGAGATCCCGCTGGAGAACACCGTCATCACCGCGAAGGTGATGGCGTTCAGCCCGCGGGTCTTCTCGTCGAACCGCAGCCGCAGGTACTCGGGCACGGAATGCGCCCGGCTGCCGTAATAGAACGGCATCATGAAGAGGCCCACGAAGACCATCGCCGGGATCGCGCCCACCCAGTAGAAATGGCTGGTGGAGATCCCGTACTTGGCGCCCGAGGCCGCCATGCCGATGACCTCCTGGGCCCCCAGGTTGGCCGAGATGAAGGCCAGCCCGGCCACCCACGCCGGGATCGACCGCCCGGAGAGGAAGAAGTCCTCGCTGGTCTTCATGAACTTCTTCAGGGCGAAGCCGATCCCCAGCACGAAGGCCAGGTAGATCAGCATGATCAGGTAGTCGATCCACGCCAGGGTCGTCATGCTCGGCTCCCGCCGCCGTCCTCGCACCAGGGGCTCAAGATCGGGCCCGCATTATGCCAGCAATCCCCGCCTGCCACAATCTACCAATGGGAAATTAGCCACAGATAAACACAGATGAACACAGATAAGGAGAGGATTCAGGGATGGGCAGGCCGCGCGATCGAGGAGCCCGGCACGGATCGCCCATCCAACTGCACCTTCCTCGATCATGTTTTCTATCTGTGTTTATCTGTGTTCATCTGTGGCTAATTCTCTGTCTAGTGGGCCGTGAATCTGTACACGGTCGTCTGGGTGTAGGTCTTCCCCGGCTCAAGCACGGCGGAGGGGAAGTTGGGGTGGTGGATGCTGTCGGGGAAGTGCTGGGCCTCGAGGCAGAAGCCGTGATACTGACGATAGACGATCCCGTCCCTGCCGGTGAGCGTCCCGTCAAGGAAGTTCCCGCTGTAGAACTGGACGCCGGGCTCGGTCGTGGACATCTCGAGCTGCCGGCCCGTCTTGGGCTCGTACACCCGGGCAGCCAGAGCCAGGCCCTTGCCCCCGCCGCGGAGCACGAAGTTGTGGTCGTAGCCGACGGGGTCCGCCTTGATCTCCTTGATCCGGGCGCCGATGTCCGTGGGCTTCGTGAAGTCGAGCGGCGTGCCGGCCACCGGCGCGATCTGGCCGGTGGGGATCAGGGTCTCGTCCACGGGCGTGTAATGTTCGGCCTCGAGCTGGAGGGCGTGCCCGAGGATCGGCTCGGAGGACCGCCCCTGGAGGTTGAAGTAGCTGTGATTGGACAGGTTGATCGGCGTGGCCCTGTCGGTGGTCGCCGCGTACTCGATCTTCAGCTCGTCCTGGGCGGTGACGGTGAAGGTCACGCTGACGTCGAGGTTGCCGGGATAGCCCTCCTCGCCGTCGGGGCTGCGGTAGCTCATCTTCACCGAGGGCCCGTCGGGGCGGTTCACCTCTTCGGCCTTCCACACGACCTTGTCGAAGCCCTTGATCCCGCCGTGCAGGCTGTTCGGGCCGTTGTTCGTGGCCAGCGTGTAGTCCTGGCCGCCCAGGGTGAACTTCCCCCCGGCGATCCGGTTGGCGACCCGGCCGACCGTCGCCCCAAAGTAGGGATGGGTGCCGAGATAGCCGTCCAGGGTGTCGAAGCCGAGCGCGATGTCGCCCATGTGGCCGTTTCGGTCGGGCGTGTCGATCTCGGTGATGATCGCGCCGTAGGTCATCACCTTCACCGCGATGTGGCCGTTCTTGAGCACGTAGAGGGTGACCGGCGTCCCGTCCTTCGTCTTGCCGAAGTCCATCTTGTCAATATCTCCTGCCCGACTGGCCGCGCCCGGCCCCCAGGGGAAGAATACCCCGACGCAAACGGCGGCCAGCCACGCGGACCCCAGGTACCTGCGCATCGATTGTCTCCTCACGCCTCGAGACCGCCCGGCCCGACCCAGGCCGCGTGGTCCGGGAGCCCATCGTGACCCGCCCCGCGTGGAAAATCAACCGACTGGATCCGTCGCCGGACGTCTCCGGATTGTTGAGTCGAGGGATGTCCTCCGCACCACCCGCATGGACGCGGATCGCCGCCATCGTATCGATCGGCGGGAGTCGCTCTGGTAGAGTCGCCGCGATGCGAACCATTCGGCCCGCCCGCGTCCCGTGTCGTGCACCGAGTCTCCGGAGATAGGAGCGCCCCCATGCGTCGAACCCTGGCGACCGCAACCGTGACGGCCGCGGTGGTCCTGTTCGCCGGCCTCGCGTCGCTCGCTCGCGGCGATGCGGCCGACCGCCCGGCCGCGACCTCCGTCGCGGGCATGCGGCTGAAGGTGAGCCCCAACGGCCGCTACCTCGTCGACCAGGACGGCAAGCCGTTCTTCTACCTCGCGGACACCTGCTGGCTGCTCTTCCAGCGGCTCGACCACCGGGAGGTGGACGAATATCTCAAGGACCGCGCCGGCAAGGGATTCTCTGTCATCCAGGCGTACGTCATCCGGGGCCTGGGCGAGCGCCACCCGGACGGCAATCGCTCTCTCCTGGGCGAATCGCCGTTCATCGACCGCGATCCGAACCGGCCCAACGAGGCCTACTTCAGGAACGTCGACCACGTGGTCAAGCGGGCGAACGACCTGGGACTCGTGCTGGGCCTGGTGACCTCGAAGTCGTGGCACGTCAATCGGACATCCGAGAGGGTCTTCGACGAGAAGAACGCCTACTCGTTCGGCAGGTTTCTGGGCAAGAGGTACATCAACAACGCCGTCGTCTGGTATCCCGGCGGCGACTCGGTGCCCGGCCAGGACGACGCGGTCTGGGTGGCGATGGCGAGGGGCCTGCGCGACGGTTGCGAGGGCCGCCAGTTGATCTCCTATCACGGGTCCGGCCAGACCTCCTCCTCGACCTGGTACCACCGGGCGGACTGGCTCGATTTCAACACGATCCAGTCGGGGCACACCTTCGCGTCGGACAGCTACAAGTTCGTCAGCAAGGACTACGCGCAATCCCCCGCGAAGCCGACGATCGACATGGAGCCGGCGTATGAGAATCATCCCACGGGCGCCGGGAAGCCGCGGGTGGATGCCCACAAGGTTCGCACCCAGGCCTACATCGCGATGCTCGCCGGCGCCGCGGGCCACGCCTATGGTTCGCTCGACCTCTTCTGGCTCTACAAGCCGGGCGACGGCCCCTTCCCGAGGGACGGATTCCAGGACTGGCGGACCGCCATGAACTACCCGGGGGCCCGGCAGATGGGGGTGATGCGACGGCTCTTCGAGGAGCGGCCCTGGTACCGGCTGAGGCCCGACCAGTCGGTGCTCGCGTCGGAGCCCGGCGACGGGCCGTTCCGAACCGTCGCGGCCCGGTCCGAGGACGGCAGTTTCGCCATCGTCTATCTGCCCGAGGGCCGGCCCGTCAGCATCGAGATGAATAAGCTCTCCGGCAGCACCGTTCGGGCACAGTGGTACGACCCGCGAGACGGCACCTGGACGCGCATCGGCGAGTTCCCCGCTTCCGGTCGCCGGGAATTCGCCCCGGAATCGCGCGGAGTCGACAAGGACTGGGCCCTCGTGCTGGAGGACGCCGCGAAGGACTTCCCCGCGACGGGCCGGCGGCCGGGCGAATGACGCTCCATCCCCGGTCGTCCGCCTGGTGTCGCCCGCGCCGGCTCTTGCAAAAACGGCCTCCGCCCACGATCATCGAAAATCCCGACCGGCCCCCTGCTCGCGGCCGGCAAGACTCCTGAGGTCCGGGCGGAATGCGCTGGGAAGACAGGGTTTATGGCGAGGTCGAGGTCACCGATCGGGCCATCCTGGGGATCATCGAGACGCCGACCTTCCGGCGGTTGAAGGGCGTCCGCCAGGCCGGCCCGTCGGCCATCGCCTTCCCGTTCAAGAACGTCACGCGGTACGAGCACAGCCTGGGCGTCCACGTGCTGCTCACCCGGCTGGGTGTCGGCCGGCAGGAGCAGGTCGCGGGGCTGCTTCACGACATCTCGCACACGGCGTTCTCGCACGCGGTCGATTTCCTGGTGACCTCCGACGACCAGGACCATCACGAGAGCCTCAAACCGGAGATGCTCGACCGCCCCGACGTGGTCGCCGCGCTCGCCCCGCTGGGCTTCACGCCGCGGGACTTCTACGACGATTCGCGCTATCCGGTCCTCGAGCGGCCCCTCCCCTGGCTCTGCGCCGACCGGCTCGACTACTTCCTCCGCGACGGCCTGGCGTGCCGGGCGCTCACCCCCGGCCAGGTGGCCCGCTTCCTGGAGCATGTGCGGG
This sequence comes from Isosphaeraceae bacterium, assembly GCA_046349995.1. Lineage (GTDB taxonomy): Bacteria > Planctomycetota > Planctomycetia > Isosphaerales > Isosphaeraceae > Aquisphaera. The sequence goes on along the minus strand of JAXMBE010000028.1, from coordinate 77,786 downwards.
TCGTCGACGCCACGATCGTGCTGGCCGACGCGGCCGTCGCCCGGGAGGTCCAGGCCTGCTTCGCGGAGATGAACCGCGACTGGTGGGCCAGCCCGACCGAGGCGTACATCTACAACGAGTTCGCCGACGCCCTCCGCGAGGGCTTCCGCCTGGGCGTCATCACCGACGAGGACCTGCTGAGCGAGGACCAGAAGGTCCTGGCCAAGCTCGACGCCGCGGGCAGTCCGCGAATCGCCGCGAAGCTCGCCGCGATCCGCCACTTCGACCCTGCGCGAGTCGAGGGCTACACGCCCCGCGTCATCCCCAAGGAGCGCTGGCTGGACCCGCCGGTGGCGACGGGCGACGGCTACCGGAGGCTCTCCGAGATGAGTCGCTGAGGAGTAGGGTGGAAGTATTTCCCCGACATTCCCGAGCAGGGGTGGCTGGGGTCTCGGTACGCCGGGACCCCGGGGAACAGCCCGGGAACCGGGGTCTCGAAGTCGAGACCCCAGCCACCCAGCCGGAAATTCCCCGCACGCCCCCGGGGCGACCCTGCAAAACCAGCAAAAGGGTCGCGCCGGGGCTTTTGCAGGTTTTGCTGGTTCCCGCCGGGGACGTTTCCATCCCCGCGCCGCCCGTTCGGGAACAGCCCGGGAACCGGGGTCTCGGCATACCGAGACCCCAGCCACCCAGGACGGAGTCAGGCATGCGGAGAGAGGAAGTGATTCCCGGCCTGTTCCTTACGAGGTCTTCTTCCCGGACGGCCGCGGCTCCGCCGGGACCGGCTCCAGGGCGATGTGACGGTTCAGCGCCGGGTCGGGCCGCGGGAAGTCGGACCGGGCGTGGACGCCGCGCGACTCCTTCCGCTCGGTGGCGGACGCGATCATCAGGCGGGCGGTGATGAGCATGTTCTGGATGGCCCAGCCGGCGGGGTCGTCGAAGACCTGGGGCAGGACGTAGCGGCACCAGTGGTCCACCTGGGTCGCGGCCTCGTCCAGCCCGGCCGCGTCGCGGGTGATCCCCATCCGCCGCCACATCAGGGCGCGGAGCGACTTCCGCAGGTCGTCCAGGTCGATGAACCCCCGCGTTTCCCTGCTCGTTGCCGCCGGCGCCGAGATCGGCGGCACCTCCAGTTGCCAGGGCCCGGACCGATCGAGCTCCCGGCAGATGTCCCCCGCGGCGCGGGCCCCGTACACCAGGCCCTCGAGCAGGCTGTTGGAGGCCAGCCGGTTGGCTCCGTGGAGCCCGGAGCTGGAGACCTCGCCGGCGGCCCAGAGGCCCGGCAGCCTGGAGCGGGCCATCTCGTCGACGGTCACGCCGCCGATCATGTAGTGGGCCCCCGGGCAGACCGGGATCGGGTCGCGGGTCATGTCCAGGTCGAAGCTCCGGCAGAGCCGGTCGATGCCCGGGAACCGCTTGCGGATGAACTCCGCGTCGAGGTGCGAGAGGTCGAGGTAGACGTTGGGATGCCTCGTCTTCGCCATCTGCCGCGCGATCGCCAGCGAGACGTCGTCGCGGGGCGCCAGCTCGGCGAGCGGATGGGCCTCGGGCATGAACCGGTGGCCGTCCTTGTCGCGGAGGTAGGCCCCCTCGCCCCGCAGCGCCTCGGTGAGCAGGTGGCGGGCCGAGCCGGCGATGTAGAGCACCGTCGGGTGGAACTGCATGAACTCCATGTCGCGCAGCTCGACGCCCGCGCGATATGCCATCGCGTGGCCGTCGGCCGTGGCGATCGGCGGGTTGGTCGTCTCGCGGTAGAGCTGGCCCGCGCCGCCCGTGGCCAGGAGCACCGCCCGGGCCCAGACCAGGGCGAACCCCCGGCGCCGGTCCCAGACCAGCACGCCCCGGCACCGGCCGTCATGAGTCAGCAGGTCCACCGAGACGCAGTTCTGCCAGATGCGGATGCACTTCCTGGCCCGCGCCTCGTGGATCATCGCCCGCATGATCTCGCGCCCGGTCTCGTCGCCCAGGGCGTGGGCGATCCGGGGGTGCGAGTGGCCACCCTCGAGCCCGAGCGAGACCCGGCCGTCGTGCTGATCAAAGTGCGTCCCCCAGCCGATCAGCTCGTTGATCCGCTCGGGTGCCTCGCGGACGACCATCGCCACGACCTCGGGGTCGCACAGTCCCTTGCCGGCGGCGACGGTGTCGGCGATGTGGTTCTCGAACTGGTCCTCCGGGTCGAGGACCCCCGCGATGCCCCCCTGGGCGTAGTGGCTGTTGCTCTCCTTGATCTCGTCCTTCGTGACCACGAGCGTCCGGTAGGCCGGGGGGATGCCGAGCGCCGCGCGGAGCCCGGCGATGCCGCCGCCGATCACCAGCACGTCGGCGAAGTGGTGCGGCAGCTCGCGGGGGTCGAACCCCACGAGGTACCGCCGGGGCAGGGTCAGGGGCGATCGCATGAAGGATCCCGGACGTTGCGTCGATGGAACGGAGCGGTCACTGTCCGCCGCCGCTGCCGGCGGGCCTGGCGGGCGCGGGCCGGACGGCGCCGGAGGAGCGGGTCTTCGCCAGCGTACTCTTGTAACCCTCGAACTTGCTCCGGTATTCCGGCGGCGGCGTGAACCGGATCGCCTCGCGGTTGTTGCGGGCGTCGTCCTGGAACATCGTCCCGCGGTCCTTCTTGTTCTTGGTGGTGAACCGGGACTGCCGGTCGATGCCGGGCAGGTTGGAGGCCGGGCCGCCCCCGGCGTCCTTCTGGCCGGGCTGGACGTCGATCTCGCGGCCGGGGCCGGCGGGGCCGGACTTCACGCCCTCGTACTTCTTGACGAACTGCTCCATCTGCTCGCGGGTCATCCCCGTGGCCTTCTCGAGGTCCGGGGTGACGGCGTCCTTGTCGAGCAGGTCGCGGACCGTCCGCAGCACCATGTCGGCCTGCGACTGGCCTTCCGGAGCGATGTCATCCGGAGGAGGAGCATTCTCGGGCTCGGTGGCACGCGGGGAGGGCTTGCTCTCATCCTTCGCGTTGGCCCCCTCGGAACCCGTGGGGCTGGTCGGGCCGCCGCCGATGGGCGTCTGGCCGGCCCCGCCCTGCTGCTGCCCCTGCCCCGGCTGCCCCGTAGGCTTGCCGCCGGACGCCTGCGAGCTCTTCGAGCCCCCCGACTGCTGGCCCTTTTCGCCGGACTGCTGGCCCTGCGCGCCGGACTCCTGACCCTGCGCGCCGGACTCCTTGCCCTGGGCGCCGCCGTCCTTGCCCTGCTCGCCGGACTGCTGGCCCTGGGCGCCGTCCTTCTGGCCCTGCTGACCGGGCTGGTTGCCCTGCTGACCGGGCTGGGAACCGTCCTTCTGGCCCTGGCCGGGCTGCTGCTGGCCGCGATCCGACGGGGATCCCTCTTCGTTGCTCCCCTCGCGGCCGGGCTCGTTGCCGCGGCCGGTGGTCTCCGATCCTCGGGTCCCCTGCTGGCCCTTCGCCTGGGCGTCCTGCTCGCCACCCGGCTGTTGCCGGCCCTGCTGATCGCCGCGGCCCTGGCGGCTCCCCTGCTGGCCCTTCGCCTGGGCGTCCTGGTTCCTCCCCTGCTGCCCCTCGCGGCCCTGCATCCCCTGGTCCTGGGGATCGCCGCCCTGCTGCTGGGCGTCACCCTGTTGCTGACCGCCTTGCTGCTGGGCATCACCCTGCTGCGGGTCGCCCTTCTGCTGGGCATCGCCCTGCTGGGGATTCCCTCGCTGCTGCTGGCCGTTGCGTGACTGGCGACTGTTCCCCTGCTGCTGACCGCCCTGCTGAGGATTGCCCTGCTGCTGGGCGTCGCCCTGCTGGGGATTCCCTTGCTGCTGCGAATCGCCTTGCTGTTGCTCGTTGCCCTGCTGGTTCCCCCGCTGCTGATCACCCTGCTGCGGGTTCCCTCGCTGCTGATCACCCCGTTGCGGGTTGCCTTGCTGCTGGGCATTATCCTGCTGTTGCGCATCGCCGCGCTGGGCGTCCTTACTCTGCTGCTGATCGCCACGGCCCTGCTGCTGGGCGTCCTTGCTCTGCTGCGGGTCGCCACGGCCCTGCTGCTGGGCGTCTCCCTTCTGCTGGGCGGGGTCGCCCTGCTGGGCGGGGTCGCCCTGCTGCGGGTTGCCCTGCTGGTCCTCGCCCTTCTGCTGCGCGTCGCCACGCTGGCCGTTCTCGCGCCGCTGGGCGTCGTTCATCTTTTGCTGCGCATCGCCCTTCTGCTGCGCGTCACCACGCTGCGGGTTGCCCTGCTGGTCCTCGCCCTTTTCCTGCGCGTTGCCCTGCTGGCCGTTCTCGCGCCGCTGGGCGTCGTTCATCTTCTGCTGCGCATCGCCCTTCCGCTGGGCGTCGCCCTGCTGCGGCTTGCCCTGCTGGTCCTGGCCCTTCTGCTGCGCGTCGCCCTGCTGCGGGTTGCCCTGCTGGTCCTCGCCCTTCTGCTGGGCGTCCGCCGGTTGCTGGGTGTTGTCGCGTTGCTGATCCTGATCCTGATTCTGATCCTGGGCCTTGCCCGTGCCCTCGGCCGGGGTCGCGGGGATCGTGCGGCCGGGAGGGCGGCGTCTGCGAGGCGTCGCGCGGGTCGCGGGAGTGGTTCCGCGGGTCGCGTTGCTGGGCCGTCTTGCTCTCGGCGGCGTCCTTCGCCTGCTGCTCGGGGGTCCGTCCGGTCCGGGCGGCCTTCTGGTCGGGGGACTGCTGCTGATCGCGAGACATCTTGCCGTCCGGGCCGACCTCGCCCTCCTGGCTGCGGGTCGGCGTGTTCGGGTCGCCCTTCGTCTGGTCGGCGGCGAGCTTCGAGGTCTCCTGGCCGGCCTGGTCCTTGCGGGTGCCCTGGCGGCCCTGTCCCTGACGGCCGGGCTGGTCCTTCGCGGTGGCGTCGGCGTTGCTCTCGCCGGGCCGGCCCTGGGTGGATTCCGACTTCTCCCGGGCCTGCTCGCCGGGCTGATCGGAGGGCTGCCCGGACTCGGGCTTGCCCTGCTCGCCGGGACGGCCGGTCTGCGGCTTGCCGGACTGACCCTGACGGCCGGGCTGGTTCTGATCGTCCTTGCCGGCCGCGGGCTGGCCCTGCTGGTCCTCGCCGCCGGGCTGCTGCTGACCCTGCGAGCGGTCCGACGGCTTGCCCGCCTGGTTCATGCGGTCCCGCTCGCCCGGCTCCCCAGTCTGCTGCCCCTGCTTCGAACGCTCGCCCTGGGTGCCCTGCTGCTGCTGACCGGCGTTCTTGCGGTCGCCCCGGGTGCCCTGCTGCTGCGAGCGGTCCGAGCCCTGCTGCCCGGCCTGCTCGCCGTTCGGGCGGCTCTGCTGGTCGTCTCCGGCCCGATCGCCGGACGGGCGCTGCGACCCATCTTTCGAGCCGGTTTGCTGGTCGGCCCGCTGATCGCCGCCCTGCTGCTGGTCGCCGCCCTGCTTCTGGTCGCCGCCCTGCTGCTGGTCACCGCCCTGGTCCTTCCGGGTCCCCTGCTCGCCCTGGCCCTGGCGGCCGCCCTGGGGGTTGCGGTCGCCCTGCTGCGGCATGCCCTGGCGGGACTTCCGGTCGCCCTGCGTCTCGTTCCCCTTCGACTGCTCGCCCTGGCGGCCGCCCTGCCGGTTCTGGGCCTGGTTCTCGCCGGTTTTCCCGTCGGGATTCGTCTGCTTGTCCCCGGTCTGCGGCTGCTTCTCGCCGGGGCGGTTCCCCTGCGGCTGGCCGGGCTGGGTCTGGCCGTCCTTCGACTGTTCGGCACGCTGGCCGGGGCGGGTCGCCTGGTCTCGCGAGCCCGCGCCGGGCTGTTGCTGACCCGCCTGATCCTTGCCCTGGTTGGCCTGGTTCTCGGGCTGGTTGCCCTGGTCGCCCGCCGGGTTGGGGTTGGCGTCATCCCGCTGGCCCTTCTGGGAGGGACTGGACTGCGAGCCCCGCTGGCCGGGCTGCGTCTGGTTCGCGCCGCCGCCCTGCTGGCCCTGGTCCTGGCCGCCCTGCGGCTGGCCCTGATCCTGGTTGCCCTGCGGGTTATTTTGCTGGCCCCCGTCCTTCTGGCCGCGCTGAACTTCCGAGCCCGGCTCCTGGTTGCCCTGGGGCTGGTTCTGGTTCCGGTCCTGCGGGTTGCCGCCCTGGTTGTTCTGGGCGTTGTCCTGCATCCGCTGGCGTTGCTGCGAGCCACCCTGGTTGCCGCCGGCGGGGTTCTGGGCCCCGGGCTGGCCGCCCTGCGAGCCCTCGCCGCCGCCCTGCTGGCCGTTGGCCTGATCGTTCGGCTTCTGGGGATTTTGTTTGTCCTTGTCCAGCAGGCCCTTCTGCTTGAGGGCCTCGGTGAGCCGCTTCATCTGCGGGTCGTTGGCCCCGGGCGCGCCGCCGGCGTTGTCCTGGCCGGGCTGGCCTTCCTGGGGCTCGGAGCCCTCGCCCTGGTCGGGGCGGTTCTCCTGGTTCGGATCGCCCTGGCCGCGATCGTTGAGCTGGTTCTCAGCCCCGCCCTGGTTGCCGGCGTTCTTCTCGTCGGGTTGATTCTCCTGGCCGGGGCGCTGGTCGGGATTCTGGTCGCCGGCCTGCTCCTGGGCGTCGGCGGGGGCGTCCTGCGGCTCGGCCTCCTGCGGGGGCTTCTGCTCCTCGAGTTTCGTGCGCTCTTCCTGCTGCTTCTTCTCGATCTGCTGCTTCTGCTCGGGGGCGACCGGCTCGATGATCTCGATGGTCTGCGAGGCGGTGCTGACGCTGTGCGCGGCGGGCTCGTGGTTGTCCCGCACCGTCAGCGTGTACTGGAGCGACTGCCCCGGCTTGACCCGCAGTTGCGCCAGGTCGAGCGTCTCGGTCGCCCGGAACTCCGGCGCGTGCGGCTTGCCTTCGAGCACGTTCCTGGAGAGGAGCGTCTCCTTGCGGTCCATCGTGACCCGGAGGGTGGCGTCGCGCACGCCGTGGTCGTCGGAGCCGGCCATCACCAGGTCGACCTTCACGTTCGCCGGGACCTTGATGCTCGGGCGGTCGGGCCGGAGGAACTTCGCCTGGGGCGGGCGATCGGCGATGGCGTGGATGTCGTACACCACGGGGTTGGGGTTGAGCTGGTTGCCCGTGGTGCGGAACTTGATCGTGTAGGTGCCCGACTTGCGGACCACGAACTGCCCGGTCAGCTGGTGGGCGTCTTCCGCGTCGACGGTCAAGGGCGCGGCGTTGTCGGCGGTCAGGTCGAGGGTGCCGGCCTGGGCCGGCTCGTTGGTGGTGGCGTGGACGGTGACCTTCGTCCCCTCGATGGCCTCCACGTCGCCCCCCTCGATGTCCCGCCGCGGGGGCACGCCGGTGTACGCGGGGAAGTCGTAGTCGACCTTCACCGAGGTGACCATCGGCGCGGGGTGGACCGTCAGCGTGTAGTGCAGCGACTCGGCGTCGCCGCCGGTCACGTAGTAGTCCATCGTCTGCTGCACGTTGTTGAGGGTCAGCGTCCACGGGTCGTACTGCTTGACGCCCGGCTCGAACTCCTTGACGGAATAGAACTTACCGCCATCGACGCTGGAGTGCAGCTTGACGTTCTGGGGCCGCACGCCCTGGTTGGTGTCCACCGAGAAGATCACCTGCGAGCCGGCCACCACCTCGGCGTCACCGGGCTTGATGGTCATCAGCCGGGTGTTCGTCGGCCGGACCACGTCGGCCAGGAGGGCGCGGCGGGTCGAGTCCCAGATGCTCTTGGGGGCGAACGCCCAGTAGATCGCGAAGGCCGCGATCACCGCGCAGAGCGTGTAGAACGCCTTCATCAGGTGGTGCTGGTCGACGGCCTGGTCCACCTGGACGTTCGAGAGGTCGCTGACGGCGCGGGCCTCGATGGCGGCCATCACGGATTTGGGCATCCGGTCGCGGTAATTCCGGAGCGTCAGGTAATTCAGCAGGCTGTTCTTGAACGCCGGGTCGGTGCTCTCGATGGTCTTGGCGGCGTACAGCGAGTTCACCCGCAGGACCATGGGCAGCACGATCTTGACCAGGCTGTACACCGACGCCGCGGTCAGCCCGACGACCAGCACCACGCGGCGGACCATCAGCGGCAGCCCGAACGCGTGGTCGAGCACCACCTCGGCCAGCCAGGTGCCGACCACGCCCACCAGGAGCACCAGCATCGCGGTGCCGATGTCGGTCCACTTGATCCGGGCGCGGGTCTGAGCGAGCTGGTGCTCGATGAACTGCTCGTAGTCGAGCAACCTTCCGTGGGGTTGGGTCTGGGTGCCCAGGGTCATGACGCCGCGCTCCCGGAGACGTGTTGGACGTGCCGCCCGATCCGTCCATTATACGCGGTTCACGCCCGGACTTCACGCCCTGACGGACGAAGTTGTTCGTGGAGGGAGCGGTCAAGCCGGATGTCCCCGGCGGGAACCTGCAAAACCTGCAGAAGCCCCCGCGCGACCCTTTTGCTGGTTTTGCTGGGTCGCCCCCGGGGCGTGCGGGGATTTCGCGTGGGCGGGCCAAGGTGAGGGGTCTGAGGTGCAAGCCGAAGCCTGCCCCGCCCTCATCCGGCACTGCGGGCCACCTTCTCCCGCTCGCGCGGGCGAAGGGTTCTGAAATCCCGGAAACGTCGCCGGGAGGAACCTGCAAAACCAGCAAAAGGGTCGCGCCGGGGCTTTTGCTGGTTTTGCAGGGTCGCCCCCGGGACGTGCGGGGAAATCCGGCGTCGTCCGGCTCCGCGGAAGAGTCCTCACGACGGCTCCCAGACCACCTCTCGATTGCCTTCCACCACCTCCCCGATGATCCACGCGGGGACCTTCGCCTTGTGGTTCAGGTGGCGGGCGATGGACTCGGCGTAGTACTCGGCGACGATCAGCACCAGGCCGATGCCCATGTTGAACACCCGGTACATCTCCTCGTCCGGGACGTTCCCCAGCCGCTGGAGCCAGGGGAAGACCGGCGGGATCGTCCACGATCCGCGAACCAGGCGGATCGCGCAGCCCTCCGGGAGCACCCGCGGGGGGTTGTCGATCAGGCCGCCGCCGGTGATGTGCGCGACCCCGTGGACGGTCTGCTTGACCCGGTAATTCCGGCGGATCTGCTTCACCGCCCGGGTGTAGATCCGCGTCGGCTCCAGCAGCTCGTCGGCCACCGTCCGACCCAGGGCCTCGACGTGATCGTCCAGGCTTAACCTGGCGTGATCCAGGGCGATCTTCCGGGCCAGGCTGTAGCCGTTGGAGTGCAGGCCGGAGCTCGCCAGGCCGATGACCCGGTCGCCGACGCGGATGTCCTTGCCGTCGAGCACCTGCTTGCGCTCGACCACGCCGAGGCAGAAGCCGGCCAGGTCGTACTCTCCCGGCTGGTAGAACTCGGGGAGGATCGCCGTCTCGCCGCCGATCAGGGCGCACTCGGCCTCGATGCAGCCGTCGCTGATCCCCTTGACGATCGAGGCCGTCAGCGCGGGGTCGTCGCGGCTCATCGCCACGTAGTCGAGGAAAATCAACGGCTCGGCCCCGGCGCAGAGGCAGTCATTGACCGACATGCCGACCAGGTCGATGCCGACGGTCTCGTGCCGGCCGGTGGCGAACGCCAGCTTCAGTTTGGTCCCCACGCCGTCGGTCGAGGCCACCAGGACGGGGTCGCGATACCGCCGGGACAGCAGCCCGATCTGGTCGTCGAGCTGGAACAGCCCCGCGAACCCATCCTTCCACTCCATCACCCGGGGCGTGAACGTCCGCCGCATCAGCGGGGGGAGCCGGGACATGGTCTCCTCGTACGTCGAGAGGTCCACCCCGGCCGATCGGTAATCCAGTGAGTCGCTCATGTTCGGGATCATCGCCGACGAGGCGGGGAGGGGACAAGAGAGGAGTCGGCGGTGGGCAGCGGGGCACCGGTTGGCCGGGGTTGCGTCCGTGGCCGTGGGAGCGGAGTCCGAAGACGGCCCCCAACCATCCGACGCCTGGGTCGGGCGGCTCTGAGCCGGCGGCGCGATCCCGGAAACGTCCCCGGAGAGACCCTGCAAAACCTGCAAAAGGTTCGCGCCGGGGCTTCTGCTGGTTTTGCAGGCTCGCCCCCGGGTCGTTCGGGGGATTTCGCGGGGGCAAACCCTGTCGGCCGTCCCCCTCGCCCCGCTCGCGGGGAGAGGGCCGGGGTGAGGGGTCCGAGGGGCCAGCCGAAGCCAGCCCCGCCCTCATCCGGCACTTCGTGCCACCTTCTCCCGCTCGCGCGGGCGAAGGGTCGTGGCTCTCAGGGGCGAGCCGGGGCCGGCTCCGTCGCTCACCCGGCCCTCCGGGCCCCCTCGCCCCGCGTCAGCGGGGAGAGGGCCGGGGTGAGGGGTCCGAGGGGCAAGCCTGGGCCCGCGCCGCCCTCATCCGGCCCTGCGGGCTACCTTCTCCCGCTCGCGCGGGCGAAGGTTTCGGTGGGTGGTGCCCACTCTAGGAAACGGGTGCTCAGAACTCTGACTCGACGCGGAAGACGGTGTGGCAGTCGGAGCAGGTCTTCTTGACGCTCTGGAACGAGTCCTTGGCGTCCTTCTGGGTGGTCGTGTCCTTCACGACGAGGTCCGAGAAGTCCTTGGACGTCTTGACGAAGGCGTCCATGATCTCGTCCCACTTCTTCTCGGGGTTGGCCTCGTTCTTGGCGTTCTTCGTGTACCCTTCCTTGAGCGGCTTGGCGTCCTTGGCCAGCTTGTACATGTCGGCCGCGGCCTTCTGGAGTTCCTTCTGGCTCTTCTTGAAGGTGTTGGCGTTGCGCGTGAACTTGGTGATCTCGCTGTTCCGCTTCTGGACTTTCTCCATCAGCTTGCCGAGGGCCGTCTCGTTCTCCTTGTGCTTCTCGTCCTGGGCCAGGGAGAGATTCCCGGCGAGGCCGAACGCGGCGACGGCGGCTGCGGCGGCAAGCAGGCCGATCCATTTGCGATTCATGATGGCAGCTCCTGGGGGATTGGGGGGAAGGATCACGAGGCTGGCTGGTTGGCTGAGGGATCGGTGCACGCGCCGACCTCTCGTTGGAACAGGATGTTCCGCCAACACCTTCAAGAAGAGCCAGAAGGAAGGCCGACGACGCCAAGCCGCTCAAGGAGAAGAACGCCAAGAACGAGGCCAACCCCGAGAAGAAGTGGGACGAGATCATGGACGTCGTCAAGACGTCCAAGCCTCGTCGTGAAGGACACACCCAGAAGGACGCCAAGGACTCGTTCCAGAGCGTCAAGAAGACCTGCTCCGACTGCCACACCGTCTTCGTCGAGTCAGAGTTCTGAGCACCCGTTTCCTAGAGTGGGCACCACCCACCGAAACCTTCGCCCGCGCGAGGGAGAAGGTAGCCCGCAGGGCCGGATGAGGGCGCGCGGGCCCAGGCTTGCCCTCCGGACCCCTCACCCCGGCCCTCTCCCCGCTGACGCGGGGCGAGGGGGAGCCGCCGGGGACCGCCCCCGCGAGTTCCCCGCACGCCCCCGGGGCGACCCAGCAAAACCAGCAAAGGGTCGCCCCGGGGCCTTCGGTTTTGCTGGTTCCCGCCGGGGGCGGTTCTGGAATCTCAGTCTCGGAGGCTGGGCACCACCCACCGAACCCCTCCGCCCGCGCGAGCGGGAGAAGGTGGCCCGCAGGGCCGGATGAGGGCGGCGCCGGGCCGCGGCTCGCACCGCGGACCCCTCACCCCGGCCCTCTCCCCGCTGACGCGGGGCGAGGGGCCCGAGGGCCGGGTGAGCGAAGGTGCCGGCCCCGGCTCGCCCCTGAGAGCCACGACCCTTCGCCCGCGCGGCGGGAGAAGGTGGCACGGTGCCGGATGAGGGCGGGGCGGGCCTCGGCTCGCACCGCGGACCCTCACCCCGGCCCTCTCCCCGCTGACGCGGGGCGAGGGGGCCCGAGGGCCGGATGAGGGCGCGCGGGCCGCGGCTCGCACCGCGGACCCCTCACCCCGGCCCTCCCCGCTGACGCGGGGCGAGGGGGGAACGCCGCGGATCGAGATATCCTGATCCGTCAGCGACGCGGCAGAACGACGGCTCCCCCCCCGAGGCGGCGTCTCCCGCGAGGCTGTCCGCCGCGAGGTCCAGGCCGGCTTGGCTTGGGGAGCCAGGGCGAGGGCTTGCGCACCAGGCTCGGGACGGGGTCCTCGCCGGGCCAGCGATCGTCGACCCGGCCGAGGCAGCGGTTGAACGATTTCAGCGTCGCCGCCAGCAGGCCCATCGCGACTCCGCCGTACGCGAGGATCCAGAAGACGAGCCAGGCGACCTGCGGCCCCGTCTGCTCGCTCGGCCCGCCCGTGCCGCCGAACAGGGCGGGAGAACCCGACGCCCCAGAACGGGCTGGCCGCCGCGATGCCGGGGCCGGCCCCGATCGGCCCGCGGCCGAAGAGGCTCATCCGCACGGGACCGCCCCGATCAGCACCATGAGGTAGAGCCCGGCGGTCACGCCGATGGCCTGCCCCATCCGGGGCAGCCAGGTGGCCAGGGCGAGCCCCAGGCTGGTGATCGCGCGCCATAGGCGATGACCAGGCCTCCGATCAGCAGCGGGGCGATCAGGACACCGGTGTGGGTGCAGAGCACCGCGGCGATCAGCACCGGCCAGATCGCCAGCGGCGGCACGCCCCGGAAGGCCCCCCACCACTTGCCCAGACGATCGACCGCGTCGAGAGCGGCGTGGGCCAGCAGCACGTCCAGGCTGCCTTCGCTGACGCTCCTCGGCCAGGCTGGTCGCGGCCGAGATGCTCAGCAGCAGCAGCCCGGCCGAGGCCTGCAAGCCGCTGATCACCGCGCCCCCGTCGCGGCCCGGCGCTGGCGCCGATCGCCTGGCCGATCGCCCAGACGCTGAACAGGCTCGAGAGCACGGCGAAGAGTCCCCAGACGGCGACCGACCAGCGCGACGGCTGCTTCCTGTGCCACTCGCGCCCAGAGCACCGGGTTGCCGTCCAGCGACGGCGAGGGCAGCAGCCGGGCGAGCGCACTCCCCCGAAGGCCCACGCCCGGCGGTCCGCCCGACGCGCCCTCCCCCTCCCCGGCCTTGCGGATGACCACCGAGCGGACCCGCCAGATCCACGGCGGCCAGCAGCACCGAGGCCAGCAGCCCCAGGGCGCAGAACCAGGCCTGGGCCGCCAGGCCGATCGGCCCCATGCCCGGGAAGCTGTCGATCGGGGCGATCACGAGGAACACGGATTGTAGGGCAGAGCGTGTAACTCGGCAGCCAGCCCCGGCCGACCTCCGCCGGCAGCATCGAGACCAGGCCCGCCCAGATCGGCGCCCGAGAGCAGCCAGAGGATCCCGAAGGCGTAGGACGCCAGCAGCACCTCGTGCGTCTTCTTGCCCCAGATCGAGAGCAGGAGCCGCCAGCGTGCAGCCGAAGACCGCACAGGCGAGGCAGACGAGGATCGCGCCGACCACCAGCACCGGGTCCACGCCCCCGAAGAGCGTGGCGATCGACAGCATCGGCCGCGCGCCGATCAGGCCGAGCACCGGCACCAGTCGCGCCAGCTTGCCCAGCACGATCTCGGCGTCGCTCAGGTCGGTGGTGAACAGCAGCGTCAAATTCCCCGCGCCTTGTCCAGGCAGATCGCCCCGGCCGTCGCCGCCGGTGCCGCCAGCCCCACCAGCCCGAGCAGGATGCACGTCGTGACGACGTAGAACTGCTGCCCGAGATCCGCCAGCTTCTGGATCGTCCTCCGCCGCCCCGTCGGATTTCTCCAGCCACGAGGCCGACAGCCCCAGCAGGAGCAGCAGCACCAGCAGCGACCGCAACGCATAGCCCTGCCAGCGCCGCGAGATCGCCAGCCACTCGTAGGCGAAGACCGGCCCCGCCAAGCTTCGGAATCGCCATCGGGTCGGTCTCCCGCAGGGCATCCAGTGGAAATGACGTCTGACGACTCGTTCGCCGCCCGGGCCCGAATCTTGAGCGGGTCCGGGAGCGATTCACGATCGCAAAGCTTCCCGCGTTCAAGGCCGGATGGCGGGGAGGCTGCGCCCGCCCTGCTCGGCCCGGCGGGCGTCGCCCTGGTAACCTCGACCTCGCCGGATGGCTGCGGGTGCGGTCGTCCCCGCGTCGCGGAGGGAGCCGGCTCGGGCCGGCCTGCGGAGTCTTGCACGGATCACACGTCCCGATCCCCGGGCTGTGGGCTGGCGGCGGCTCTCCTCGATCGGACGCTGCCGACGGTGGAGGAGAACCTCGCGCTGGATGAGGCGTTGCTCGTCGAGGCCGACGAGGGGCGGGCCGGGGCGGTGCCCGTTCTGGGAGCCGACGGCTTCGCGGTCGTCCTCGGGGCGTCGCGGCGGATCGCCCGGGACGTGAATCGTGAAGCCTGCGAGGCCGACGGCGTGCCGATCGTCCGGCTCCAGCGGAGGGGACGGTGGTGATCGGCCCCGGGGTGCTGAACGCGACGGTGGTCCTCCCCCAGGCGGCCGCGCCGGGCCTCGGCGGGGACGCCGCCCAGCGATTCGTCCTCGACCGGATGGCCCGGGGCGATCGGCCGGCTGGTCCCGGGCGTGGAGGTCTGCGGATCGGGCGACCTGGTCCTGGGGGGACGGAAGTTCTCGGGCAGTGCCCAGCGGCGGCTGCGGACGTGGTTCCTCGTCCCACGAGCATCCTCTGCGAGTTCCCGCTGGAGCGGGTGTCGCGGTACCTGACCGAGCCCGACCGCCAGCCCGACTACCGCCGCCGCCGCCCCCATCGACGAGTTCGTCGGCAACCTGGGCCTCCCGCGCCGGAGAACGTCCGCGCCGCCGTCGCCGCCGGGTGGTGTGCGTCTTTGAACCTTCCCCCGGGGGAAGGGTTTCCGGACATTCCGGTACCGAGGGCGCTGCTGGACCGGCTCCTGGCCGAGCGGTTGCCAGCACCGCCTGGATCGAGCGGCTCTGAGCGGGCGCCTCGATTCCGGGAACGTCCCCGGAAGGAACCAGCAAAACCCGCAAAGCCCCGGCGACCCCTTTTGCTGGTTTTGCAGGGTCGCCCCGGGGCGTGCGGGGATTTCGGCGCGGCTGGGGTCTCGACTTCGAGACCCCGGTCCCCGGCTGTTCCCCGGGGTCCCGGCGTACAGGACAGCCACCCCTGCTCGGGGATGTCGGGAAGGGATCCCCGGCCTGTTCCCGAGCGGGCGCGGGGATGGAAACGTCCCCGGAAGGAACCAGCAAAACCTGCAAAAGCCCCGGCGACCTTGCTGGTTTTGCAGGGTCACGTCGGGGCGTGCGGCAAATTCGGTGATGACTTACGGCAACACTTTCGCCTTGCGTTAGGAAAACATCGGCCTGAAACTTGACCGGCCGGGAATTCACCACCTATCATCGTGCCTCCGCCCGGGCCAGCGATGTTCATGCGGCGCGTTTGCCCCTCGGAGGAAGTGTGCCCGGCGAGCACAAGAGGACATGTCCCCGATGAAGACCTGCGTAGCGATGGCAGTCACGCTCGCGGCCCTCGCCCTGGCCGGCCCGTCCCGGGCGGGCACGCTCACCTACACCGGCACCTTCGATGTGGACTTCGCGTCCGACAACCCCATCACGAACTTCTCGGGCAGCTTCAGCTTCCAGTTCGACGAGTCCGCGGTCCTGGGCATCGGGAACGAGACCTTCTTCCCGACTTTGGGCTCCCTCACGCTCAACCCCGCGTCCATCGGCAGCACGACCTTCACGACGGCGAATGTCGGGGTCGTGCTCTATTACCTTAATGGCGTTCTCACGTTTGCGAACCTCTACGGGACCGTGGGTGGCACCGGTGTTTCTTTAGCTTCGAACGATTTCTATGTCTCCTTCTCGGGCCCGGACCTGGGTTCCGCCGCTTTCTCCAGTTCTCTACGCCACCGAGGCCGGCACAGGGTTCTTCTCCAACAGGGCCGGGACCGGGAGCATCACCGCGGCCGCGGTCCCCGAGCCGTCGTCCTGGCCCTGGCGGGCGTCGCGGGCGTGGTGCTGGCCGCCGGCATCGCCGCGCGGGCGCCGTCGGGCGGGTTGAGTCCCTCCTTGAGCAGTCGGAGGGTGGACGGTGCCCAGCCTCCGAAACGGAAATTCCGAAACGTTCCCGGAGGGAGCCTGCAAACCTGCAAAAGCCCCGGCGCGACCCTTCTGCTGGTTTTGCTGGGCCCCCGGGGCGTGCGGGGATTTCGCGTGGGCGGTCCCCGGCGGCCTTCCCCCTCGCCACGCTTCAGCGGGGAGAGGGCCGGGGTGAGGGGTCCGAGGTGCGAGCCGCGGCCCGCCCGCCCTCATCCGGCACCCGTGCCACCTTCTCCCGCTCGCGCGGGCGAAGGGATGTGGTGAGGGGTCCGCGGCTTCGATGTCGCGCCCCCGGGATGCGTCCTCCCTCGCCCCGCGTCAGCGGGGAGAGGCCGGTGAGGGGTCCGCGATCAAGCCGCGGCCTGCCCCGCCCTCATCCGGCCCTTCCGGCCACCTTCTCCCGCTCGCGGGCGAAGGGTTCGGTGGGGCGGTGCCCACCCCATGAACTGCCCACCTCACGCCGCCTGGGCTTTCCCGCGGCAGGCTGGGGTGGAGGTAAATGTCGGTGCGGGGGCGTCGTTGGTGTCGGGGACCTCGACGGTCCGCAGCCAGCCGTGGTCCTCCAGATCGTCACGGCCCGGCGGACCGAGACGACGTCGTCCAGCCGCGACCAGCCGCGGTTGTAGACGTGCCGGAACGAGAACGGGTCGGGCAAAACCCCGGCCTGGAGCTTCTCGAGCAGGGCCCGCGCTGATTTCCACGTCGGTGTCGCCCACCGACGAGTACACCCGCCGGGCGTGGGCCTCCAGCAGGTCGCCCCCAGGCGATGGCCGTCCGCAGGGCGTCGTCGGGGACGTCCCCGGCGCCCCGGCCGGGTCTCGGTCAAGAGCCTCGACCAGGTGGAACAGGAGCGCCAGGGCGGGGATGAGCTTGCGGTACTTCGCCAGGTGCGACTCCATCAGCGGGTGCTCGACGCCGCCGCGGAGCCGGTCGTTCTCCAGGTGCTCGCGCCAGTCGTCGAACCGGCGGCTGCGTCGGCGGCGAAGCGGAGGAACGGCGGGCCGCGTCCCCCGACTCGACCCGCACGCCGGCGGGCTCCAGGACCCAGCGTGCGAAGGGCGCGAGCGGTCGCGGGCGGCCGCCAGCGGCGGTCGACGTTCTTCCAGCGGCCGACCAGGTCGGGCCGAAGAGACCTGGAAGCGGGAGATCAGCCCGTCGTCGCCGGACTCGCCGCGCGCTCGCGGAGGACGTCGCGGAGCGGCCCGGGCTGGATGCTGCCCAGGATCGAGATCGTGGGGTGGGGGATCAGCGGCTCCCCCGATGCGATCATAGGTGAACGAGGCCCTGCCGCCGTCCCAGGCCTCCAGGTAGAAGGCGCGGTCGGCCCGGCTTCGGCCGCTCCATCGACCGCAGCCAGCCCGGCAGCTCGTCGCGGATGACGCCGAGGTTGGGGTTATCCGCCAGCAGCACGCCCAGGGCCTCCACCGTGGAGTCCGACGTGGTGAGCCGCCGCAGCCGCTCGTCGTCGGGGGCCGTCGCCGGCGAGCTGGCGGGCCAGGTCCAGCAGGTCGGCCTCACTGACCTTGTTGCGGACGGCTTTGTCAGCGTCCGCTCGACCTCCTCCATCCGGAAGCGGTTGATGAGCCGCGCGCGCGTGCTCGCGGAGGGCCTTCTCGTGGTCCTCGCGGGCGCGGGCCTCCAGCTCGCGGAGCGGCCGCAGGACCTCGACCAGCGAGGGGGACTGAGCGCCCCCGGCGTCCCCGACGACGCCCCAAGGTTCGGCACGACGGTCCAGTCGTCGAACCGCTTGGGGCGGATCGCCAGCTTGCGGCCCAGGGCGATGCCCAGGCACGATGCCGCCGGCGGCGGGGAACTCCAGCGGGCAGGAGATCCGCTCGGCGATGTCCACCAGCCAGTCGCGGAGGACGCCGGGGATCAGGTCGGCGTCCAGCGCGGGGACCGGGCTGAGATCCTGCCGCACCGGCCGGGGCGCGTCGGCCCAGGCCGGACCCGGCGGCGCGGACGGCCCCCCGCCCGGCTCGATTTTCCCGCAGACGTGGTGAACCTGCAAAACCAGCAAAAGGGGGCGGCGTCGGCCGCGACGGCGCGGCGGCACAGTCCTCCGGGGTCCAGCCCTCGGGGACGCCGCAGTCGATCCAGTCGACGAGGTCGTCGTGCTCCTTCAGCGGCTCGGACGATCTCCACAAGTCCTTGATGCGGAGGACCTTGACGCGAGGCGGCGGGGTCAGCACGGCGAGCCGCCCGATGACGGCCCGGGCATAGGCCTCGCCGGGCTCGTCGTGGTCGGGGAGGATCACGACGTCCTTGCCGGCCAGCGGCGACCAGTCGCTGCGGTGGGCGGCCCCCGCGCCGTGGCTGGAGGTGGTGGCCCACTCGCCCAGGCCGCGGACGGCGTCGGCGGCCTTCTCCCCCTCGGCCACGAAGACGAGGTCGGCGACGGCCAGCTCGGGGAGGCGGTAGAGGGGCAGCGGGCCGGGCGGGTCGCCCAGCCGCCAGCCGCCGGCGACGGGGTGGACGGGGCGATACGACTTGACGGGCTCGCCGGTCTCGGGTCCCGGGCGTCGAGGCGGTAGGACGCGGAGGACCTCGGCGCCGTCGGCCGGTGATAGGTCCAGCAGGCGGAGGGCTCGCCCAGCTCGGCGACGACGGCGGCGAGGGCGGCCTCGGGCGTGGGAGATGCCCCTGCCGGCGCGGGCCCGCGGGGGAGACGACGCGGAGGCCGGCACTCGGGGGCGGCGGGCCGGGTGCGAAGAGGTCCTGAGCCCCAGGCCGAGGGCCGAGGCGACGGCCTCGGCGGTGCAGCCGGGCTCGTGGAAGCACTTCAGCAGGGCGGCCGTCGTCGCCGCGGCGGAGCGACGGAGCCGCCGGCCGCCCGTGGGCCGGGCAGCGGGACGTCCACGCCGACGGCCCGGCGGGACGGGGCCGGTAGCCGCCGGTCTCCGCCGGTTCACCAGCTCGGCGAGCGGCTCGTGGGTGACGCCTCAGCGGGCGTGATGCGGGACCGTGGAGGGTTCGGGTCGGATGGTCATGCGGGGCAGCCTCGGTAGGTTGGGTAATCCGCGCTTGCCTACGGTTAGAATAGGGCATTTTGAAGCGATCCAAGCGAACCACTGCCGGCGGGGCCGAGTTTCGGGGCCTGCCGTGTGCTTGAGAAACGGGGGGCGGTGCCCTAGAATCGGTAAACAGCCGCTCGTCCACCCGCGCCTCGCCAGCCCTGGACCCTCGCCGGCCGCCGATGCCCCCCAACCCTGTCACAAAAGTCTGCTCCCCGACCGGCCCTCCAGCCGATGCAGGATCGAGCGATTGTGACGATGGTGGCGCCGCCCCGACGGCCTGCTCCTGCCTTCCCCCCGAGGGGGAAGGTGGCACGGAGTGCCGAATGAGGGTTGATGAGCACAGCCCCGGCCCGCACGAACCCTCATCCGCCGCTTCGCGGCACCTTCCCCCCCGGGGGGAAGGGTTCGGAGGGGCCGGTGAGTCACGTCCTTACCCGACGCCTATAGTTAAGGGACCGGGTCGTCCCGGGCCAATCGGGCTCCTGCGCGGCCTGGCGGTCGCGGACACACGCCGGGCGGCTGACGCCGGCCGGCTTCGCCTACGACAGGAGAGGGGGTGGGCCCCCCCGCCCCTCCACAGAGAATCATGACACGCACGACGGTCGCGAATCGGGCGAACCTGGACCTGATCGAGGACTTGCATCGGCAATGGACGAAGGACCCCCAGGCGGTGGACGCCTCCTGGCAGCACTTCTTCCAGGGGTATGAGCTCGGCCAGACGCCCACGACGATGCCCGTGCCGGGGGGCGGCCCGGCCCCCGAGCAGGAGGCCGTCAAGGCGGTCACCCGGCTGGTCGACGCCTACCGCGAGATGGGCCACTACCTGGCCGACCTGGATCCCCTGAAGCTCACGCCCCGGCGGCAGTCGCACGAGGAGCTCGAACTCTCCGGCTTCGGGCTCTCCGAGGCCGACCTCGACCGCGACTTCTACAGCAAGCTCGGCCCCGACCACCACTGCACGCTGCGGCAGCTCATCGGCATCCTCCGGCAGACCTACTGCCGCACGGTGGGCGTCGAGTTCATGCACATCCAGGACCTGAACATCCGCCACTGGCTCTTCGAACGGATGGAGCCGGTCCGCAACCGCCCGCCCTTCGACCTGAAGAAGAAGCGGCGGATCATCTACAAGCTGAACGCCGCGGAACTCTTCGAGAACTTCCTGCACAAGAATTACGTCGGCCAGAAGCGGTTCTCGCTCGAAGGGGGCGAGATGCTGATCCCGCTGCTGGACGCGATCATCGAGCGGGCCGGCGGCCACGGCGTGCTCGAGATCGTGATGGGCATGCCGCATCGCGGCCGGCTGAACGTGCTGGCGAACATCCTGCACAAGCCGTACAGCCTGATCTTCAGCGAGTTCGAGGGCAACATGCCCGAGACGGTGGCCGGCGACGGCGACGTGAAGTACCACCTGGGCTTCTCGGCCGACCACGTCACCCAGGACAGGCACACGGTGCACCTGACGCTGACGCCCAACCCGAGCCACCTGGAGGCCGTCAACCCGGTGGTCGAGGGCCGGATGCGGGCCAAGCAGCGGCGGGGCGGCGACACCGAGCGGAAGCTCGGCCTGCCGATCCTGATCCACGGCGACGCGGCGTTCGCCGGCCAGGGGCTCGTGGCCGAGACGCTGAACCTCTCGCAGCTCCCCGGCTACCGCACCGGGGGGACGATCCACGTCGTGGTGAACAACCAGATCGGCTTCACGACCTCGCCCAGCGAGGCCCGCTCGACGCACTACTGCACCGACGTGGCGAAGATGATCGAGGCCCCGATCTTCCACGTCAACGGCGAGGACCCCGAGGCCGTCGTCTACGTCGGGGAGCTGGCGGCCGACTTTCGCCAGACCTTCGGCCAGGACGTGGTCATCGACATGATCTGCTACCGCCGCCACGGCCACAACGAGGGCGACGAGCCGGGGTTCACCCAGCCGATCATGTACGAGAAGATCCGCAACCGGATCAGCATCCGCGAGCTCTACACCGAGCAGCTCGTGATGGGCGGCGAGCTCTCCAGCCAGGAGGCCGAGACGATCGCCGAGACCTTCGCCGAGAAGATGCAGGAGGTCTTCGAGGAGGTGAAGGTGCGGGGCGTCGAGCCGCGGACCGTCGCCCCCGGCTACGCCACCGGCCCCTGGGCGAACCTCTCGCCGACCTACTCGTTCGAGGACGTCGAGACGGGCGTCACGCTGGAGGTCCTCAAGCAGCTGACCGCCGCCCCGGCGAACCCGCCGCCCGGCTTCTCGGTCAACCCGAAGCTGGCGCGGATCTTCGCCGCGCGGGTGAAGGCCATCGAGGCGAAGGGGACCCTCGACTGGGCGTTCGCCGAGAGCATGGCGATCGGCTCGCTGCTGCTGGAGGACATCCCCGTGCGGCTCTCCGGCCAGGACAGCCGACGCGGCACCTTCAGCCAGCGGCACGCGGTGCTCGTCGACCAGCACACCGCCGAGCGCTGGACGCCGCTGAACCACCTCCGCGAGGGCCAGCCCGAGTTCTGCGTGTACGACAGCCTGCTCTCCGAGGCGGCCGTCCTGGGGTTCGACTACGGGTATTCACTTGATGAGCCCAACATGCTGATCATGTGGGAGGCCCAGTTCGGCGACTTCGCCAACGGCGCCCAGGTGATCATCGACCAGTTCATCGTCTCGGCCGAGTCGAAGTGGGGCCGCGGCAGCGGGCTGGTCCTCCTCCTGCCGCACGGCTACGAGGGCCAGGGGCCGGAGCACTCCAGCGCCCGGCTGGAGCGCTGGCTCCAGCTCTGCGCCGAGGAGAACATCCAGGTGGCCGTCCCCTCGACGCCCGCCCAGTACTTCCACCTGCTCCGCCGCCAGGTGAAGCGGAACTTCCGCAAGCCGCTGTTCGTGATGACGCCCAAGAGCCTGCTCCGCCACAAGGCGGCCGTCTCGCCGGTGGAGCAGTTCCTGGTCGGCCACTTCCGCAACGTCCTGGACGACGCGGCGAGTCCCGAGCGGGCCCGGCGGGTCCTGCTCTGCTCGGGCAAGGTGTATTACGACCTGCTGGCCAAGCGCGAGGAGGCGGGCAAGCAGAAGGACGTGGCGATCATCCGCCTGGAGCAGCTCTATCCCTGGCCCGCCGACGAGCTCGGCAAGATCCTCCGCCGCTACTCGGCCGCCCGCGACTGGGTCTGGGTCCAGGAGGAGTCGCAGAACATGGGCGGCTGGACGTTCGTCGCGCCGCGGCTCCAGGAGCTGATGGGCGTGCCGTTCCAGTACGTCGGCCGGGACGCCAGCGCCAGCCCGGCGACCGGCTCGAAGCTGGTGCACGACCACGAGCAGGCCGAGCTCGTCGAGGCGGCGATCGGCGCCGAGGTCCCCCACCTGGTCACCGCCACGCCGGTGCGGGCCCTCGCGGCCGCCAGCCGGCAGGGAGCCCACTGATCATGGCCGCGGTTCCGATCACCGTCCCGGGCGTCGGGGAGTCGATCACCGAGGGGATCCTCTCGAAGTGGCTCAAGCCGGACGGCTCGGCCGTGAAGGCGGGCGAGCCGCTCTTCGAGCTGGAGACCGACAAGGCGACCAACGTCGTCCCGGCGGCCGTCTCCGGGGTGCTCAAGGCGACCGTCAAGGAGGGGGAGACCGTGGCCATCGGCGCCTCGATCGGCACCCTCGACCCGGCCGGCACCCCCTCGGCCGCCGACGGCCAGAAGGCCCCGGCGAAGGATGCCGCGAAGGCCGCGCCGTCCGAATCGCCGAAGCCGGCCCCCGCCCCCGCGGGCGACGGGGCGAAGGCCGCGCCCGAGCAGCCCCTCTCGCCGGCCGTGCGTCGGATCGTCGCCGAGAACAACGTCGATCCGTCGCAGGTCGCCCCCAGCGGCCCCGGCGGGCGGCTCACCAAGGGAGACGTCCTCGCCCACCTGGAGGCGAAAGGCGACGCGGCGACCACCGTGAAGGAGCCTCCCGCCGCGGCGGCGGCAACGGCCCCCGCCCCGCCGGCCCCCGCGCCGGCCCGCCCCGACGGCGAGCGCGAGACGCGGCAGCGGATGAGCGGCCTGCGGCAGCGGATCGCCCAGCGGCTCGTCGAGGCCCAGCAGACCGCCGCGATCCTGACCACCTTCAACGAGGCCGACCTGTCGGCCATCGGCTCGATCCGCGAGCGCTACAAGGAACTCTTCCGGACGAGGCACGGGGTGGGCCTCGGCTACATGTCCTTCTTCGTGAAGGCGTCGATCGAGGCCCTGAAGGCCTTCCCCGCCGTCAACGGACGGATCGACGGAACCGATATTGTTCATAACAACTACTATGACATCGGCGTGGCCGTGAGCACGGAGCGGGGCCTGATGGTGCCGGTCCTCCGCGACGCCGACCGGATGTCGTTCGCCGCCGTCGAGAAGGCCATCGTCGGCTTCGCCGAGAAGGCCCGCACGGGGACGATCACCGTGGACGAGCTCCAGGGGGGCACGTTCACGATCACCAACGGCGGCATCTTCGGCTCGATGCTCTCGACCCCGATCCTCAACCCGCCCCAGAGCGCGATCCTGGGCATGCACGCGATCAAGAAGCGCCCCGTCGTCGTGGACGATCAGATCGTGATCCGACCGATGATGTACCTGGCGCTCTCCTACGACCACCGGATCATCGACGGCCGCGAGGCCGTCAGCTTCCTGGTCCGGATCAAGGAGTGCCTGGAGGACCCCGGGCGGATGCTGCTGGAGCTGTGAGCGGCCCCCGCGGGGTAAGCGGTGCCGACCCTGTCCCCCCCCGGCGAGGGGGAGGAGGGGGCACGCAGTGCCGGATGGGGGGGGCGGACGCCTCGGCCGGTGCCGGCCCTCACCCGGCACTGCGTGCCACCCTCTCCCGCTCCCGCGGGCGAGGGTTCGGAGCAGGGGCGGACGAGGGGGGTGGCGTGGCCGGGGCCCGCGCCGGCCCTCGATCCGCCGGCAACGGACCACACAAATACACCCGAAGCGGGACGACGCGGGCCTCGGCCCCTCTGATCAGGCTGGAATCGGTAGTACAATGGCGGTGAGCAGCCCGGCCCGGCCGGGCCCTCGCAGCAGGGCGGGTCGACCCGATCGACGCCCACCAAGCGACCACCGCCCCCGAGGGCGGGCCCGAACGGAGCAAGTTCATACCGTGGCGGATAAATATGATCTCATCGTGATTGGTGCCGGCCCCGGCGGCTACGTCGCCGCCATCCGCGCCGCGCAGCTCGGCATGAAGGTGGCCTGCGTGGAGAAGCGCGGGGCGCTCGGCGGCACCTGCCTGAACGTCGGCTGCATCCCCAGCAAGGCCCTGCTCGACTCCAGCGAGCTCTACCACCTCGCCCACGAGCGGTTCGGCAAGCACGGCATCAAGGTCGGCGGCCTCGGGCTCGACATCCCCGCGATGATGAAGCGCAAGGACGAGGTCGTGAAGGGCCTGACCGACGGCGTCCGGTTCCTCTTCCGCAAGAACAAAATCGAGCCGATCTTCGGGACCGCGAGGCTGACCTCTCCCACGACGCTCACCGTGGCGAGGAACGAGGGCGGGTCCGCCGACCTGGAGGCCGCGCACATCCTGCTGGCCACCGGCTCCGAGCCGACCCCCCTGCCCTTCCTGCCGTTCGACGGCAAGGCGGTCGTCAGCTCCACCGAGGCCCTCTGCTTCGACCGGGTGCCGGAGCACCTCGTGGTCGTGGGCGGCGGCTACATCGGGCTGGAGCTGGGCTCGGTGTGGAAGCGGCTCGGCGCGAAGGTCACGGTCATCGAGTTCCTCCCCCGGATCGTCCCCATGGCCGACCTGGAGGTCGGCACGCTCCTGCACAAGAGCCTGGTGCGCCAGGGCCTGGAGTTCCACCTGGAGACGAAGGTCACCGGCGCGAGGCCGAACGGCTCGAGGCTGACCGTCACCGCCCAGGCGAAGGACGGCAAGACGCTGGAGTTCGACTGCGACAGGGTGCTGGTCTCGGTCGGCCGCCGGCCGTACACCGAGGGGCTCGGCCTGGAGGCCGCCGGCGTGAAGGTCGAGGAGAAGACCGGCAAGGTCCCGGTGGACGACCACTTCCGCACCAGTGTGCCCTCCATCTCGGCGATCGGCGACCTGATCGCCGGCCCGATGCTCGCCCACAAGGCCGAGGACGAGGGCGTCGCCTGCGCCGAGATCCTCGCCGGCCGGGCCGGGCACGTGAACTACGACACGATCCCGAGTGTCATTTACACGTGGCCGGAGATGGCGAGCGTGGGGATCACCGAGGAGCAGGCCCGGGAGCAGGGCCTGAAGTACCGCGTGGGCAAGTTCCCGTTCCTGGCCAACGGCCGCGCCAAGGCCATGGACGAGACCGAGGGTCTGGTGAAGATCATCGCCGAGGACCCGAGCGACCGGGTGCTCGGCGTCCACATCATCGGCCCGCGGGCCAGCGACATGATCGCCGAGGCCGTGACCACGATGGAGTTCGCCGGCAGCGCCGAGGACATCGCCCGGATCTGCCACGCGCATCCGACCCTCAGCGAGGCCGTGCGCGAGGCGGCCCTCGCCGTGGACCGGCGGGCGATCCATGCATGACGTGGGCAGCGGACGGCCGGCCGTCGCGGGGCGCATCGGTCGAGCGAACGACGGTCACCCGACGCCGACTGACCACTAGACTCCGCCCGTATTTTTCTGGTACGTTTCTCATAGATCCAACGACCCCGATCCGGCCACCGGCCGCGATCCCGGAGAGGTGGCTGAGTGGTCGATAGCGACGGTTTGCTAAACCGTTAGACTGGGAAACCGGTCTCGGGGTTCGGAATCCCCTCTCCGCTCTGAACTGCAAGAGCCCGTCTCGGACGACAAGCGACGACGAGTCACGATCCCGCCGAGACCCCTTTCGGCTCCAACTTGCTGCATCGACCTCCACGATGGCGAGACCAAAATCAGGTGTCGCTCGTCGCGAGCACTGATGCTCATCGATGGCCCCGAGCCGGGACTCGCCATGGTCTGTCCGCCGCTGCTCCTCCTGGCCTGCCTCACGACCTCGGCCGATGTCCCGGAGGCTCGCGTCATCCACGAGCCGACCGCGCTCGAGCGGGGCAGCTCCCGGTCGTGGACGCTCGCCCCGCCCCCCCGCGGCGGCGGGTCCATCCGGATCGAGGTCCGGTGCCGCATGGAGGCGAAGAATGCCTCCGGCTCGATGTTCTTCCTCAAGGTCTCCCTGAACGGGAACGAGGTGCGGCCGCTGGCCATCCGCGGCGGCCAGCGGCTCGTGAATCGTCCGCTCGTCTCGCCGGTCGCTCGCGCCGTGAACTCCCCCTGGTATGGAGAAGGCGGCTGGAGGGTCGTGTACGCCCCGGACTTCCGGATGGCCGGGGGGCAATCCTTCTATGTCGGCGACCCCTACACGCTGGTGCTCGATGTGACGGACCTGATCCGCGCTCAGGGGGAGAACCGCCTGGAACTCGGCAATTCCGCGTCCGAGGCACTCGCCGCGAAGCTGGGTTCTCGATGCGACCTCTGGATCGAGAGCCTCGTCGTGAAGAGGAGCGACGAGCCCAGTGCTCTCGTCTCGACCGTGACCGATGAGGTGAGCCGTGGAGAGCCCGGCGCGGGGCCGTCGAAGTACTCCTGGACCGTTCATCGGGGCGGTGGCTTCACGATCGCGACCGGGCGGAACCGGTATCGCTTCGAAAGCAAGTTCACCTATCCGAACGCCGGGTGGAACCACCTCTCCCCGGACGACGAGCCGGCCCCCCGGGGACAATCGGGCTGGAAGGTGGAACAGACGGACCCGGCGAAGGCGACCCTCGTCGCCTCCGGCCCGGACTACCGGATCGAGCGGACCCTGCGCTTCACGGCCCGGAAGGTCGAGGTGACTGACTCGATCACGAACCGGCACGCGGAGGCCCCGCTCGGGCTGATGGTCCGGCACGAGATGAGCCTGGCGGGGCTCGCGAGCCCGGGGGTCCGGCTGGCGGGGATCCCCGATCCGTCCCTGAACGACTACTACTCGCCCGGGAACCCCAGCGTCCACATCGGGGCGGCGGGAGAGGGGATCGGCCTGATCTGCGAGGACGACGTCCTGCGCAACCAGGCCCGACTCTCCTACGCCGACCCGCGCGACGGCACCCCGCCCGCCGTCGGGCTCCCGGACGGAGATGCTGCGGCTACGCCGGGCGAACCTACGTGATCCGGCCGGTCGGCGTATCCGGTCGCCTCCGCAAATTATTTGCGATTTCATCAATCTCGTCCGGGAGGAAGGTCAAGGGTTCCGAACGACACGGTCCCGGGGGCGTTGCTCTGGGGCTACGATCCCGATGCGGTGCTCGCCATGCCTGACGACGAGCTGCGGGCGAGGTTTGAGCCGCCTGGGCATCCGAATCGCGAATGTCGGCGGCTGGGTGGACAAGGCCAGGACGTCCATCGGACGGGTTCGGGGCCAGGGGTCCCGACGATTACTGGGCGGATTTTCGCCGGAGGATCAGGGCGCCGGCCGCGAAGATCCGGAGATCGGTGCCCGGCGCCTGGGTCTCGTCTACTACAACACCTTAAGCGCGACACCTCGAAGCGGCCCGACCGCTATCGGGACAGCTGGGCGACGGACCCGCTCGGCCGGCAGCTCTCGACCTATCGGAACGGCCTGTTCAACAGACCTTCAGCATGGTGGCCACCTGGAGAATTCCTTCGGCTGGGCCATGCTCGACGTCGCTGATCGGTACATGAGCGAATTGAATGCTGACGGCCTTTACTGGGATGCAGATGGAATCCACCCAGTTCGGGTTCCCCGAGGTCACGTACAGCATGGCCGACGGGCACACCTGCCGCATCGACCCGAAGAGCTATACCATCACCGTGAGCTGGGCCTCACGACCCTGCTGGGGGCCGAGCACCGGATGGAGGTCATCAACCGGGTGCAGGGCTGGGGCGGTCTCGTCCTGGGCAACGGCCCGACCTGCGCGCCGGCTCCTCAGGCCAGCGTCCTGCAGGATGGTCGAGATCCAGCACAACGACTGATGCTGGACGAGGAACCTGAGCCTACCGCTCGGCTACCTCAGCGCTGAGCGGGTCCAGATGTCGTCCGCGCCATCCGGGCAGGCGTGCCTCCCCGTCGACTCTACGATCACCCGCTGACTACGCGCCTTCCCGTTCTCGCCCTCGAGATTCACGGAAGCTACCTGCCTGGGCGAGAGCGGATCACCGCGAACCCCGGCAACGCGGCGGTCCGCAAGGCTGCGCGACCTCGTGCAGTTGCATCGGCTCAACCGGGATGGGACGTTGACCATCGAGGACTCACCGACGCAGGTCGCGCGCGAGGCCCGGACCGCCGTCTCTCCCGAAGCGGGGGAGGCGTATGTCCTCGAGAGGCTGCCGATCGAGCTGCTGCCGACGAACGGACGAGCCACCGTCTCCGGCGTCCGCTACTCCCGCGGCGAGATCCGACTCCGGGTGGACTGCCCCGCCGGCGGCCAGTTGAACATCGGAGATGGGACCTTCCGGGTGAGAGCCGGCCAGTCCTACCGCCTGACGATCGGGGGCAAGGCGAGACGCACCGTCGCGCCGGGTTCCGCCCGCGTGTCGGTGAGGATTCCCCGGGCATTCCAGGGCGAAATCGAGATCACGGCTGCACCCGATCTCAACCGTGGGGAGCCGACGAGGTGACAGTGGGGACACGCGGGAAGGACCAGGACACGGGATGGTGTCCCCTTCTCGGGCCGGGTGCGATCGTCAGCTCCAGCGAGCCGGCACGCCCACGGCGGTCACTCGCGGCGGGATGTCGGAGACGACCGCGGCGCCCGCGCCGACGACGGCCCCGGCGCCGATCGTCCGGCCGGGGATGACGCTGCATCCGATTCCCAGCAGTGCGCCCGCCCCGACCTCGCAGTTCCCGGCGAGGTGTGCGCCCGGGGCGATGTGAGCGAAATCTCCGACGAGGCACTCATGATCAACGCTACAACAAGTGTTGATAATGACGTGGCGTCCGATGGTGGCGTCCGGCTGGATCACGGCGCCGGCGAAGACGACGGTCCCTTCGCCCAGGACGACGCCGCAGGCGAGCGACGCGCGCGGATGGACCACGGTGGGCCAGCCCACCCGGCCCGAGAGCCTCTCCGCGATTTGTTCGCGGGCCTGGTTCGAGCCGATCGCGATGACGGCGTGGCGGATGCGGAGGCGATCGATCGACTCGGGGGTGATCGGGCCCTGGATGGCGATTCCCAGGAGCGACCTGCCATGAAGGCTCGCGTCGTCGTCGAGGATGCCCTCGATCTCGTGGCCGCGAGCCGAGCGGATCGAATCGATGACCACCTTGGCCTGCCCCCGCGCCCCCAGGATCCAGACCCCCATCATGTGGCCCTTTCGACCGAGCCGCGGAACGGAGACATCGTCTCGCCGCTGGGCCCCGCTTCGGCCCCCGCGCCGACGATCGTCGTGCGGACCGTCCGGCACAGGATCTTGAGATCCAGCCACAGGCTCCAGTGATCGACGTACCACACGTCCAGCCGGAACCGCTCATCCCAGCCGGCGTGATTGCGGCCGCTCACCTGGGCCAGCCCCGTCATGCCCGGCCTGACCTCGTGGCGTCGCCGCTGTTCCGGAGAATAGAGCGGCAGGTACTCCGTCAGCAAGGGGCGCGGGCCGACGAGGCTCATGTCCCCCTTCAGGACGTTCCAGAGCTGCGGGAGTTCGTCCAGGCTGGTCCGTCGCAGGAAGCGCCCGAGCCGCGTGAGCCGCTGTGCATCGGGGAGGAGCCTCCCGTCGGCGTCGGCGTCGTTCCGCATGCTGCGGAACTTGATCAGCACGAACGGCCGCGCGCGGAAGCCCGGCCGGACCTGCCGAAAGAACACCGGGCGACCCATCTCCAGGAAGATGGCGACCGCCACCGCGGCCATCACGGGAGCGAGCAGCAGAAGCGCGGCGAGCGAGAGCGCGATGTCGAGACATCGTTTGATCAGCCGCTGCATGTGATTGGCCCCGGCTCGCCGACTCCCGGAGACTTGAGTCTCTCCGATGGCGAGCGTTGGCGAGGGGGCCGACGTGCAGGCGCGGAGATTGCCGTCGCCCCGCGGCGTGGGGGGGGCCGTCCAGACGGTCGCGGGCCGCTCCCCATTCGGCGGAGGCGGTCGCCTGCTCGGGTCCACCTCGGCTGCCCGCGCCTCGGATCGTCCGCAGTCCCGGCCGAGGACGCGCTCGTAGATCTCCAGGATTTCTGCGGCATTCCGGCGAACATCCAGGAGGCTCGTGGCCAGGGCCTGGCCGGCTGTGGCCATGGCCTTCGCGCGCTCCGGTTCCGCGAGCGCCTCGAGGATCGCCTCGGCCAGGCGGGGCGGATCGCGCGGGGGCACGAGCCATCCCGTCCGGCCCGGTATGATCAGGTCGGGGAGGCCCCCCACGGCAGTCCCGACCGTGGGGACGGCCTGCGCGAGCGATTCGACGGCGCCGCCCACGTTCTCGGAGAGCGAGGGATGAACCGCGACGTCCAGTCCCGGATACAGGTCGGCGACGTCGCTGCGGGGGCCCAGGAAGCGGATCCGGTCTCCCAACCGCCTCTGGCCGTACGCTTGTACGCGGCGCTCGTAGGCCGACGCGCCTTCCCAGGGCCCTCCGATGATCACGCCGAGAAGGTCGTCACGTCGCCGCAGGCAGAGTGCCAGCGCGTCGATGAAGTCCTCGTGCCCCTTGATGCCTCGACGATGGCCGAGGTAACGCTTCGGAGCATAGAAGTAGGCCACCATGCCGACCAACCTGGCACCGGGCGGGGCCTCGATGGCCCTGCGCAACTTGCCCGCCTCCGCGGATCTGAATGCGGCCACGTCGATCCCGTAGTAGGACAGGAAGACGCGTTCGGGCTGGATCCCCGAGGCGAGGTAGCGGTCCCGCGTCCAGCGACACGACGCCACCCAGGAATCGCGGGGGCCGGCCAGGCCGATCTCCGCGCGGCGGAAGAACGGGTGCTCCAGGTGGAGCGGGCCGGGGACCTGGAAGATCCTCGGCACGTCGTGTCCCGGCCCGAGGCCGATGCGCATGCTCAACGTGGTCGCGACGAAGTGGCTGTGAATCAGGTCGGGACGGACGCCGGAGACGAGCCCGCGAAGGGTTCGCAACACCGATGGCCATCGGTGGATCCGTCCGATGGGCAGGGCCACATCGACGGCGTGCACCGTGGCGCCGGCCTCCTGGTACGCCGGGAGGAGTGGACCGCCGGGGGGCAGCGCGACATGGACCTCGACGCCGAGGCGGACGAGCTCCCGGACCTGCCGCAACGCCCAGGTCGCCCCGACCGAGGTCTTGAGCAGGTGCAGGACCCTCATTCGCCCCCCCCGCGCCCCAACCAGGCCTCGGTCCGTTCTCGCAGATAGCGATAATGCGCACGCCGTCGGGAGGCGAGAATCTCGGCGCGATACTCGCCGGCCTTCATCAGGTTCCGTGCCGACATCAACTGCATCCGCCCGGGGTCCTTGAGCACCTCGACGATGAGCCGGGCGAGTGCGGCCGCGTCGCCGGGCGGTGCAAGGTCCTCCGCGGGGAGCAACTCGGGGATGCCTCCAATGCTGGATCCGACGCAGGGGAGCGCCCGCGCCATGGCCTCAAGCATCGCCCGGGGCAGGCCCTCGGTCCGGGAGGGCATGACGAACAGGTCGGCCCGGTCGAGCTCGGCCCGGACCGCCGCCCCGGGGGGCACCTGCCCGGCGAATCGGACCGCTCCCGAAAGGCCCCGCCGCGACACGCGCGACTCGATCTCGGTACGATACCTGCCGTCGCCCAGGATCACCAGGCCCGTCTCGATCCCACCGAGGCGGCAGAGGGCAATCGCGTCGATCAGAACGTCAAAGCCCTTGTAGGGCTGACTGAGGGAACCGATCGCCAGGAGAGAAGGTCGCGCGAGGACCGGGCTGGACGGCCGCGGCGCCGCGACGAAGGCCTCGCGGCCGAGCTCGATGCTGGAATAGCTCGCCAGGAACGTCCCCGCCGAAGCCGGATAGCGTGACTGGAGCGTCCGCTCCGTGACATAGGCGACCGAACACGCGGCGCGACACTGGCGGCGAAGCTCGCGGGTCATCCAGCGGCGCACGATGGGACGCAGCGGATGACGGACCGCGCCGGGCGCGAAGGTCTCGTAGGGGTCCCCCACGACCTCCAGGCCGAACGGGTGCCGCGCCCCGCTGAGGGCGGGTTCGAGCACCGAAGCGATCCGCGAGGCGACCCTCATGAGCACAGCGTCCGCGGCGCCCACCGCGCGTCGTACGGCGTCGCGCACGCCCAGGGCCCGGACGAGATACTGCCAGGGGCCGACATAGTAGGGGACGGGCGCGAACGAGATCCCGGGGCCGTCGGATCGCTCCCAGCCGGTCGGCACGGATGAGGACTCGGCGACACGCGCGACGACGCGGATCCCGTCGAAGACCTCCAGATACCGGTCCCAGAAGGATCGGGCGAATCCGTTCGGGGACCAGTACGAGCCGTCCGGCAGCCGGAGGAATCGCTGCTCGACCGTCACCACCAGGTTCATGCCGCCACCCCCATCGACGCGAAGGCCAGGTCCACCCGACGCCGTAGCGAGCGGCGGCCCATGATCACCGATAGCAGCCAGAGAGCGACGACCGGGCTGCTCGCCCAGGGCTGGATGACCTGGAGCACCGAGCCGACGACGATCGTCAGCGTCCTCGTCAGCTCGCTCCGGCAGCCATCGCCGAGCCGGCAAATGAGAGTGAAGAGCAGCGGCCCGAACACCAGACCCGCCCACCCCAGGTTGGCGATCGCCTCATCGAACCACCCCGTGGGCACGGTCCAGCCCTGCGGGTACGCGGACCGGAGGCCGAGGGCACTTGAAGTCAGGTAGACCGTATGGGGCCAGGGCTTGTCCGGGAACGAGCTCCGCGGCAGGAAGAAGGTGGCGTAGAAGAGGAGCGACTGGCCGCGATACTCCAAGATGCGGGCACGGTTCGGGTGGATCTCCGCGAAGAGGGCCAGCTTGACCGCGTCGTCCCGGCCGAAGTCGACGCGGACGTTATCGTAGGCCCAGCCCGAATCGCTGAAGTTGATGCCGCGGACGAACGTCTGATAGAAGAGGCTGAAGAGCAAGACCGCCGCCACCGTGCCCGCACCGGCCACCATCAGCCCGATGCTGCTGAAGAACCGCTTTTGCCAGAGTGCGAACAGGAGGAGGCCGAGGGCGTAGGCCACGATGTGCCGCTTGCCGTTCACCCAGCAGGCCAGCATCAGGAAGGGTAAGATCGACAAGAGGGTCATCGGGCCGACCATCCCGGAGGCGAGGACCAGGCCGCCGGCCCCCAGGACGCAGAGCAGCGTGGAGCGCGATGCGGGCGTGATAATCGGTCGACTGCAAGACGACCCGTGCCGGACGTGGTAAGCATATTCCAGGTAATCCGACCGATCTGGCGCCATGGCGACGAGGATTGCCGCGATGAGCAAGAAGATGAACACGGGCGGAGGCGAGCGATTGCGGCGGACTGCCACGGTGCACGCGACAACCGGCCGTCACCGCCACTGACGTCGCGCCTGATCCCTGTGAGGTACCAGAATGGAGCGTGAAGGAGACGAAGGCGCAGTAGACGATGAGGTCGTCCTCGTCGTTGCAGGCCTCGGCATACCCGGATAGCGGTGAATGCGGCCTGCTGATGAGACAGTCCAGGAGCAAGGGAACGACGTAGAAGCTGTAGAAGACCAGCATGACGACGAAGATGGAATGCCGCTGCCCCGCCACCAACTTCCTTGATGGCGAGGAAGGTCCACCAGGATGCCCAGGCGAACGCGACCAACTCGATGACGCCCGACATCAGGCCCTCCCCTGCGAATGCGCCTGCTGCGGGGAAGGCTCGCCCGGGACGTCCGTCCTGCGGCCACCGGGCGTCGCCCGCGAGGCCCGGGATGAGCGCGTCCATCCCTCCTCGGGCCGTGCGGAGCAGCGAAGTGCAAGCAGTCTGTAGATCAATTCACGCGGCTTCATCGATCCGGCCCATGCCCTGGGAGCCCCGGCGAACTGCGGTCGGTTCGGCTCGTCGAAGAAGAAGACGAACATGCCAAATGACACATGCCCATTACTGCATTTGCTCTGGTAAACTCAATCGCTGGTCGATCTTCCCCTGTCGAGGAGATTGACGACCGCGAAGGTCCTGGAACCTTATCCACCGCCATAGATTGCCATCAACTCTCTCACGCTTGCCTGCATGTTGAATGGAGACCGCTTCACGATCGCCAACTGCTCTTCACGGTCGATCTGTCCCGCCAGTTGGCGGCACTCCAGGATCGTGGCCGCCCATCTCGGCGCCGGATCCGACAGGGATAGCCTTCGGACCAGGCGGTGAGACGATCGCCTGTTGCGGAATCACGTCGGAGATGACGACCGGAAGCCCGGCCGCCTGGGCCTCGATGAGCACGAGTCCCAGGCCCTCGTAGCGAGAAGGGAAGACGAAGGCATCCATGGCGCCGAGCATCAGCCGGGGTACGTCCGATCGAGCACCCAGGAAAGAGACCCGCCCGGCCAGGCCCATCCCCGCGACCGTGCGTTCGATCCGCACGAAGATCACCATCGCCGACGAGCAGCAGATGGGCATCCGGCTCGATCCTGGCGAGTGCGGAGAAGACGTCGATCAAGAAGGCATGATTCTTCTGCTCGCTGAACCGACCGACATGGCCGATGGTGAAGGCCTTCGGGGAGGCTCCAGCTCGGCCCGCAACTTCGCCCGATCGAGCGCGTCCTCGAAGGGCCTTGCAATCAATTCCTTCGTGGATGACTCGCCTTCGAGGGTCCTCGCTCCATCGCGCCCCGAAGAGGGACGCCGCCGCATCGCCGCTGCAGGCGACTCCGCGGGTCGCATATCTGCGAATCAAGCGCTTCATCAACGAGTAGTAGCATTTCCTCGCCTTGCCGGACTGCGACTCGATCCCCCTGATGTCGTTGTGGCTGTGGGCGATCCGCATCGGGATTCCGGCCCCGTGAGCCATGAAGAGCACGAACCCTGAAAAATGATGAACATGACTATGTACTATGTCGAACGGTCCGTGCCGCCCGAGGATGCGCATGAACTTCATCGCGTAGCCGAGGGGGCGCGTGTGGGGTGAGCAGGGGATGATGCGGGAGCCGAGCGATCGGATCTCGGGGTCGAAGTCGCATTCGGCATCGGTGTGGACGAGGAATGTCAGGTCGAACCGATCACGGTCGATCGAGCGGAGGACACCCATCAACCATGTCTCGGCCCCGGCTCGGTTCATGCCCCCGACGACGTGAAGCACCCTCAACGGACGCCGCTGATCGCCGCGCTGCTCCATCATCCGAGCCTCCGTCTTCGTCGCTCGGCGGCGCCAAGAATTACGAGGCTGCCGACGACGAGCAGGAGGTATCCGACGACGAGCGACCAGGCGCCGCCGATTGCGCCGAGCCGGGGCACCAGGATTCGGGAGCAGCAGGCCACGCCGGACGTGACCACCACGAGCAAGGGGATCTGGACGGCATGATGCCCGCCGGCCGTGAGCGCGAAACCGAGCGGCGTGGCGACGCTCGCCACCGCCGCCGCCAGCATGACGATGCGGAAGACCGCCAGGTCCCGGGCGTAGGTGGCGTCGAACAGGATCGTCAGGATCTGGCGGCCGCAGAGCTCGGACGCCGCGAGCCCGGTCATCCCGATCAGGAGGCCGAGGACCATGAGCCGCGACAGGAGTCGGTGGTAAGAACGCCACTGCCCCCGCGCCGCGAACCCCGCCAGGCGAGGGCTGGCCGATTGGCCCAGGGCGGTCGTCATGAGGCTGATCACGACGAGCAATGACGCCACCGCCGCATACGAGCCCAGGGCGTCGTCGCCGGCGTAATGGGAGATCGCGTACCGCGGGACATTGACCAGCAGGGAGGAGAGCATCATGGCGACCCCGAGGGGGAAGGCCCGGCGCGCGAGCTGCCCGAGACGCCGGAGTTCCCAGCGGGGCCGCAGCGCCGCGTGACCGTCCGGGCCGAGGACCCGGGCCGCCGAGGGGAGATCGAAGAGCACGAGGACCAGCGTCCCGATGCCGGCCATCGCCCAGGCCCCCAGCAGGACGCTCCCCGTCCAGGCCAGGATCGACCCCATCGCAAGCACGGCGAGCACGGCGCGGAGGACCTGGGAGCAGGCGACGAGGTCCATCCGCTCTCGCTGCTGGCAGAGGCCCTGAGCGATCTCGCCGATGGCTTCCATCCCCCTCCACGACCCGACTGCCACAACGAGGAGCGCAGCATCCTGCGGCTGTCCCAGCGCGAGGGTACCGACCGCGATGGCGACCAACGCCAGGCTCGCCGTGGCGATCCGCAGGGCCAGGTACTCTCCGAACGGGTGGCGGTGTGCGGCATCCACCACCAGCAGGCTCCGGAGCTGGAGGTTGGCCAGGAGCATGACCGGGCCGGTGACGGCCAGCGCCAGGGCGTATCTCCCGAGCAGGTTCGGGCTGCCGAGCTTCGCCAGAACGACGAGGATGAGCCACTGCCCGCCGGCGATCGCGAGGTTCCCGACCGTCGCCCAGGCGGCATTGCCCGGCATGGAGAGCCGCTCGGGCCCCGGCGACGGCTGGTCACGATCGGCGACGTGAGCCCCGGCGCCTCGCACGCCGATGCCGGGCGCCTCCGCCGGTGCATCCCGGCGGTCGAGGTCGTCGCTGGCCGTCCAGTGTTGCCTGGCTCGAGGGACACATCACCGGACCAAAGGCACTCGACGTGGAGACCAATCGTTCGTAGACGTAATCGACCTGATCTTCACTCATGTCGGTGAAGAAGCGCGCGAGGGTGGATCGGGCGACCCGTCGACGGGTAGCCGCCCGGTCGGTGGCCGAATCGCTCGCGGGTACAGCGGCTGAGCGGATCGGGGAGAAGTAGGGCCGCCGGGACGCCATCACGCTCGAGATCCTCCATCAAGGCGGTCCGATCGACCCGCGGGTCCAGCCGGATCACGTAGACGAACCAGCTCATCCGGGTGGTCTCGGCCGCGATGTGGAGGGATCGCCTCGTGGCCGCCGAGCGCCCGGCGTACCAGTCGGCGATCCTCGCGCGGCGGTCGAGGATGGAGTCGATCCGGCCCAGTTGCGAGGAGCCCCAGGCCGCGCTCATCTCGTCAAGCTGGAGTTGTAGCCCCAGCCGCACATGACGCATCCAGGTTCCGTGGTCGTCGCGACCCTGGTTGCAGAGGCTCCGCAGGATCCGGCTGTATTCGACGTCGTTCGTGACGATCATCCCCCCCTCGCCGGTGGTCATCTGCTTGTTGGGGTAGAAGGCGAACACCGTGGCCAGGCCCTCGCTGCCGATCCGCAACCCCTGCCGCTCGGCGCCGATGGCCTCGCACGAGTCGCGGATCACGACCAGCTCACGACGCGCGGCGAGTTCCAGGAGCCGCTCGATGGGCGCCGGCTGGCCGAAGACGTCCACGGGGAGCAGGGCTCGCGTCCGGGGCCCGATCCGGTCCTCGACCTGCTGCGGGTCGATGTTGAGCGTGTCCTCGTCGATGTCGGCGAAGACCGGCCGTGCCCCCTGGTAGAGGGCGCAGTTGGCCGAGGCGACGAAACTGAACGGGGTCGTGATGACCTCGTCGCCGGGCCCCACCCCGGCCGCCGCCAGGCAGAGGTGCAGGCCGCTGGTGCCGCTGTTCACGGCCACCGCCTCGGCCGCGCCCGCGTACCTCGCCATGGCCCGCTCGAAGTCGCGCACCTTCGGGCCCATGCTCAGTGTCGGGGTGCGCAACACGCCGAGCACCGCCGCGACGTCATCCGCATCGATCGAGGGCTGAGACAGCGGGATCCGCATGGCCGTCGTGGTTCGGATCAAGGGAGGTCTCCGGTTCAGGAGGCGGTTTTGGTGAACGGGCCACGGACTCAGGCAGCCTCGACGATCGCCATGGGGCGGGGCCTTGCAGGCGCGCCGGCCTCACGGACTCACAGGTCTGACTTCAACTGAGGCGGGGAGGCCTTGGGCACGTCGCCCGCCACCCGCGCCGGTCCCGGAGCGAGCGGGGCGGAGCCCCTGGGGCCGCGATTGGACTCGGCCTTGGCTTCGGCCGCCTTTCCCTCTTTCGGCGCCGACCCAGGCGTGATCGACATGGTGCATCGCAGCCCGGCACGCAGGAGTTCCTCCCGGTTCTCCACCTGGGCGATCACCGAGCAGGTCTGGGTGGCGGGGTCGATCTGGCGCGAGACGAAGGTGATCCGGCCGGGGAACTCGCGATGCTCGATGGGGAGGTCCGCACCCCCGATGTCCGGGCTGATGTGGACCAGGTCGCCCGGCCGGACGCGCCAGAGATCGGCGACGTCGACGGCCCCCGTGACGCGAAGCAGGGAAGGATCAACGATCCGGAACACGGGGTCGTTGAAGTTGATCGACTCCCCTTCGGTCTTGAGGATCTCCACGATCACCCCGTCGATGGGGCTGACGAACTGGCGGATCCGCACGCCCGCCTCGGCGATGCGGAGCTGGAGGTAGGCCAGGTGGCGGCGATTCCTGGCCTCCTCCACGGCGAGCTTCGCATTCTCCGCGGCCAGCTTCTGGAGGCGATACTCCTCCTCGCTGGTGTACTTGTTCTGGCGGAGGTTCTCGAGCATCTTGAGCTTCATCGCGGACCACTCGTACGTCTTCTCGTCCATGCGCACCTCGACGTCGCTGGCGGCGACGGCGCTGCGGTGCTCAAGGTCGGCCCGGAGGTCCTCGTCCTGCATGCGGCCGATGATCTGCCCGGCCTTGACCCGGTCGCCCATCTTGACCTCGGACTTCTGCAGGACACCGGCCTGGTTGGTCCCGAGGGTCGCGGTCCGCTCGTAGTCGATCGCACACTGGCGGAGCAGGACCACGTCCGCCGACCTGGAGGGAAGGTCGTCCGCGGCAGTGGTTGCGGCGATCAGAGCCAGGCTCGCGGCGATTCCGCACATCCGGAAGAGGCGCATGGGTGGAGCTCCTTGAGGCGATGCGAAGCGGTGTCGTTCAGCCGGGGCCCTCAGCGGGCCCCGGGGCGTCCGCGTGTCCGTTGCCCCGGTAAGCCGGGTCCTCCCGGGCCTCCGGATCGTCTCGGGTCGAGTCGGTCTCATTGTCCGGCGTTTCGGCCTCGGTGTCCCCATAGCCGTAACCGTATCCATAGCCCCCGTTGTCGCGCCGGACCTGGTTGATGGCCACGCCCAGCGCGAAGGCTCCCATCGCCTCGAGCAGCTCCCTGGTCCTCTCCACGTCGGTGTGACTGAGCCCGTTGAGGGAGACGACGAGGAGGACACCATCGACGCTCGAGCCGATCACGGAGGCGTCGGTGACGGCGAGCATCGGTGACGAATCGATGATCACCAGGTCATAGGCGGCACGCGCCTCGTCCAGGAACTCCCCCATGCCCGGCGACATGAGCAGCTCGGCGGGGTTGGGGACCTGCGGGCCGGTCGTCAGGAGGTCAAGGTTCTCCACCGAGGTCCGCTGGACCACGCGGCCCAGGGGCAGGAGCCGTCGAACCACGTGCGTGAGGCCCCGGAGCCGAGGCAGCCCGTGGATCCGATCCTGATTCGGCTTGCGGAGGTCGGCATCGACGAGCAGGACGCGTCGCCCCAGGTGGGCCATCCCGACGGCGAGGTTGCTGGCCACGGTGCTCTTGCCGTCGCCCGAGTGCGGGCTGGTCACGAGGATCACCCGGACGGTGCGGTTGCGGCGGAGGAACTCCAGGTTCGTGCGGATCGCGCGATAGGCCTCCGCGCACGGGGAGTGCGGCATCGAGCGGCCGATCAGGCCGACCTGGCCGGCCGCCGCGGCCTGGCTCGGCGTGAGGTAGGGCACCTGCCCCAGCACCGGCAGGCCGAGCGCCCGGCGCAGCTCCTCGATCGAGCGGATCCGCTGGTCGAAGCGATCCACCACCGCCGCCAGCCCGGCGCCCAGCATGGCCCCGACGAGGACCGCCGCGACCAGGGTCATCAGGTTGCGCGGGTAGACCGGGTATCGCAGGGCGTTGGCCGGCTCGATGGTCTCCGAGCTGATCGTGCTGAAATCGCTGATGAACTGGGCCTGCTTGAGCTGATCGACGACCGTGTTGAACAGGGCTCGCTGCCGCTCGAGCTTGTCGCGGAGGCTCTCCTCCTCGAGCATGTCGAGCTCGACCCGCTTCACCTCGGACCGGCTGCCTTCCAGGGCCGCAACCAGCTCCGCCCGCATCCCGTCGACCGACCTGAGGCCCTGCGCCAGGGAATCGAGCAGGTCCCGGACCTCGAACGCCTCCATCCGGGCCCGCGCATCCCTGGTCCGCTGCTTCACCCGGGTGATCTGCTCCTGGAGCTCCTGCACCTTGGAGAGCTGGGGCCCGTGACGCTCGGCGAGCTGGTGCTGCTCCTGCTCGAGCTGCCGGACGTAATCGATCGCGCCGTTGTAGGTGGTCCTCGCCGTCATCGTGGCGGTGAGGCTGCTCGCGTCGCCGCCGAGCTGGCTGACGGCGTGCGCGATGGCCCAGAGCTCGGTCCCCCGCGAGGCGAGCTCCTTGCCCAGCGCGAGCTGGGCCTTCATCACGGTCGACTTGATCGCCGTCTCCACCAGCGCCTGGTCCCAGCGCTCGAGTCGTTTGGTCAGGTAGGAATTCCCCGCGCTGTCGGCGAGGGGGACCGCGCTCTGCTCGCGCATCTTGGCATACTTCTCCTCCAGCTCCGTGAGCTCATTCCCCAGGTCGTCTCGCGCCCGCCGGATCAGCGAGACGACCTCGTGGCTGCTCTTCTGGTAGGTGTCCTCCAGGAATTTCCGGTAGCTCTCCGTGACGGCGTCGACCATCCGCAGCGCCTCGTCGCGGGAATACGCCTGGAAGCTGATCTCGAGGATGCGCGCCATCCGGTCCGGCCGCGTCACCTTGAGGAGCTTCACCGCGGCCTTGACCGGGTCCTCCGCCTCGGCCAGCGTCGGCAGGTCCTCCCGCCCGATCGCCTGGATGGCGCGGCCCACGACCAGCGGGCTGGAGACGATCATGCCGTGGGTGGCCAGCAGGTCGTCCGTCGGCTCGACGACGTGCGTGGTGTCGTTGCTGCCGACGTTGAGCGGCCGCCCGCCCTGCTGGAGGATCAGCACCCGGGTCGTGGCCTGATAGTATCGCCGCGCGCCCGCCAGGTAGAGGACGGCGAAGGTCACGCAGACCAGGACCGAGACCGCGACGATCCTCCAGCGCCGCCGGAGCATGATCACGGAGTTCCGCAACTCGTCGAGGAACTCGTGGGGATCTCCCGACCGGGCGGCCTCCTGGGCGATCTCGGGCATCGTCTGGTCCCTCCGTCAAGTTGCGGGTGTTCAGCGCCTCGTGCCCAGTCGCGTCGTGAATTCCGACCGCTTCCCGGCCCCGGCCGTGTCCGCCCGCGGCCGCCTGCGCCCCGGCTCCGGGGAGCCCCTCGCCAGCGCGTCGACGGCACTCGCCAGTGCATTTCGGAGGCCGCCGTGATAGGGGTCGAGCTCCACGCCGATTCGCGCCTGCGTATGCGCCTCCTTCGCCTGCCCCCACGCCAGCAGCCAGGTCACGTACTCGAGCCGCCACGGACTCCGGCGCGGCTCGAGCCGAAGCGCCGCCTGCATGTGCTTGCGGGCCTGATCCCGCTCGTCCAGACGCGCCGAGGCCTGCCCCTGGAGCCAGGACCGCTCGGCGGGCGCGAGGTCGGCGTTCCCGGCCACACGCTCCAGCGAGGCCCTCAGGAACCGGGACCGGACCTCCTGATCCTCGGGCTCGGTGTAGAGCAGGTCCGCGAACCAGATCTCGAAGCTCCGGCCCGGGGGGATGACCCGCTCGAGGATCTCGTCGGGGCCGAGGACCTCCCTGGCCATGTCGGCGATCTCCCGCCAGTCGCCGATCCCCGTGAGCAGCGACCGCCGCCAGCTCTCGGCCGCGAGGTCGAGCGCCCCGACCTGCACCGCGACAACACCGGCCAGTGCCAGCACGTGAGCATTCGACCCCGCCAGCCGCAGGGCCCGCTCGAGATGGACCCGCGCGTCCTCCCCCTGGTCCAGCAGGTAATCGACGCTCGCGAGGTGCGCATGGACCGGGGCGCGGAACGGGCCGCAACGCCTGGCCTCGAGCAGGCTCCGCGCGGCGGGGACCAGGTGATCGCGGATCGGGGCGTGGGCGAGCAGCCCGCCGGTCCCTTCCATGTCCCCCGCTTCCGCCGAGTGGACCGCGCCCAGGAGCCAGAGTGGGTCGGCCTTCAGCGAGGCCTCCGCGCCCTCCTCGGCACGCGGGCCGGGCTCGGCACTCGCGCCCTGGTTGGCATCCGCGCCCTCGTCGTCCGGCGGCGAGAGCATCTCCTCCGCCGAGAGGCTGTACAGCTTCAACTCGACCAGGCCGAGGCGGAAGTGGGCGTCGTGGGAGTCGGGCCGGAAGGCGAGGGCCTGACGGAGCCCGTCCCGGGCCTGCTCCAGCTCACGCCGGTCGCCGGGGCCGGGGTTCGATCCGGGGATCGCGGCCCCCGGCATGGGGAATCCCGCCCCGGCCATGGCCGCCTCCGCCCGGGCGAAACCGTATTCGTGGGCGACGATCACCACACTGAGGCCGCAGAGGACGAGGTCCGAGACAGCCGGCACCCTGAACCCGCGAAGCGCTCGACCCGGATCGGGGCCTCGCTCCCGGCGCGGATCCTTCCCGAGCCCGAAGAGGAAGGCGGCCAGGATCACCGCGGTCACGGCGATGCCGGGGATGTGCAAGGGGAAATCGCCCATCGACTGCACGGCCAGGGCCAACATCCCGAAGAGCGCCCCGAGGATCCAGGCACGGTCCCTCGCCGAGCCGGCCGCGGAGAGGGCCTTGTAGCCCGTCGCGGCGACGCCTCCGACGACCAGCAGGAGCAGCAGCAGTCCCGCGAGCCCGCCCTCCACGGCCATCTCCAGGTACTCGTTCTCCGCGTGCTGGAAGGTGACGCCCAGGTCGCGGTCGAGGGCCGGAGAGACGGCGACCTCGAAGTTCCCCAGGCCCGCCCCGAGGACGGGCCGCTCGGCCCACGCGCGGATCGCGGAGAGCCAGAGCGACGCGCGGCCGTTGAGCCCGCTCTCCGCGGCCTCCGAGATCGTCGCCAGCCGCTGGAACGGCGAGTCCGTCCCGATCGCGAGCAGGAAGATCGGCACGATCAGGGCGACTGCCAGCAGCCCGAGGTGGAGCTTGACGGCCCTGGGGCGCAGGACGAGGAAGGTGACCCCACCCGCCGCCAGCATCGCCAGGAATCCGCCCCGCGAGTGGCTCGCGATCAGCCCGACGAGGATCACGGCCACCGCGTAAGCGGCCCAGAGGAAGCGGCCCCGCTCGTCCCTCCCGCGAGAGCCGGACGCGCCGGGTTGCAGCGCGGCCATCAGGGCGCCGAGGCCGAAACCCAGGCCCAGGTTCAGGTAGGCGGCCAGATGGTTGTGGCAGACGAAAGGCCCCCCCGTGTACCAGCGGTTGCTGATCGGCGAGGGCCTCAGCCCGTAGATCTTCCCGTCCCAGGCTAGCGCCTGGATCAGCGAGAAGAGAGAAAGCAGCGTCGCGTTGACGGCGATCGCCAGTCCGAACCTCCGCAGCCCGGAGTAGGTTGCACCGAGCCCGGCAGCACAGTGGAAGAGGATCCAGACTGCGGCGACCTGGGCGGCGGCGTGACGGGTGGCCTCGGGCTCCAGGCAGGCCGCCACATCCGGCGGTTCGACGACCCCGGCGCCTCGGTCGATCAGCGACTGGGGTCCGCTTGGCGCCAACCCGGCTCGGGTACGCTCAATCTGCGGGCCGATCCACCCGGAAAGCCGACCGGGCAGCGCGTACGACTGCAAGAGTGCCAGGATCACGATCCCGGCCATCGCCGCGCCCGGGACGGAGAGGAGCCGGGTCGCTCGAGGCGTCCGCGAGAGCCAGCCAGTCAGAAGGCGCAGGGCAGTCACGAGGAGCAGGCCCGAAGCCAGCAGAAACTGAGCCCAGGCCTCAACCGAACCAAACGCCCAGGGAGCGAGGCAGGCCATGGAAATCAGGAGGCACTCGGAAATCGATCGGAGACGACGGACCAGCGGGATTTCGTCCGGCACGGGAGGTGGCTCCCCGGTCGGGCAGGAGGCCCATGAGCCTGTACGGGAGGGCCGGCGGCCGCCGAGCCCTCCGGCCCTCCGGCTCACCGCGACATCATGTTCGGTCGTTCAAGTGAGTCGGATTCGAAGGGGATTGCATGGCCGCGACCCCGTGAGGACCAGGAGTGGACCTGGCGATCACGGGACGCGGTAGACCGGGAAGTAGTTGAAGATGTTGACCGGGGAAACGGGGAAGTAGGGCGTACCCGATGGCGGCGTGAAGAAGACCCCACCGGCGTTGCCGCCCTGCCTCAGGCCACGGAAGCGGTAGAGCGACAGGATGTAAGCCTCCCGGAAGCTCTTCGTTTGCTCCACGCTGACGGGCCTGGGATTGATCAGGAGGGAAGGCGGAATCCGAGGAGGAATTCGCCCTTGCCTGAGCACGCGCCGATTGAAGGCATCGACTCCCTGCTTGGAGTAGGGGTCGTCGATTCGGCCGCTGGCCATCGGCCGGGCGACCGTCGATGCCCCCGTTGCGGGCCGAGATCGCAGCGCGATCAACTGCCCGAACCGCTCACGGTCCGTGGGCCGGTCCCTCTGCGGGGCCGCGAACGTCGGCTGGCAACTCCAGAGGAGGAGCAGGCCGGCGAACGCGGTAGTCCAGTTGCGTCCAGACGTCGATTTCATGAGTTGCCTCGTTGGTCTGGTGATGTGCACGGCCGGAGGCAAACCGGGACTGCATCCCGTCGGCCACCGGATCGACTTGGGTCGGAACACCACCTCCTTTTCCCGGCCGAGAGGCCAGGCCTTTCCGCGCCACCCCGCCCCTCAGATCGGACGAGAGACGGGGCATGCGAGTTGGCCCGGGATTTGACCGTTGGACAGGTCAAGACGCGAGGACTCGACAACTGATTCACAAAAAA
Source organism: Isosphaeraceae bacterium (assembly GCA_046349995.1). Classification (GTDB taxonomy): domain Bacteria; phylum Planctomycetota; class Planctomycetia; order Isosphaerales; family Isosphaeraceae; genus Aquisphaera. The sequence goes on along the minus strand of JAXMBE010000028.1, from coordinate 33,229 downwards.
AGAATCAGTTATCTGTGTTGACCACCCTCGAATACTCTAAGAGCCGTAGCATGCTGGGTCAAGCAGGTGATCTGGGGACTTGAGAAAAATTGGGACGATCTTGCTGTTATGATTTCCATGGTTTAGTTATGAGTAAGCAACCCTCAGATGTCCCAGCGATCGAGCTTAGGGCCACGGACGACTGTGACGTCAACCAGGGAAGGTGGAGTACCGTCAGGTGCCAGCGACCACCGACCTCGGGGAGACGAGCTAGATGAGTGCCACCGACGTCCGCGTCGTCACGTCCCTTGACCCGACGCCGACCCTCGGCGACCCTGCACGGTCCTGGATTTCCGGTGCCAGCCGCCGGCTCTCCTCGGCTGCCGGCCTCTGGTCACCCACGGTGCGGGCGAGGACGCTGCAACTCGTCGGGCTGCAAGCCGTGGTCCTGAGCGTCGTGTACCTGTTGTCCTACGAGGTCCGCTTCGACGGCACCGTGCCGCTCCACTATCACTCGGTGGCCCTGCGCACGCTCCCCCTTGTGCTCGCGCTTCAAATCGGCTCATGCTTCCTGCTGGGGGCCCATCGCGGCCTCTGGCGGTGCGCCGGGTTCGTGGAGTTGATCCAGCTCAGCGAGGCGATCGCCCTCAGTTCGATGCTGCTCTTCGCCGCGAACCTCTGGCTCCTCGGCTCCCCGGTCCCCCGCTCCGTTGTCCTGATCGACGGCATCCTCGCGGTGCTGGTCCTCGGGGTGCTCCGAGGCGGCAGCAGGCTGGTCCGGGAGAGGTATTATCCGCTCCTGGCCGGCGGCTCCCAGGAGCGGGTGCTGGTGCTCTCGGCTTCCCCAGCCAGCGAGGCGCTCGTCCGCGAGATCCATCGCCAGCCCTGGTTGGGGATCCGGGTCGCGGGGATCGTCGATCCCAACCCCCGGCTCCACGGCTGCACACTGGCCGGTATCCGCGTCCTCGGGGACCCGAGCAAGCTGGCGCCGATCGTGGCCCGGCACCGGGTGGGATCTGTCCTCGTCCCGACGCCGGCGGTGTCCTCGGCCCAGCTCCGCGTGCTGATCGGCGAGTCCGCGGCGGCCAAGGTCAAGGTCCAGGTCGTGCCCGCGTTCGACGCCCTGCTCAACGGCACCGTGACGATCCAGCCCCGCGACGTCAACGTCGAGGACCTGCTCCATCGCGAGCCCGTCCACCTCGACGGCGAGTCCATCGGGCAGGTCCTCCGGGACCGCGTCGTCCTCGTGACGGGGGCCGCGGGCAGCATCGGCTCGGAGCTCTGCCGGCAGGTGCTCCGCTATCGCCCCCGGCGGCTCGTGCTCCTCGACCTCTCGGAGAACGGGCTGTTCTACGCCGAGAAGGCGCTCCGGGAACGGTCCGGGGGCACGGAGATCGTGACCTGCCTGACCAGCGTGGCGGATGAATCCCAGCTCGGGGCCTGCATGGCGCGAACCTCGCCCGAGGTGGTCTTCCACGCCGCGGCGCACAAGCACGTCCCGATGATGGAGGCATGTCCGGGCGAGGCCATCAAGAATAACGTCTTCGGGACCCGCGTCCTCGTCGACGTGGCCATCCGGGCGGGCGTGAAGGTCCTCGTCATGATCTCGACGGACAAGGCCGTCCATCCGGTAAGCGTCATGGGCGCGAGCAAGCGGCTGGCCGAGATGTACGTGCAGTCGCTCGGCGAGGAGTCGCTGACCCGGCTGGTGACGGTCCGGTTCGGCAACGTCCTGGGATCCAACGGGAGCGTCGTCCCGCTGTTCCAGGAGCAGATCCGACGGGGGGGCCCGGTCACGGTCACGCACCCCGAGATGACCCGCTACTTCATGACCATCCCGGAGGCCGCGCAGCTCGTCCTCCAGGCCGGCGCCCTGGGACGCAGCGGGGAGATCCTCGTCCTGGACATGGGGCAGGCGGTCCGCATCCTCGACCTGGCACGCGACCTGATCCACCTCTCCGGCATGGAGCCCGGGAGGGACATCGAAATCGTCTTCACGGGACTTCGCCCTGGCGAGAAGCTCCACGAAGAGCTCTACGACCGTGCGGAGGAGCCGCTCCCGACGAGGCATCCGAAGATCAAGGTGGCCCGCCACCGCAGGTGCGGGCGGGGGGAAGTCCTGGCGATCATCGAGGAGCTCGGCCGCGTCGTCGATGGATCGCCCGAGGCGGTCATCGCCCGGCTGGAGGAACTCCTCCCGGAGTATCGGTCGTCGCGAAGCAGCCGGTCGGAGCCGGCCGCCGCGGCGGGCGATCCGCTCCCGAATCTCGGGCCGCTGAAGGTCCTCGACACACCGGGCGAAGGGACCTCCCATGATGCCACGCGCGCGGCCCTGTACTCGGCTCCTCTTCCTTGACGACGATCCGGAGCGGGCGGGGGAGTTCCTCCGCTCCTTTCCACAGGCGATCTGGGTCCAGACCGTCGAGGAATGCCTTCGGTGCCTTGAGGAGACGTGGGATGAGGTCCACCTCGATCACGACCTCGGCGGCGAGCGGGGCGTGGACTTCGAACGCGAGGATTGCGGGATGGCCGTCGTCCGCTGGATCGTCGCGGAGCCCCGACCTCATCTCGCGGCCGCGCGCTTCGTGGTCCATACGCGAAATCCGAATGCGGCCTGCGTGATGGTGACCCATCTCCTGGCGACCGGCTACCAGGCGGAGGCACGCCCCTTCACCGGCTCCCCTCGCGCTGCGCCCCGTCGGGCACCCCGGCCGCGAGGCTCGGCCCTGGTCGCACTCCGGAGGCTGATTCAGCGCGTCACTCGATTCGGGGCGGAGCGACCTGGCCGGCGAGCATAGCCCCACCACGCTTATGGAACCGGCGCGGTTCTCGATGAGCGAGCGTGGAGCCGCGAATCCCGATGGTGTTGAGTCTCCCGGAACAAGTGGATGGCCAGAAGGTTCCGAGCGGGCCCCGGGTCTGAGTCCCTCCCTCTCCGCTCCGAATCGATGGTCGCCCACCCGTCTCAGGACCGGCCGGAATCGACGCCGGGAACGCCCGGCGCCGATCCGGCCGCCCGGACGACGGGGTCAGGGGAAGGCGACCATGCCCGGGCCCATCGGGACGAAGAACTCGCCGAAGGCGATGTTCGTCCCCTTCCCCGGCGCGTCGCCCTCGAGGAAGATGCGGGTGCGCCCGCTCTCCTGCTCCTGGCCCACGACCCGCCGGTTGTAGCCGACGATCGGCGTGCCCCATTGCTGGCGGACGCGCTTGATGAAGCCGGAGGAGGCCCCGACCTTGCAGGTCAAGAGGACGACGCAGGCGAGGCCGGTCTTCTTGAAGGTGTCGCAGACGTCCATGTACTGCTTGAAGTTGTTCAGCCGCACCTTCGCCATCTGGCCGCCGCTGGCCTCGTCCTCGTCCTTCCTCGACGGCGCGAAGCCTCCCTTGAGGATCTTGTTGGGGACGCGGAGGTCGTAGTAGGCCGAGGCACGCACCGGGTGGACCTTCTTCCCCGGCGGGATCGGGTCGCCCGGCAGGACCGCGTTCATGCCGCCCAGCGGGAACGAGCCCTTGGGCCCGAGGTCGAAGAAGCCCTCCTCCTTGCTGACGGCGTCGACGACCCCGCCGTGCCCGACGCTCATGACCAGGATGCCCCGCGGGCCGGCCTTGGTCGCGGCCTTCTTCAGCCGACTGGCCACGGTCGAGACCGAGGCCCCGTTCGGGATCTCGACGAAGTCGGCGCCGATCGAGCCGAGCGTCTTCTTGATCTGCTTCGCCCAGCCGAACCAGGGCGCGTTCATCTCGGTCACGATGACGAAGCTGATCTTCTTCTGCGTCGCCGGCGCCTTGATCACGCTGCCCAGGAGGGGCCCCCCGAAACCCGAGCTGGGGATCAGGGCCTCCTCCTGGGCCCGCATCGCCTCGTCGAGCGAGGCGATCGTGAACCTGCCGACGATCCCGTCGGGAGACAGCCCCTCGGTCCTCTGGTACTGCCGGACGACGTTCTCGGTCTCCTGGCCGAAGATCCCGTCGGGCTGCCTGCGCCCGTTGTTGGTGGTGATCGGCATGCTGTACCCGAGGTCCACCAGAGCGCTTTGCACCGACGCCACCGATTCTCCGGTCTCGCCCCGCTTCATCGTCGGGTTGTTCTCCGCCACCTGCTGCAGGCGTGCGTCGAAGGCGAAGCGCATCGAACTGAGAGCCATCGATCATCTTCTCCCGCGAGGGACTCGTGCCCTGAAATGCCCACATGTGCCGTAGACCATTGCTCGCCGAAGTCTCCTTTGTGACCAAGGGTCTCTTTTTCGCCCCATCGGGCGGCGACGGGAGCGGACCGGGGCCCACGCCCGACCTGTGGACGGCCGGGATGGGCGCGGTGGCGCGTCGGGCCCCTCGTCACGTGGCGGCGACTACGCGAGGGTCCGCGAGGTCAGGCCGCCGGGTTCGGCCGTCCCGCGCGAGGCGGGCTGATCGGCGCGACGGCACACCTGAGGGGCCGAGCCGGACGCGTTGCTTCATCGCGAGGGATGGGGATGGGCTCGCCGATCGCTCGGCTCGCAGAGGCGGACGAGGGCTCCCTGGCCGGGCGTGCGGGCTCAGCGACGGTCCTGCTCGACCCATCACAGGCTCAATCGGCGCAACTCCTCGTGCGGGTCGTCGGCGTGAAGGCCCTCGCGCTCCAGGCTCAGGTCCCTCATCGCGTCATCGGCGACGGCGGAAGGGCCGGTCGTCAATGGGGGCACGGGCCCCGATCGCCCGTGCATCCCCGGTCCTCCGGATCGCCGACGAGGAGCCCCAGGATCCCCAGCCAGTTCGTCAGCCGTCCGAGCGCAGGACTTGTTGCCATGGAGCGGACTCCGTCAGGCATCCGGGAGAGGTGTGTCGCGCGATGCCCGCATCGGGTCGCGGACGGCCGACGACGATTCCGGCTTCCCGGCAGGTCGGGAAGTCGCCTCGCGAGTGCCCTCCTCGCAGGAACAGCAGGACACGCCAGGGCCGCGGCGTCACGACGATCCCCGGGTGCCTCGGGGGACCTCTCCAATCGAGGCCCCGCATCGAGACGACACCCCCGAGGGGTGGGGAATTACCCCGCCCCCATCGACGTTCCCAACGGATTCGCACCGACCCCATGGACGCGGCGTTGAACCGGGTGAATCCCCGGCAGCCGTGAGGCTCTAAATCGACGGACCCCGCCGACTTCCAGGAGGAGTGTGCCGAAGCTGCCCAGAATCCATGGGAACGTGGCGATGCACCGTGCGCCCTGGACGCAACGCCCCTCCCGCGACGATCAATTCTGATCGATCCAGTTCATGCCGCTGGACCAGGACGGCGGTGTCCGGTTGACCCGCGGGCCGTAATAGTAGTTCGCCGGGGTCGGGTAGACCACGGGAGAGAGCGAGGGCAGGTTGGGCGTGGACGAGGACGTGCCGCGGTTCGCGTAAACGCGTCCGTCGTAGCCACGGACATAGGTGGTGACCGGTGCGGAGGCGGGCCGGAAGGGCGAGAGCGGGCCGTAGAGGGACATCGACTGGTCGCCGAAGACCTGAAGCGGAGAGTAGCCGCCCGCCGCCGGCCAGCTCCCGCGGACCATGACGTAGGGGGTCGGCTCGAAGGTCCCGAGTGGGGGAGGCTCCGCGGGCCGGCAGCGAACGACCGGGGCCGAGGCGATCGGCGGGGGCCCGCCCGACGACCATGATTCCTGGCCGCGCGTCGGCGGATTCGGCAACAGCAACGCGACGAGGGGAGGGATGAGGGCAAAACGGAGCAACGACCGTCCGCGCAGGTCCATGGGTCCGCCTCGGGGTGCAGAGGGGCAGCGGAGCGACGCCGGGCGTCGCTCGGATTCCCGGAGAGATTCCTTGAGGAAATCTACCCGATGAAATGCCCCCGCGGCGGGATTTTTCCGCTTCAGGGGAGATTCCGGGACCTGGGGAGGATCTGATGAAGCTCCTCGATGATCCGTGCGATCCCCTGGCCGAGGGGCGAATGGAGCAGGTCGTGCAGCTTGGACATCAGCTCGCCCTCGCGGACCAGGAGCGAGTCCGGGGAGGCTGCCGGGCGTATTCGCAGCAGGTCCTGGGTCGGGCGCTGGTCGTCTGCCCGGAGCTCGTCGCGGGCCTGCTGGTGGGGGGCGTAGCCGGAGTAGGCGGATTGGCCGGGGACGGTGAGCGGCAAGCCCTCCGACGGCAGCCAGTTCTCCACGTCGCGGGGGCGCCCGGACACCGCCGCGTGGTCAAGCACGGGCCGTACCTGGGGTTGAGAGTTGCCGGCCAGATGCGGCGAGCCGTCGAGATGGCCGAGCAGGTCGTCCATCGAGACGTCCAGCGCCACGGCGATTCGCCTCAGGGTCCCGGCTCTCGGCAATCCCGTCTTCCCGCTCTCGATTTGATACAGGGCCGTCCGGGAAATCTCGGCCCGGCTCGCCAGCTCATCCGGTCCCCATCCTTTGGCATACCTGAAGTCACGGACGCGTTGGGCCAAGGAAATCACAGCATTACCCTCGTCGTTGAGAATCTCTCGGGCAGCAGAAACGCTCCGACTTCACCGACTGCGAGAATCACGAACGCTCGCGGGAACTGTCCATCTTGCAGGAAAACCCGGCTCGCATCACCCAAAAATTTACAAAACCTTCGTTTCAGGGTCAAGTATTTAGAGACACGAAAAATAAGGCGTCCAACCGGAACGCCTCAGCGCGGCTCACGATGCACTGCATCATAAGATCTTTTCATGTTCCTAAATTAGCAATCGATCGCCGGTGTGTTGGATCCTCCGGGTCGCCCCGGGGGGAGATCCGACAGGCGGGGTGCCCGTGGCGGCCGAAAAGCCTCACGCGACAGGCCAATTTGTCCCCGCAACCGGTCGAGTTCGATCGTTCGAGGCCGTATCGTGATGCGGTCTGCCCGCCGGACCTCGTGCCGCTGCGTCGCACGTGCGGGAGGACTTCGACGCGGCCGGCTTCGGGATCGGGCCGCTCGGAGGGGACCGCCCTGGAGGTTTCAGCGGTAGGCCGACGTGTCGCCCATGCTCTAAAATGGCGAGATGGAGTGTCAAAAATCAACAGAACTGGTCGGTTGGAACCGTGCGGAGGACGCGGATATCCGGAGCGGTGGGTGAGAAAAATTGATTTCCTTGGATATTCCGGAACGCTGGCGGTCGGACTGGATCGGCTCCGACTCTCCGTTCAGTGAAGTGTCAATTCCTTCGTAGACGGTCGGTCAACTCAGGATCTTCCGGAGGGCCGATTCGCGAGCTCTTCGAGGATGCCGACAAGCAGCGCGGGCTCCCGCCGGTCCATGAGGTGCGCGATCCTCGACTCGGGGAACTCGAGCTTCCTCAGGCTCTCCTCGACCCGCTTCCACAGGCGGTCCTTCTTCTTCCCCTCGGCCAGGTAGAGCTCGGTCGCCAGCTCGGAGAGCTGCTGGTGCTTGATGGCGTCGAAGTTCCGGTAGTATCGCTCGATGATCTTCTTCTGGTACGGCGTGTGATCGGCCATGGTCGCGGTCCTCCGCCGGGGTTCGCCGGTCGATCGTACCGATCGCGGTCGATCGTTGCCAGCCTCGCGGGCGGCAGCCCATGGATTGGCCGAGCCTGCGCATGGTCCGCTCCGCGGACCGGAGTGCCGCGGCGGGCAGGGCCCCACGGATGAGGCCCCGCCCGCACCGATCCGCTCCGCCGGAAGGACCCGACGGAGTAGCAGGCCTACACCGCCGAAGCGGACGCCATCGGCGCGGCCTTCGGGCCGTAGAAGTCTCCCTGGCTGAGGAAGCTGTTGAGGCTGGCGCTCAGGTTCCGAGGCAGGCTCGTCGACGATGGGGAGTTCGCAGCGCCGTGGGAAGCGGACGTGTTCAGGGCGACCACCTTCCGGGGCATCATGACGGGCGTGGCTGTCCCCGTGCGTGCGACCTGCTCCCTGTAGTTCACGCGGAGATCCTTCGCGGCCTGCTTCGAGGCCATGCGGAGCTTGATCCGCGACGGGGCGGCCGCGCCGTCGGCGCCGGTCGCCGCCGCGGGCGAGGACTGCGTGACCGCGGGCAGTCGCGAGTAGATGGATTCGTCGCCCATCAAGTCGCGGAGCCGGCCGGTGAGCCTCGCCGAGTTGGGGATGTTCAGGACGATCTTGGACGATTCCACCGGCTGGCCGGAGACCGTCGTTGCGGTGAAGGTAGCGGTCGTTTGCCCGGGCGGGAGGTCGATGTCGTTGCCAAGGAAGACGTAGGTGGCCGCACGGAACTCGCTGTGCGGGAAAGGCCGCGTGAAGCTGGCGATCGGCCTGGCGCCGTTGAGCGAGACGGTGGCCGGGTCGATCGTCGTGACGTCGAATCCCGAGGTCCCCAGAACATACACCCGCACCAGGTCGCGGTGGGCCGTGTCGATGATCCGGTGCTCGTGGGGATTGATCAGGATCGGGGGCGAGATCGGCGGGCAGGGGTTGGGGAGCGTGGCGGCGCTCAGGGTGACGGGCTGGGCGGGGAAGAACGCCTCGCCGATGCCGATGTCCTGGCCGGAGCCGCCGAAGGCCCCGATGTTGATCACCGAGGTGGGGGCCAGCGCCTGCCCGGTCACCGTCTGGTAGAGCTGGGAGAAATTCCGGATCGCGAACTCGAAGTTCGGGTGCTCGGTAGAGTTATTAAGGTAGGAGTTACCCGCGAACTGGGGGAGGTTGGTGCCGAAGGCGGGAGCGGCATTGGGGCCGGTCGGGATGGCGACGGCAACCTGATAGGGCTTCTGGGGCGTGGGGTCGGTCGGCGTCGGGGTGGGCGGGACCGAGGAGAAGCCGGCGACGATCTGAGGGGTGCCGGTGCCGCTGAAGTCGAGGAAGGCCCCCATGGTCTCGGTGCCGCCGAAGTTGGCGGGGTCCTGGAACCCGGCGAAGCCCGGCGTGCTGGTCACAGCGGGGTTGACGGTCCCGGAGTTTCCGTTATTGTCGGCGTCCCCGGCAATCACCGCGCCGGGCTGGTTCTGGCTCGGTGGCTGGTCCAGCCCGATGTTTAGGGTGTCGTCGGTGGGGGTGTAGGTGACCCTCACGGCGGAGATATCGAACCCGGAGACCTTCACGATCGGAGCGATCTGTGGGGCGATGGCCGGGTGCTGCACCAAGGGGTTGTCCGGGAGGATGACAACGCCTGGGACTTGCGTAGCGGGAAAATCGATTGGGACGTTTCCCGTGAAGTTGACGCTCAGGAGTTGCCGATGATCAAGCTGTTCCATGGCGATGCCGGCGTATCGGACGGACTTGGAGCCACCGCGACGGCGGCGCCACGTGCGAACAGCTTGCAGCAGTCTTGCGAATAGCGACATCGCGCCATCGTCCTTTCTGGGAAGTTCCCTCTCCCCAGGGGAGGGAGACACTGGGAAGGCCGCCTCGAAACGAGAGTGGCCGTGTCAGGATCATTCGAGCCGGCCCGGAGGTGTGTGCGAATCGAACAGTCAACTTGACCCGACCCCGGCGGGCCCGTGGCTCCGCCGGCGCCGGTCGACTGACTTGCTGGCCAGATCGTCCCGGATGACAACGGATCTGTCATGCCACGACCGGCTTCCGCGGGACGAACTAACCATACGTGGAAGGAGACTCGTCATGGTTCCCCGCCGCTTGTTCTCGTGGAATGCCGCGCTGCTGGTCCTCGTCGGGCTGGCCGCGACGGAGGTCACCGCCGCCCCGATCCAGTTCACCGGGAACGTGGTCCAGGATTTCAACCCCGCCGTCGATAACAACATCCATGTCACGCCGGTCAGCAGCATCCCGCTCAACATCGGCCAGTCGGACTGGATCACCAACCGGGGCTGGGTCTCGGGGTGGAGCATCCAGGACATCCGCACGAATTACGACTCGGCGTCCGACACCCTCTATGTCGGCGTGAACACGTTCAAGAACGCCAACGGGCAGCACGCCCCCTTCGGCCAGGCCAACGGAGACCCGGCCGGCACGCCCGCCCCTTACGACCCGGCCCACCTGGGCGGCGACAAGTCGTTCGCCCTGGCGATCGCCGGCGTGAACGCGACCAGTCCGACTCAGCCCGGCACCCCGCTGATCATCGCCGGCATCCCGGCCGACAAGACCCTCGCCGGGTCCGGCATCAACGGCTTCACCGTCTCCCAGTTCGACGCGAGCCGGGCGACCGCCGGGCTGGCCTACCAGTTCGGCAAGTCCCTGCCCCAGTTCTCGGGCGATCTGGCCTTCGATCCGTCGCCGGCCCACCCGCAGCTCGAGTTCACCATCAAGAACTTCAGCAAGATCCCGGGCCTCGACCCGAGTTCGGGCTACTGGGTCTCGGCCTACGCCGGATCGAGCCTCGACGGCGTCGCCGGGGAAGCCTACCTGTCCTGGACAAAGATCCCGGCGAACTCCGAGCAGAACATCCCCGAGCCGACCACCTGGCTGGCCTGGGCCCTGGCCGCCGGCGGCGTCGCCGCGCTGCGGTCGCGCCGCGCCCGGGGCTGATGATCTCCGATCCCTCAAACAGATCCGCATAGACGCATCCCTGCGCAGTACGGCGGCCCGGTCCGGGGCCGCCGCTTTTGTTCATCGGCCGCGCTCCCGCCGGGGGTCGCCCGCTTTTTCGGATTTCAAACGCCGCCCCGTCCCCTGCCCCTCACCCCCGGCGCAAGCTCCTGAGACCCCCTGCCTTTCCAGGATTGCGCGACCGAACGGGTCGCCGGCCCTGCCCGTCTGCTCAATTCCAGTTGCGTGGCATTCGGCCGAGGGGGTATCGTCCTGAAGGTGTGCTGTCCCGTCGGGCAGCCACGCCGAGCTCCCTTCCGCGGCCCCGTCCAATGCGAGTCCTGTTCCCGACCATCATCGTGACGCTGCTCGTCGGCACACCCGCCTCATCGGCGGGTCGGCCCGTGCAGGAGCCGTCAGGGGATCGCCCTGCTGGCGACGGGCCTGCCACGTCACGCCGCGACGGCGCCCTGGACATGACCAGGGCGGTTGTTTGCCGCTCCATCGACGGGTTCGAGAAGTACGAGCCCCTGCCCGGCGCCTCGCTGACGCAGGACGAGAAGCTCCTGATCTACTATCGCCCGCTCAACTACAAGACGGTGCGGGAGAGCGACCGGTATCGCGTCCACCTTGTCCAGGACGGACAGATCCGGCGGCGTGGTGAGAAGGGGGTGCTCCGGCGCAAGCTCCGGATCCTGGAATACGAGCCGAAGAGCACCGAACCGCCGGGGGTGATCTTTCTCAGGAACAGCGTCCCGCTGAAGGGCTTGCCGCCCGGGGACTACGAGTACGACATCACCCTCCACGACGAGAACAATCCCGGTCCTCCCGCGGTGCAGACCGTGGAGTTCAGGATCGTCCTCCCGGAGCTGCCCAAGGCCCGGGGCGGGAAGCCACCCGGGCGCCGATCGGAGGGATCGAGGACGTCCGATCCGGCCGCGGTGAGGACCGGATCGCGGGCTACCTGACGGCCTGGGCGCCGACCGGAGCCGGACGGCCCTGCGCCGCCGTGACGGGTGGCGTTTCCGAGCCCGTCACCGCGGGACGATCCCTGCGTTCCGGGGCTCCCCGGGACGGCTCCGGCACGCTGAGGAAGACGTCCATCTGCTGGCCGACGAACACGCGCTCCTGCGGGCTATCGGGAAGGGCGTAGAGGACCTGGAGCACGCGGGTGTCGACGCGCTCGGAATTGTCGCCGGTGAGGCTCTTCTTGGGGATCACGTAGGGTTCGACCCGGACGAACTCGAGCGGGAATTCCGGCGTCCTGCGGCCCTTCAGGGTGGCCTTCGCGGGGGCGCCTTCGGAGAAACGGTGCAGGTCGTTCTCGTCGATGTCGACCCGGACGTGCAGGCGGTTCACCTCGCCGAGCACGATCATCGGCTCCTTCCAGGCCGAGGCGGCGAACTGGCCCGGCCGCACGTTCACCTGGAGGATCACGCCGTCCACCGGGGCCCGGACGACGAGCCGCTCGAGCATGATCCGGGTGCTGTCCACCTGACTCCTGGCCTGCTCGACCGCGGCCCGCTGGACCTCGAGGTCCTCCTTCCAGGCGCCCGCCTTCAGCTTCGCCAGGTCGGCCTCGGCCCTCGCCAGGGTCGCCCGGGCCGCCTGGAGGGCGAAGCGGTCCTTGTCGAAGTCGGAGGCGGAGAGCATCTTCTTCTGGAAGAGCTGGAGGTCCCGATTGAAGGCGGCCTCGGCGTCGAGCAGGCGGGCCTTCGCCTCGGCGACGGCCTCGACGGCCGGGGGCAGGTCCTCGGGTCGCGGCATCTGCTCCAACCGATGGAGCTGGGCTTCCGCCGCGCGGAGCGCCGCCTGCCGGTTCTTCAACTCGGCCATCAGGTCACGGTCGTCGGTCCGGAACAGTGGCTCGCCCTTCTTCACCGCATCGCCCACCTTCTTGTGGGGCGGGTCGAACCCCGGGCGGCCGTCCACGTAGACCTCCGTCACGACGCCCGGCACGACCGTCCCGATCGGGATGTTCTCGCGCTGAGACTCGACCAGCCCGGCCCCGTAGACGTACTTCTCGCCGGCGGTGGGCGGCTGGGGAGGCGGCGCATACGGGGTCGAGACGGGGGGCTCCTTCCTCGTCACGATCGAGCCCACGCCCGCCGCGATCCCCAGGAGGGCCATCAGGGGCAGGACGAACTTGGTAAACATGAACGGTTCCTCGATGAATCCTGGACAGGAATCTGAATCAGTATTGAATGGGTCGTCCCCGTCAGGCGGCGTCCTCGCGCCGGCCTTCCTCGATCTCGATCACCCGGCCGTCGTCCATGTGGGCGATGCGGTCGCCGTAATGGAAGACGCGGTTGTCGTGGGTGACGATCACGACCGCCCGGTCGGGGCGGACGGCCGATCCCTTGAGCAATTCCATGACGGTCTGCCCGGTCTCGTGGTCCAGCGCGGCGGTCGGCTCGTCGCAGACCAGGAGCTGGGGATCGTGCGCCAGCGCCCGCGCGATGGCCACCCGCTGCATCTGCCCGCCGGAGAGCTGCGACGGCAGGCTGCCGACCTTCTTGCCCATGCCGATGGCCGCCAGGACCTCGGACGCCTTGCGGACGGCCGGTGCCTTGCTCCAGCCGGCGATGACCAGCGGGATGGCCGCGTTCTCGGCGGCCGTCAGCGCGGGGAGGAGGTTGTACTGCTGGAAGACGAACCCGATGTTCTTCGCCCGGAACCGGGTCTTCACTCGGTCGCTCATCCGGGTGATGTCGTCGCCGAAGATCCGCACCATCCCCTCGTCGGCGTCCAGGATGCCGGCGATCACCGAGAGCAGCGTGGTCTTGCCGCAGCCCGAGGGCCCCACGATCAGGGTCATCTCGCCGGCGTGGATGTCCAGATCGATGCCCGCCAGTGCCTGGACCCGCTGGTCGCCGGAGCCGAAGTGCTTCGTGAGCTTCCGGATCTCGACCGCCACGTCTCTGCCGCCCCGAATCGGATTGTGGAACTGGTTGGTATGCATGACCACGTCCAAATGAGACCTCGCGAAACCCGAGCCGAAGGCATCCCCGGCGGATCGATCCGGGCGGTCAGCTTCGGAAGACGATGGCCGGCTCCAGCCGGATCACCCGCTGGACCGAGAGCAGGCTGGCCAGCACGCAGATCAGGACGATGGCGCAGGCCGTCACGGGGAGCAGCTGCCAAGGCGTGAAGTAGGCCAGCTCCGTCGGCTGGCCCCGCCAGCCGGTGGCCGCCTTCAGCCCGAAGAACACCGACAACCCCACGCCGATCCCGTAGCCCAGGAAGCCCACGATGGCCGCCTGGAGGAGGATCATCGCCACGATCCGCAGGTTCGACGCGCCCATCGCCTTCAGCGCACCGAACTGCTTCAGGTTCTCGATCGTGAAGTTGTAGAAGGTCTGGCCGGCGATCGCCGTGCCGACCAGGAAGCCCAGGAAGACGGTGATGCCGAAGTTGATCGGGATCCCGGTGTAGACCAGGTAGTACCTGATCGTCTGATGAAGAAGCTCTCGCTGGTGTAGCCCCCAGCCCGGTCTGGTCGCGGATCCGCCCGGCCACCTCCGCGGCCGGGATCTTCCGGCCCAGCTCGTCCTCGCCGGTCTGCACCAGGATGAACGAGAGGACCTTGCGCTCGTTCGGCACGTAGGACTTGGCGCGGCTGTAGAGCGTGTAGGCGACCGGGTTGGACTGGAAGGTCCGGGTGGCCTCGCAGACCCCGACGATGATGGCGCGACGGTCGTTCATCTCGATCTCGGGCGCCGCGGCCACGAATTTCCGCAGCCGCTCGACGTACTGTTCGTCGCTCTCCCGTTTCTCGAACGGCTCGTCCAGGTGGCAGCCCGGGAAGAGCTTGCGCAGGCCCACGCGGTCGATGATGATGGAGTCGGGCCGCCTCAGGTCCTCGATATCGCCGACGAGCATCCGCCCGTTCGGCGGCGGCCCCACCATCGGATTCCGGGGCGGCGCGCCGACCATCGAGGCGTCGTCCACGCCCAGCAGGATGACCTGCTCGATCACGTTGACGATGCCCTCGTCGTACCACCGAGCGGCCGGCCGCTTCTCCTCCTTCAGGTCGGGACGCAGCCGGTCGAGCACCTGAGTAAACGGGTTCGAAGGCGGACGGTGACTGGTGCCGCGGTCACGCGCCAGCTCCTCGGGCGGATAGGTCTTCTGCTTCAGGTCCGCCGGGACGAACGTGAGCTTGCCGCGGGCGTTTCCCTTGTAGAGCGGGACGGCCCACTTGACGCCCCGGACTCCCCGCACGCGCTGGAGGTTGCTCTCGAGCATCGGCTTGATGTCGTCCACGAAGCGGACGCTCGGGTCCATCACCCAGAGGTCCGCCCCGGTGATGTCCGTGATCTGCGCGCACGTCCGGAGCATCAGGCCGCAGAAGATCGAACCTTGCTGGGTGATCAGCGCGGCCGCAAAGGTCAGGCCCAGGACGATGCCCAGGAACTTGGCCTTGTCGCCGATCAGCATCTTGACCGCGATCCAGTACATGACGGTCGCTCACGATCGAGAAAGGGTGGAAGGTTCGTGAGACGGCGATCCCGGCTCCCCGGCCCGGTTGAGCGACGGCCCGATCCCCAGCGCGGCGAGGCAGAAGCCGGTGATGTGCTCGGTCAGGTATTCCAGGTCGAGCGCCTGGAACGCCTCCGCGCCCACCAGCCGCACGGTGACCGCCCGGGCCATCTTGTAGTGGAGGCACTGGCCGATGACGCTGAACACCAGGGCGTTGAGCTTCCGCTCGTCGGCCTCCGGGCAGATGGCCCGCATGAGCCCCTTCATGTGCTCGAACCTCGGCCGGATGACCTCGCGGACGAGCACGTCCGAGAACGGCGTGGGCGCCAGCATCTCCCGCAGCATCAGCCGGTTCTGCCAGCTCTCGGGGTGGTTCATCGAGAGGACCCGGCCGAGGAAATGGCGGATGAATGTCCTCAGCCGCTCTGACGGCGATAAGTGCTCCGCCTCGTTCAGCTCCTCCCAATCGACCCCGCAGCGATGGGCCTCGCGCAGCGCCTCGATGTAGAGGTGCTCCTTGTCGCCGAAATGGTAATTGACCGCACCGAGATTCGCCCCGGCGCGATCGCAGATCGTCCGGATCCGCGCCAGCTCCAGCCCCTTGGCCGCGAACTCCTCCCCGGCCGCCTCCAGTAACCGCTGCTTGGTCGGATCCTGAGCCACCACCGTCCCCCGCACGAAGTCCAAACAACTGTTCCAAACACCCGTTTCAAACAGACGTTTTAATCAAGTGTATGGAGAGCCAGGAGACCGTCAAGGGCGGTCGGGGAATTTTCCCCTTGGCACCCGAAGAATGATCCTCCGCGCGCAGAGGACCGCGCCGCGTGATCCGCGCAAAATCCTTTGCAATAGCGATTTATGATACGGTGCGCGCGCTGCCGCCGTCACACATGCAGGCTCGCAAGGGCCGCGTCAGCGCGAGAAGCTGCGGCAGACTGCGAGGAAGGTGGGTTTCAGTCCGGGGAATTCCTTCTCGGGACAAGAGCAGAGGATGGTGACGCGGCGATCGCGCGAAAGGAGCGTGGTGTGGTAGCCCCGGATCTTCGATCCGAAGAGCCCGCCGGTCGAGGCCGTGAAGATGGAGATGCGGCCCTCGCCGAGGCCCGAGCCCTTGAACACGGCCGGCTGGCCGTCCACGAAGTCGGAGAACTCCTCGGCCGCGGTCCTCTTGTACAGCTCGTGGGCCACGTGCACCGGGGCCGACTCGCTCCCCTCCTCGTGCTCGCGGACGACCTCGGCGCCGGACATGAGCGAGCCGGCGATGTCGGCGTAGACCTGGATCGTGGCCGAGTCCTTCGTGAACTTCGCCCAGGAGTAGGTGTTGTCGGGGCGGCTGCCGGTATCGGACTGCCACCCCGGAGGCGGGCGGAGCTTGAACGCGCCGTCCTTCGGGGAGAATGGCTCGGAGGCGAGCGCGATCTCCGCGGTCTCGCCCGGCTTGTCGAGGTCCGGAGGGGCCACGTCGGTGGGCGCGGCGGGGGCCTTCGCCTTCGGCTGGCCGACGACCGGCGGCTCCCGGAAGCGGATGAGCTGGACGAGGAGCCTGTCGGACCCGGGATCCTTCAGGTCGAGCGTCACACGCCCGAGCAGGAACCTGTACTCTCGGTCGCTCTCATTTCCCTCGTCGTCCTTCAGTTTCAGGAACAGCCGGTCTCCCTTGACGGAGTAGGAGCCGATGCCCTCGGACTCGCCCTGGAACGACATGGCGGCGCGGCGCTTCTCGTCGAGCGTCAGCTCGTACTCGGTGTGGATGATCGGCCCGCCCACCTCGTACTCGGTGTTGGAGCCCTTCCACGTCCCCACGATGGTGGGCGGCTTGAGGAAGCTGTCGTAGATGATGAAGCAGAGTCCCCCGAGGAGCAGCAGGCCGGCCCCCGCCACGCCGTAGAGGACCCTCCTGTCCAGGCCGTCGCCCCGCCCATTCTTCTGGCCCTTCTTCTTTTTCTTCCTGGGGGCCTGGGCCTTCTGCGGAGCCGGCTCTTCCGAGACGATCGGCTGGAGCCGGGGGAGCGGCGCCTCGGGCTCGGCCAGCGCCTCCTCGACCAGTGCGTAGGGGTTGCCGTCATCCTCGTCACCCACGAGGGGCTCGATGGGTCGTGAGGACGGTGCGGGACGTGCCTTCACCGCCGGCTGGGCCTTCCTGGCGGTCGCGGATTCGGCCGTACCGTGCTCGACGTAGCCGCGAGCGAGCAGTTCCCGGGCGAGCTGCTGGCAGGCCTTGCGGGCGTCGGCCTCGCTCGGGAGGGTCTTGACCGAGCGGTCCCGCGTTCCGTCCGGCTTCACCTTCACGACAGTCAGGCTTGTTCCTTGGAGATCGAGGACCACTACCTTGCGGGCGGCGGCGGATCCCATCGAGAACCTGCGCATCGGGAGCGCCCTCTTCCGGCGACCGGCCGGGGAACTGGAGTCGCGGAACGAACCCGGCGTGATGATACTGGACGGAGTCGAGACCATGCCACGGTTGTTGGTCGCATCGCCTCGCGACGTTCGTTTTGGTGAACGGGACCCCCGACGATGCTCGTCATTCCGACCGGGACCGACGCCCCGATCTACCACTGGCCCTACGCCACCGTGGGCCTGATCGTCCTGAACGTCGCGCTCCTGTTCCTGGTCCCGCCCGTCGCCAGCGAGGCACAGTTCGACGACAACGGCGAGATCGTCGCCGGGTCCGAGCGGACCTCGCCCTTCGAGCAGTATTCGCTCACCATCGGCGACGGTCGGCTCCATCCGATCCAGTGGGTCACCCACAACTTCCTGCACCTGGGGATCCTCCACCTCGCGGGCAACATGCTGTTCCTCTGGGCCTTCGGGATCGTCGTGGAAGGGAAGCTCGGACCGCTGAAGTACCTGGCAACCTACCTCGCCATCGGCACCATGCACGGGGCCCTCATGCAGACCCTGACGATGCAATCGGGGCTCCACGAGCACGCGGCGGGGGCGTCGGCCGAGGTGTACGGCCTGCTGGCGATCTGCATGCTCTGGGCGCCCCGCAACGAGCTCAACACCACCGTGATCCTCACGGCGGGGTTCCGCATCTGGGTCTTCCAGTGGGAGCTCTATTACACGACCGTGGCGCTCTATTACGTGGGCACCCAGGTCCTCGGCCTGGTGTTCTGGGGCTCGCTGGCCGGGGAGCTGATGCTGACGGAGCTCGGGCACCTCTCCGGCGCCCTTTGCGGGGCCCTCGTGGGGCTGGCGCTCCTGAAGACGGGGCTGGTCGACTGCGAGGGCTGGGACGTCTTCTCGCTCTGGTCGAAACGGCAGAAGCTCGCCCGGGACTGGAAGCTGCGGGGCAAGCGGCTGGGCGACTCCCAGGCGGGGATCCGGCCCGTCCGGGCGATCTCCGGCCTGCGCAAGAAGGGCTCGCCCGGCGCCGCCCGCGAGGAGCGAGAGGGCTTCGAGGCCCAGTCGGCCGGTGCCGTCCGGCGGATCCACAGGCTCATCGAGGCGGGGAACATCCCCGGGGCGATCGATCACTATCGCGAGGCCGCCAGGACGCTCTTCGACTGGCCGAGCCAGCCCGACCTCTACGCGATGATCAAGGCGCTGCAAGCTCGCGGCGCCGACGTCGAGAGCGTACCCCTGATGCGCGACCATTGCCGGAACTATCCCGAGGAATCCGCCAAGGTCCGGCTCAAGCTCGCCCAGGTCCTGATCCGGAACTGCGAGCGCCCGGCCGCGGCGATCCGCCTGCTGGAGGAACCCTCGCCCGGCCCCCTCTCCCCGGACCTCGAACGAGCCAGGCAGAAGCTCCTGCGCGACGCCGAACGGATGCGCGCCGAGGGGCTCATCGAGGTCGAGGGCGACGACTGAGCCGCAGGCGCCTCACGACTCCGGCGGCCTCTCGCTGGTGGCTCGCGGGTGATTGGCTACAATGCGCCCTCGGTCCTATGCGGCTGACCGAGGTTGGACTTCACTTCCTGGGCCAGCGCCCCCCCACCCAAACCCTCCCCCACAAGGGGGGAGGGGAGGATGAGGGGGAGCCCTCCCCCCTTGGGGGGGAGGGTCGGGTGGGGGGCAAGCAAAGTGAACTGAAGCCGTGGCCAGCCGCTTCGAAGTGCAGAACCCCTGCTATCCCGGCCGGGGCCCGGGACCAGTACCAATGCGACCAGGACCCACGACCATGAAAGCGCTCGAGTGGTTGCGCGATCCGGCCAGGCAGCCCCTCAAGCCGGTCTACGTCATCCACGGCGACGACGTGTACCTCCGCCGCGAGTCGTGTGCCGCCGCGGTCCGGGCGGTGCTCGGTGACGCCGAGGACAATCCGGGCATCCGGCGGTTCGCAGGCAGCGAGGCCACCCTGGCCGACGTCCTGGACGAATTACGCACCCTGCCCTTCTTCTCACGACGACGGCTCGTGGTCGTGGAGGACGCCGACACCTTCGTGACCAGGAACCGCAAGGACCTGGAGGAGTACGTCAAGGCGCCCAGTACCAGCGGTTTCCTGGTGCTGCTGGTGAAGTCGTGGCCGTCCACCACGAACCTCGCGCGCCTGGTCGCGGCCGGCGGCCTGACGGTAGATTGCACGTCGCCGGGCGAGAAGGACCTGGTGCCCTGGCTGGTCGCGTACGCCGGCAAGCAGGAGGCCCACCTCGAGGCGGACGCCGCGCGACTGCTCCTGGAGCTGGTCGGGCCCGAGACGGGCTTGCTGACGGCGGAGGTGGACAAGCTGGTCGTCTTCGTGGGCCAGGAGGGACGGATCCGCCGCGACGACGTGGCGAGGATGGTCGAGGCCGGGCGGATTGAGACCGTCTGGAAGGTCCTGGATGAGGCCACTTCCGGTCAGGCGGCTGAGGCGCTCCGGCACCTCGACAACCTGATCGCGGCCGGGGAGCATCCGATCAAGCTGGTCGCCGCGCTCGCGACGACGCTCCAGAAGGTCCACCACGCCGGGCGGTTACGCGCCGCGCGCCTGCCCCTGGAGGAGGCCTGCCGGATCGCCGGGATCCGCGACTTCGCCGTCGACAAGACGCGGCGCCAGCACGCCCACCTCGGGCCCTCCAGGGTCGACCAGCTCCCGGCGATGCTGCTGAAGGTGGACCTCGACCTCAAGGGCAACTCCCCCCTGGATCCCCGGGCCGTCCTCGAGGACCTGCTGATCCGCCTCTCGGTGCCGCGCAAGGACTGAGGCCGGGAGGCCTCGCAGCCGGCGGCCCAGTTGAACTTGAGGGACCTTGCCGTTTCGAACATAGTGGGCGCATACCCTGACCCGAGCACGGACCTGCATGGGGGCCCCTGCATGCACCGAACACCTGCCCGCGCGATCCTCCTGTCCTGCGCACTCTCGGCCGCGGCGTTGCTCGTCGGCGGCGCCCCCCGGGCCGTCGGCCAGGAGGCCTGGGACGCGGTCTTCCTCAAGGGCAACAAGATCGGCTACGTGCACACGTTCGTGGAGAGGGTGAGCGAGCGGGGGCGAGAGCTCTACCGGGTGCGGGTCGACCAGGTCTTCAGCTTCCGGCGGCTCGACGATCAGGTCACCATGAAGCTGATCTACGGCACGATCGAGACCCCCGAGGGCGAGGTGCTCCGCCTGGATACGCGCACCCTCGCCAGCGAGAACGAGATCCGGGTCCACGGCGACGCCATCAAGGGTCAGATGAAGCTGGTCATGGAGATCGAGGGCGTGCGCAAGCCCCAGGAGGTGATCATCCCCTGGGGCAAGGACGTGCGCGGGCCCTATGCCGCCGAGCAGAGCATGGCGCGGAAGCCCATGACCGAGGGCGAGTCCCGCACGATCAAGATGTACATCCCCGACCTGAACAAGGTCGCCGACTTCACGTTCCGGGCCGGGCCGATCGCGGAGATCCCCCTCGGCGACGGCTCCCGCCGGCCGCTCCGCCGGGTCGACCAGACAGCCTCGCTTGAGGGCAAGCCCCGGCCGGAACTGGGTGCGACGCTCTGGGTCGATTCCGGGGGCCAGGTGCTCAAGCTCGAGACCGACATGATGGGCGGCATCGTCATGTACCGCACGACCAAGGAAGGTGCAACCGCCCCTGCGCCCCGCTCCCAGGCACGCTACGACGAGATCCGCAACACGATCATCCCGATCGGCAAGGTGATCTCCGAGCCGCGGCGGACCAGCTACGTCCAGTACCGGATCACGCTCAAGGACGGCGACCCCTCCGGGATCTTCCCCGCCGACGGCCGCCAGGCGATCGGCCCTGGGCCTGACAAGAACTCGCTGATCCTCAACGTCTTCAGCCGGGGGCCGCAGGACGGCAACCCCGACCCCTCGCCGGTCGACCCGAAGTACCTGGAGCCCAACGGGATCATCACCAGCGACGACGAGCGGATCGCGACGCTCACGGCCCGGGCCACCCGAGGCGCCACGGACCCCTGGGACAAGGCGGTCAAGATCTCCCACTGGGTCTTCGAGAACATCCGCGAGAAGAACTTCGCGATCGCCTTCGCCCCCGCCGCCGAGGTCGCGCGGAACCTCACCGGAGACTGCTCCGAGCACGCCGTGCTCGCGGCGGCCATGTGCCGCCACGCGGGGATCCCCTCGCGGGTCGCCGTGGGCCTGCTCTACGTCGACAACGACCGCCAGCGGCTGAAGGGCTTCGGCTACCACGTCTGGCACGAGGTCTTCATCAACCAGCGCTGGATCGCGCTCGACTCGTCCTGGGACCAGTCGCTCGTGGACGCCACCCACATCAAGCTCGGCGACACCGGCCTTGAGGGGGTGGCCCCGTTCGAGGCCTTCCTGCCGATCGCCCGCGTCCAGGGCAAGCTCGAGATCGACCCGATCGAGCTGCGGTAGCCGGCCGGAGCCGGCCGCCGGCCGATCGATCAAGAAATTCAGGCTTGTCCCTGGCCTGCTGGGTCCTTAGACTTCACCGTGAGGATCAGGTCGACCGTCTCCGCCATCTCACCAGGGACGCACTCCATGGAACGGTCCGCTCTCGGTGTCGCGCTCTGCGCGATCGTCATCGGTTCTTCGTGCCCGCCCGGAGTCCACGCTGAGGATCGGTCGGGGTGGCCTCCGGCCGCCCCCCTCCGGCCTTCGGAAGGAGGGGCACGGTCACCCGATCTCCTTACGCTCCAGGCGCTCCAGGCGAACCCGATCACGGCCCCCTACCCGATCTCGGTCTCCTGGCAGAAGGGACGGATCATCCTCTCGGGCCGGGTCGGCACCGGCCAGGTCCACGACGCGGCGGTCCGGACGGTGATCGCCCTGGGCTATCCGATCCGGGACGACCTCGTCATCGACACCGCCGAGGCGCATCGGGTGGCCCTCGAGCAGACGCTCGCCCAGCCGGGATCCTGGGGGAACACGGCGGGATCCTCGCCGTATTTCGTCTATCCGGAGCCGCTTTTCGGCCGGGTCGATGACCCGTTCTTCGGCATGGAGCCGCCGCTGGTGAGTTTCCCGCCCTGGGCCACAGCGCGGCCACGGGAGACCGCGGCCCTGCCCGCACAGGCGCAACCCGCAGCCCGCCCGGGCGGACGGCCCCAGGGCGGGCCGGTCAAGGGCCAGATCGAGCTGACCGTCGACGCCGCCGGCCAGGTGTTCCTGCGGGGACTCGTGGCGAGCGAGGCCGACAAGAAGGTCATCGAGGACGAGGCGAGGAACACGCCCGGCGTCACCCGGGTCTACAGCGAGCTGAAGGTGGCCGCGGCCCGCTCCAATACACCGCCGCCGCCGCCCCGCCCTTACCAGCCCGACCGTCCCGAGGCTCAGCCGGCTGCGCCTCCCGCCCGCCCTCGGGTCGAGCCGCAGCGGCCCGCCCCCGCGCCGGCCGAGCAGCCCGCGCCCAGGCCCGCGAACGAGACGGCCATAGCGCGTGATGCCCAGAAGCTGACGCGCCGAGTGGCCGACGCACTGGGACGCAGCCCCGCGCTCTCGGGGCTGCCCATTGCGGTCACGTCCCGGTCGGACGTCGTGACGCTCGCGGGCAAGGTCCCCTCGGCCTACGAGGCGATGCTGGCCTACCGCGCCGTCGAGCAGACCCCGGGCGTCCGGGACATCGTCGATCAGCTCCAGTTCCCCGTGCCCGACGAGAACCACCCCAATCCCCTCCGCCAGAAGGCCCGCCCGGACGACCTCGAGCCCTACCTGACCTCGCAGATCCGCCGCCACCTGGGAGACATGGCCCACGTCGAGCGCGTCCGGAGCCGCGGCGACCTGCTGGAGATCCGGGGCACGATCGCGGCCGAGGAGGACCAGGAGCGCGTCAGGGCTGTCCTCCGATCCATGCCCCTGCTCCGGGAATTCCGACTCGACGCGGCCTTCCAGACCGCGCGCTGACGGCTCGGGCCTCCCGGTTCCTGAGTCGTCAGTCGGAACTCTCAATGACCTCCGGCCCGGTTCGTGCCCGCCCGCGACGCGGCGGAAGTCGCAATCGGAGCCGGAAGCGTGAGCGACGACCATGGAGCCGTGGCCGTCTTGACCGGCGATCCCTCCGCAGCATCGCCGATCGGCCGTCGCCGACCCTCCCGGCTCCGACGTGAAGGGCCGCGCACTGCTCGCCGAACCCTCCGATCCCGGTCTCTCATTTCGTGCAATGGGAAGCCTGACGAGGATGGGCAAGATGTGCGGGCGGTTTCCTCGCGGATTCCGCGGAAAAGTCGCAAGCTCATGGCTGGTTTGACCTTGATCGCCGATCGGCGAGCCGCTTACCATGTGCCGCCTGGGTCGACCGGGCGGGATGCCGGCCAGTGCTCTTTTTATATGATAACATTCTGATTCCTTCTCGCATCCTCGTATCGAGGGAGGGGCTGTCAACGCATGATCGCCAACAGGGAGGGAGGCGTATCCCCCGAGGCATCGGAGCATCTTCATCCTCGGCTGCAGCATCGCCGGAATTCCTCGACGATCGAGGAGCTCGACACCGCGCTGGAGCGGACCCGCAACTGGCTCCTGTCCCGTCAGGATGACAACGGGCACTGGATCGGCGAGCTCGAAGGCGACACGATCCTGGAGTCCGAGTACATCCTGCTGCTGGCGTTCATGGATCGGCTCTCGGACCCGGTCTGCATGCGCTGCGCCCGGTACCTGCTGGACCACCAGCTGCCGTGCGGCGGGTGGGCGATCTACCCGGGGGGGCCGCCCGAGGTGAGCGCCTCGGTGAAGGCGTACTTCGCGCTGAAGCTCCTGGGCTTCTCGCCGGAGGACCCGGCGCTGGTGCGGGCGCGCGAGGCGATCCTCACGCTGGGGGGTGCTCATGCCTGCAACAGTTTCACGCGCTTCTATCTGGCCCTCCTCGGGCAGATCTCGTACGACGACTGCCCGAGCGTGCCGCCGGAGATTGTCCTGATCCCGTCGCGGCTCAACTTCAGCCTCAGCGCGATGTCGGCCTGGACGCGGACGATCGTGATCCCGCTGTCGATCATGTCGCACTTCAAGCCGGTGCGTCGGATCGAGCCCGAGCGCGGCATCGCCGAACTGTTCCAGGGGCCCCGGCCCCGCCGCGGCGCGGGCGGCCTCCTCTCCTGGTCGCGGTTCTTCCTCGGCCTGGACCGCGTGCTGAAGTGGGCCGACCGCCGGCTCCCGACCTCGTGGCGTCGGCCCGGGCTGAAGGCGGCGCACCGCTGGATGGTCCAGCACTTCGAGAACTCGGACGGCCTGGGTGCCATCTTCCCGCCGATGGTCTACACGATCGTGGCGCTCGAGTGCCTCGGCTACGACACGAGTTCGCCCGCCGTGGCCTGGGCGTGGCGGCAGCTCGACGACCTGCGGATCGACGAGGGCGACCGCACCCGGCTCCAGCCCTGCCTCTCGCCCGTCTGGGACACGGCCATCGCGACCATCGCGCTGTCCGACGCGGACCAGCCCGAGGACGAGCCGGCGATCGCCCGGGCGGTCTCCTGGTTGCTGGAGAAGGAGGTCCGCACGACCGGCGACTGGCAGACCCGTCGTCGGGGCGTCGTGCCCAGCGGTTGGCATTTCCAGTACCGCAACGAGTTCTACCCCGACATCGACGACACCGCCATGGTGGTCATGGCGCTGCTCCGCTCGCCCGAGGCCGACGAACCGGCTCTGCGGGACGCGGTGCGCAGGGGCACCGACTGGCTGCTGGCCATGCAGAACCGCGACGGCGGCTGGGCGGCCTTCGACGCGGACATCGACAACCAGGTCCTGACGAAGGTCCCGTTCGCCGACCACAACGCGATGCTCGACCCGAGCTGCGCCGACATCACCGGCCGCGTGATCGAGCTCCTCGGCACGCTCGGCTACCCCAAGGATCATCCGGCGATCGCCCGCGGGCTCGATTACCTCTGGAGGACCCAGGAGCCGCAGGGGTGCTGGTACGGCCGCTGGGGCGTGAACTACATCTACGGCACCTGGCAGGTGCTCCAGGGCCTCAAGGCGCTGCATTTCCCGATGAATCATCCGGCGCTCGTGAAGGCGGCCGACTGGCTGGAGTCCGTCCAGCAGCCGTGCGGCGGCTGGGGCGAGACCTGCGAGAGCTACGACGACCCGGCCCTGATGGGGACCGGGACGCCGACTGCCTCGCAGACGGCCTGGGCCGTCCTGGGCCTGGTGGCCGCCGGCCGCGCCTCGGGCGAGGCCGCCCGCCGCGGCATCCGCTTCCTGCTCGAGACCCAGTCCGAGGACGGCGGGTGGGAGGAGCCCACCTACACCGGCACCGGATTCCCCCGGGTCTTCTACCTGAAGTATCACCTCTACCGGATCTACTTCCCGCTCATGGCGGTGGCCCGCTACCGGCGGGCGCTGGCGCGTTCGCACGGGCATTCGACGCCCGCCCTGGCCAGCCGGATCCCGGCCCAACCCCTGCCCCCGGACTGACCGGCGGGCCGGCCGCTCGCCCGTCCGCCCCGCCACGCCCCACCCCACGCACCCTCATACGGAGATCAGGCTGCATGCGCTTCCCGCTGGAAATGACCACCCGCATCGCCGGTTACGTGGCCCGCAAGCGGGTGACGCGGACCGAGAAGTTCCCGATGGTCCTGATGCTCGAGCCGCTCCACGCCTGCAACCTGACCTGCACCGGCTGCGGCCGCATCCGCGAGTACGAGTCGACCATCAAGCAGAAGCTCTCGATCGAGGAGTGCCTCCGCTCGGTGGACGAGTGCGGCGCCCCGGTGGTCTCGATCTGCGGCGGGGAGCCGATGATCTACCCGGGGATCGGCGAGCTCGTCGCCAAGATCCTGGAGCGCAAGAAGGTCGTCTACCTCTGCACCAACGGGATGTTCATCCGCAAGAAGATCGGCGAGTTCCGGCCGCACCGGCGGTTCTTCTTCAACGTCCACCTCGACGGGATGCGGAAGAGCCACGACATCGCCGTGGAACGCGAGGGGGTCTTCGACTCGGCCGTCGACGGCATCAGGGCCGCGAAGGAGGCCGGCTTCCTCGTCTGCACCAACACGACCGTCTTCCAGGAGACGGAGATGAAGGAGCTCGACGAGCTGTTCGGGTTCCTCACCTCGATCGGCGTGGATGGCTTCCTGATCTCCCCCGGCTACAGCTACGCCGCGGTCGGCTCGAAGGAGATCTTCATGACCCGGGACGACATCCGGGCCAAGTTCCGCGCGGCCGAGGACCTCTTCCGGAAGTACAAGTTCTACAGCTCGCCGGTCTACCTCGAGTTCCTCATGGGCAAGCGCGAGCTGGCCTGCACCGCCTGGGCCAACCCCACGCGGAACATCAAGGGATGGAAGGGCCCCTGCTACCTGATCACCGACACCCACCACGACAGCTTCTCGGACCTCTTGAACACGACCTCCTGGGAGGAGTATGGTCCAGGGAAGGACCCGCGCTGCGAGAACTGCATGATGCACTCGGGTTTCGAGACCACGGCCGCGCTGGGCGTCAGCGGGCAGCTCGGCGACACCTTGAAGATGGTGAAATGGCAGTTCCTGTGATCAGTCCCGCCCAGTCGGGGGGAGTCGGCCGACGGACCGCTCCCCGCCACCCCGGATGAGCCGGCCCGACCCGTCCCGGGCGGACCTCGCTCCCCCGCCGGTGGCCGCCGACGTGGGCATCGTGATGGCGATGCCGATCGAGGCGGGATCCCTCCTCGACAGCCTGGGGCGCGTGCGGCGCTATTCGGCCCGCGCCCGGACGATCGTCGAGGGGGAGGTCGCCGGCAAGGTCGTGGTCGTGACCGTCGCCGGGGTCGGCAAGGCAGCCGCGCGCCGGGGGGCGGAGCTCCTGGCCGCCGGTCATCGTCCCCGGACGATCATCTCCGCCGGCTTCGCCGGCGCGCTGGATCCCGCGCTCGCCCGCGACGCACTCGTGCTGCCGCACGAGGTGTCCGACGGCCAGGACGGGCCGATCGAGCCGGATCACGGCTTCCCGATCCCGTCGGGCATCGAGCATCGTCGCGGCCGGCTCCTGACCGTGGAACGTGTCGTCACCCGCTCTGCCGAGAAGGCCGCCCTGCGCGAGCAGCACGGCGCCGACCTCATCGACATGGAGACCTCGGCCGTCGCGGGATTCGCCCGGGAGCGGGCGATCCGCTTCATCGCGCTGCGGATCATCAGCGACACCGCCGACGAGGAACTCCCTCAAGAAATCGCCGGGCTGCTCGCCCAGTCGGGGAGCTACCGCGTGGGCCACGCGCTGCGGGCCATCTGGCAGCGGCCTTCCGCCGTGAAGGACTTCTGGTCGCTCCACGCCCGCGCCCTGGCGTCCGCGGATCGCCTGGCGCGGGGGCTCATCCGGATCATCGAGGCCCTCCCCGAATCGTGAAATCCGGGGCCGGACGGAGGCCGACGCGACGCGGGCAGGACCCGCTTCGCGTGTTGCCGTCCCGGGGCGAGGCTCAGGGGATCGGCCGATCCACGTAGGCTTCCCGCATCGCGACGGCCGTCACGCTCGTGAGTAGATCCGGCCGCTCGTCGGGGAGATGGAAGCCGACGACGAAGGTGCGCGGTTCGGACGGGTCCGACGGCTCCTGGACCGGATGGACCGCGTGATGCGGATGCCCATGTTCGAGCCGGGCGAGATCCCAGAAGCCGGGCAATCCCTCGGGGTCGCCCCGCTCCGCGGCACTGATGATCAGCCCCGCCTCGGCCGCCTGGCCGGGCTCGACCCGGACCGAGATCCGCGGGATCCCCTCGCAAACGGCCTCGATCTGGCTGGACTCGAACCCCGCCTGGACCAGCCACCGGCGCGCACGCTCGAGCGTCTCGACGTGTGCGAATTCATGGGTCAGATATCGCATCGCCCGCCCCCTTCGATCGACGTATCCACGCTTCGACAGGGCCTGCCTCATCAATCATAGGGCCAGCCCTCGTCGCCGTCGACAAGCTGCCGCAAATTCCGATCCAACTGCGATCGTCGGCGGCGGATCGGCCGGCGGGCCTCGTCGCCTCGTCACCCGGCCTTCTCAGCCTCCTTCGCCTCGGCCTTGGGCGCGGGGGCGGCCGGCGGGGGGGCGAGCGACTGGCGGACCGGCTTGCTGATCGCCGCCGCGGGACGATTCACCGTCGCGGGCGCCGGCGTCAGCAGGCTGGTCACGCCCATGGTGGCCAGCCCCTGGACCAGCAGCATCGTGGCGATCCCCAGCCCGAAGGCGTGCCAGGGGTGGAACTGGAAGATGAGAGCGAAGACGCCGAACCAGACGATCGCCTGGAGGACCGTCCAGAGGATGTTCGTCGTGAACATCGTCTCGAACGAGGCCGAGGTGCCCCGCACGTAGAAGAGCGTGAGCATCAGCGCCAGGAGCAACGAGCCGCCGCCGACCTTCAGGCCCACCCGCGGCGTGACCTCATCGTAGAGCTGGTCCTGCCCGATCTCGACGACCACGTAGCAGCCGACGAAGAGGACCAGCCAGTAGATCAGGAACGCCAGGATCGTCGACATGGCATCACGTCCCGCGGGATGGGTCTGTTCGCAACGTCGCACCGGAACACGTATCCTACCGGGAAGCCCCGACCGCCTCCACCACGCCCTGGCGGTTTTTCCTCGGGGTGCTATCATGGCGGGGCGGCGGGACGACAGGACAATCGGACACCGGAAAGGCACCGATGATTCGCCTCAGCGCCTTCGCGGACGAGATCTCGCAGGACCCTCGCGAACAGGTCGAGGTGCTCGAGAGTCACGGGATCCGCCACATCGAGTTCCGGGCGATCCACGGCACGAACGTCCTGGACCTGAACGACGAGCAGCACGCCGAGTTCCGCTCGCTCCTGGCCGGGCACGGCTTCGGCCTCAGCGCCATCGGCTCGCCGATCGGCAAGATCCGGATCACCGAGCCGTTCGAGCCCCACCTCACCCGCTTCGCCCGCGCCCTCGAGCTCGCCGAGTTCTACTCGACCCCGCGCATCCGCGTCTTCAGCTTCTACATCCCGCCCGGCGAGGACCCCGACGCCCACCGCGCCGAGGTCGTCGCCCGCACCAGAGAGCTCGCGGCCCGGGCCGCCGACCGCGGGGTCACGCTGCTCCTGGAGAACGAGAAGGGCATCTACGGAGACACCGCGGCGAGGGTCGAGGACCTGCTCCGGGCCGTGAACTCCCCCGCCCTGGCCCACGCCTTCGACCCGGCCAATTACCTGGAGGTCGAGCAGGACATCGACGCCGCCTGGAGCCTCCTGCATCCCCGGGTGAAGCACTTCCACGTCAAGGACTACGACGTCAAGACGCACAGGAACGTCCCCGCCGGCGAGGGAGGCGGCCAGATCCCCTCCCTCCTGGAGCGGGCCGTCCAGGCCGGCTACGATGGGTTCGCCGTGCTCGAGCCTCACCTCGTGGTGGCCGAGCTCTCCTTCGGCTTCACCGGGCCGGAGCGGTTCGCGGACGCCGCCTCGGCCCTCAAGGGTATCCTCGATCAGCGCGGGATCGGCTACGCCTGAGCCAGTCGCCGGCCATCCTCGCGCGAGTCGCATCCTCAAACAGACCTGGAGATCGGACCGATGTCAGAGATTCGTCCCAGCCGCAGGTCGTTCCTCAAGGGGACCGTCGCCGGGGGTGCGCTCCTCGGGCTCAACCCGGGAAGGACCTTCGCCAAGCCCCAGGCCGGGGGCGGCGCCTTCAAGATCTCGCTGGCCGAGTGGTCGCTGCACAAGGCCCTCTTCGCCAAGAAGCTCGACAACCTCGACTTCCCCCGGACGGCCCGCGAGCAGTTCGGCATCGAGGGCGTCGAGTTCGTGAACCAGTTCTTCAAGGACAAGGCGCACGACTCCGCCTACCTGAAGGACCTCAAGACGCGGGCGAGGGACCACGGCGTGACCTGCGTGCTGATCATGATCGACGGCGAGGGCGACATGAGCGCCCCGGACAAGGAGAAGCGATCCTTGGCGGTCGAGAACCACATGAAGTGGGTGGACGCGGCCGCGGCCCTCGGCTGCCACTGCATCCGGATCAACACCGGCGAGCACTACAGCCCGACCGACGTCGGCGCCGTTGCCGAGGCGTGCCACGCCCTCACCGAGTACGGGGCCCAGCACAAGATCGGCGTGATCTGCGAGAATCACGGCGGCCCGTCCAGCAACCCCGACGCGATGATCGCCCTGATGAAGGCCGTGAACCACCCGAATTTCGGCACGCTCCCGGATTTCGGCAACTTCCCCAGGGGGGCCGACGGCAAGTACAAGATCGACGTGTACGACGCCATCGCCCGGATGATGCCGTACGCCAAGGGCGTCTCGGCCAAGAGCTACGACTTCGACGAGAAGGGCAATGAGACGGCCCTCGACTACGCCCGGATCATGAAGATCGTCACCTCGGCCGGCTATCACGGCTGGGTCGGCATCGAGTACGAGGGCGGCCGCCTGGGCGAGCCCGAGGGCATCAAGGCCACGAAGAAGCTGCTCGAGTCGCTGCGCGAGGGCTGATCGCTCCTCCCCGCCCGGGACGCTGGGCGATCGGCGTCCCGGGCTCCTCCCGCGAGGATGTCCCGCCGAGAACCTCGGGAGCGCCTCCCGTGTCCTTCTTGGCAAGGTAAGCTCCCGCTCGTGACCTTTCCTCGGGAGCGTCGTCCTTTCCGAGGAGCTGCGATGGCCGATCCCGTCACGCTCAGTCCGGCGCAGCGCGCGGCGTACGATCAGATGGTCGCTTCCCTTCCGATGGGCAGCCTCTTCGAGCTTCGTTCCAGCACCGGGCGGGGCCGGACCACGGTGCTGAAGGCCGTGCACGCCGCCCTCGGCGGGGCGATGCTCGGCGTCAGGGACTTCGCCCTCGCGCTGGAGAAGCGGCACCCGCTGGCCCTCGAGGAGACCCTGCTCGACCAGATTCACGGGGCCCTCGCGGAACACCAGCACGTCATCGTGGACGACCTCCACGTGCTCACGGCCACGATGGGGGGCAACTGCAGCTTCTATCCCCGGTCGGGGCTCCTCGAGAGCCCCATGAACTTCCTGGTCACCTATGCCGCCGAGACCGGCAAGACGCTTATCGTCGGCAGCGACGGCAACGTGCCGGCGTCCGTGGCCCAGCGGCGTTACGCCTTCGCGATCGGCAAGTTTGGCGTGGAGGACTACGCCCACCTCTGCCGGGCGCACCTGGGCGAGGACCGGGCTCGCGGGCTGGAGATCGCAAAAGTCCATCGCTTCGCCCCGAACCTCAACGCCCATCAGCTCCGGGGCGCCTGCGGCTGGTTCCGTCGAGCCGATTCCCTCAGCACCGACGAGTTCATCGAGTACCTGAGGTCGCAGCGGCTCGCCAGCAACGTCGAGCTCGCCGAGGTGGCCGACGTCCACCTCCACGACCTCAAGGGCGTCGACGACGTGATCCGGAGCCTGGAGGCCAACATCGTCCTCCCCCTGGAGCACGCCGAGCTGGCCCGGGAGCTGGAGTTGCAGCCGAAGCGCGGCGTCCTCCTGGCCGGGCCCCCCGGGACGGGCAAGACGACCGTCGGCCGGGCGCTGGCCCATCGGCTCAAGGGCAAGTTCTTCCTGGTCGACGGCACGTTCATCTCCGGGACCCGCGACTTCTACAACATGATCCACCGCGTCTTCCAGGAGGCCAAGGAGAACGCGCCCTCGGTCATCTTCATCGACGACAGCGACGTGATCTTCGAGAGCGGCCATGAGCACGGGCTGTACCGTTACCTGCTCACGATGCTGGACGGGCTGGAAAGCAAGAGCGCCGCGCGGGTCTGCGTGATGATGACGGCGATGGACGTCGGCAACCTGCCGCCGGCCCTGGTCCGCTCCGGCCGGGTCGAGCTCTGGCTCGAGATGCGTCCGCCCGACCCGTCGGCCCGGCAAGCGATCATGCAGCAGCTCATCGGCACGCTTCCCCAGGCGATCCGCTTCGACGACGTGGACGACCTCGTCGCGGCGACCGAGGGATTCACCGGGGCCGACCTGAAGCGGATGGTGGAGGACGGGAAAGTCCTTTATGCGTTCGATGTCGCCAGGAATCGCCCGCTGAAGCCGATCGCCGAGTACTTCCTCTCCGCCGTGGCCGCCGTCGGCTCCAATGCGAAGAAGTACGCCGAGGCGGAGGCCCGCGCCAGGGCCAACCGCCCTCCCCGGCCTCCCTGGTTCGACGTCTACCACGACGACTTCTCGACCCATGACCTCGAGGATTGAACCTCCGACGGACCGAGCCTCGCCAGCCGACACCCCCGATCGGGAGTGACCCATGGAGCACCAGGTCCCGCACTTCGAATCGGACGCCTCGCGGCTGGTCCTGCTGCCGATCCTCGGGCTGCTCGGCGGGCTCGGCCTGGGGGCCCTCCGCGCCTGGCTCAACCGGGCATCCTTCCCCGAGGCCGTCGTCGACCCGCTGACCGGCGCGATCGTCGGCTCTGCGGTCGGCATGCTCGCCGTCCTCGCGCTGGCGGTCCCCGTCCGGAAGTGGCGGATCCGCTCCGTGAGGTCGATCGCCCTGCTCGGGCTGTTCTCGGGGTTCCTCCTCTGGTTCGCGGCCACCTTCCTGCGGGCGGTCCTCCTGAGCCTCCTGCACTGAGCGGAAGCATCCATCCCGGGCTTGACCGCCAACGACTTGCGGCGTATCGTACCGGCCCGTAGATGGACCTCCGGCGCGGAATCCGCAATCCGAGGGATGGAACCCTTGAGGATCGACCGCACGCACATCCTGGTGCTCAACTACAACGGGCGGGACCTCCTCGGCGAGTGCTTGCCCTCGATCCTGGAAGCGGCCAGGCGTGCCCCGGTGCCCTGCGCCGTGAGCATCGTCGACAACAGCTCCAGCGACGGCTCGGCGGAGGCGGCCGCCCGCAGGTGGCCCGAACTCGGCGTCCTGAGGCAACCGAACCGGGGCCTTGCGTCGTTCAACCAGGTGCTCCGGGCCCTCGACGAGCCGGTCGTCCTGCTGCTGAACAACGACGTGAAGCTCGATCCGGACGCGGTCGGCCCGCTGCTGGAGGTCTTCCGGCGCGAGCCGGACGCCCTCTTCTCGGCGCCCCTGTGCTGGACGTTCGACGGCCGGACCTACGAGGGGATGCGGACTCGCGTCCGCTCGCGCTACGGGCTGGTCCAGGGGATGAGCCGGGTCCCCGGCCATGAAGAGGT
>JAXMBE010000027.1:0-102214 GCA_046349995.1 Isosphaeraceae bacterium | reverse complement strand
GTGAAGCCGAGTGCGACCGTCCAGGGTCGGGCCCTCTACCGGATCATCGTCGAGCGGGCCAGGCAGCTCGGGCTGGCCGGGGCCTCGGTCTTCACCGTCTCCTTGTACCTGAGCGAAGGCGGAGCCATCGGCGACTCCGATTCCGACTACACCGCCCACGAGGTCCCGGTTGTCGTCGAGATCATCGATGCGGCGGAGCGGATCGAGCTGCTGCTCTCGGAGCTCGGCCAGCGGCTCGCGAACATCATGGTCACCTTCGAGGACGTCCGTGCCCTGCCGGGGCCCCCGGGTGAGGCGGCCTCGGCGCCGGGCGCTCGGAGTGGAGGTGATCAGGAGGCGCCCCGGTTAAACCCGGCAGCACAGGCTGAGGAGGCGACAATGACGATCAGCGGGGATGCCATGAAGCTCACGATCTACATCGGCAGCTCCGACACGGTGGGTGGCAAGAACCTCGCCCTGGCCATCGTCGAGCTCTGCCGCTCAGACGGGATCGCCGGTGCCACGGCCTCTCGGGGGATCATGGGCTACGGCGGACACTCTCGGATTCATCGAGCGCATTTCCTGGGGCTCTCGGAGGACTTGCCCGAGCGGATCGAGGTGATCGATCTGGGCGAGCGGATCGAGCGGATCCTCCCCCGGATCCGGTCGCTGATCGACGGCGGGCTGGTTATCCTCCAGCCAGTTCATGTGCGCGCGTACAGACCGCACGAGGCCAGGCCGGAGGCCGATTGACACGGTTCGCTTCAGGTCATGGGCAGTGGAGGGGTGGTCGTCGTTGTCGCTTCCGGCCCCGACCGAACATCGGCCGACCCTTCGTGTCGGGGCCGGGCCGAGGCGATCAGCGACGACGGGGCCGTGACGGGCCAGGCTCAGAGGACGTAATCGTGCTCCGGGGCGTCGTTGTCCGCGGGGCTGGGCAGCCGGTGCGAGCCGTTGGTGCTGGGCGCGGGTCCGGGCAGAGGGTTCTCTCCGCCGAGCTGCTCGAGGTAGTAGCGCGCGGGGTCGGCGTAATCGGAGTGATTGGTGAGCTTGAGCACACGCTGGAAATCAAGGATCGCGTCGCTGATGATGCCCCTTTGGGCCAGGCAGACGCCGCGATTGAGGAAGCACTCAGGGTCGTTTGGCCGCATGATCATGACCTGGTCGAAGTCGGCCAGCGCGCCGTCGAGGTCGCCGCGGGTGGTCCGCAAGCGGCCGCGGTGCAGGTAGGAGATCGCGTGTTGCGGATCGCACGCGAGCGCCTGATCGAAATCGGCCAGCGCGGCGTCCATCTCGCCCTTGGCCTCGTGGATACAACCGCGCTGGAAGTAGGCCTCGCCCAGATACGGCGAGATCTTGAGCGCCTGGGTGACCTCGGCCATTGCCGAGTCCAGGTCACCCTGGACGAGATGCCGCCTCGCCCCCTTCAGGTGGTCGGGAACCGTCGAACGGAGCCGGCGGCGGGTCGTCGTGAGCACCAGGCCCATCACCAGCGCCGACGCCGCGGGCAGGCCCAGCAGCGCCACGCGAATCTGGAATCGCGTCGATGCGGGGTAGCGGTACCTGGTGACAGTGATGAACTCCCCGACCCTCTCCTTAACGGTCTGCTCGTGGATCAGGAAGAGGGCGACGAGGATCGTGACCACGCCGATAACGCCGAATGTCCGGGCGAGGGTCCGCAGCCGCCCGAAGGACAGCAGCAGGGCGGCGAGCATGATCAGCACGAGCGCAGCCCCGAACATCGCCGTGAGTTCCAGCGGCCCGGGCCAGTTGACGACGCGGTCGTACAGCTCGGCACCTCTCATGAAGGTATCTCTTTTCGTTACGATCCGCGTGGGTGTCGGGTCCCTCCCGCACGCCGCACACAGTTCAGGATGATGGAGCTTCCACGGTCGAACCGTTCAATGAAGCCGTTCGGCGAAGCCTCAGGTCACGTCGACGTCGCACGGAGAGGAAAACGCATGCAGACCATGGGTGGGACCTAGCCTCAATCTACGGGCACCCCCAACCGGTGTCAATCGATGGATCCCGCCACATCGGATTTTCCCGATTCCCTCACGGGCACGCGGCCCCCGGGTCCGGGATCCGAACAAATTCGGTCAAGGGCAGCCTGGGAACCGAACTTTTGTTGACGCCAGGCGAGGTCGCTTCGGGCGGGGACGGCCCGCCCTGGGCCCGCACTCCGCAACCCTTGCGAGAGCCTCCGATCCTGCCTGATCGTTGCACCGAAATCGGCTGGATCTCCCGAATCGCTTGCCATCCCGGCACCGGAGGAAACGGCTGCTATATTCCACCTGGAGCCCGTGCCAGGACCGGCAAGCCCGAAGCCGAAGGCCACAACATCGACCGAGGGATCGCACCGTCATGCGCCGCAGACCCCAGTCTCGAACGGTCCTGGGCACGCTCGACCCGCTGGAGCCACGCACGCTGCTCTCGACGCTCATCGCGCTGATCGACTCCGGGGTGGATCTGAGCGCGACGGCAGACAGCGCGTATTACGACTTCACCTGGGCCTATGACGCCTACAACAAGCGGACGGCCGCCGATGCCGGGAACCAGGTCGTCCAGGACACCAGCCTCCAGCACGGCCACGGTTCCACGGTGGCCGACGCGATCATCGGGGGAATCAATGCGGCCCGCTCGCAGCCGGGGGCGGGTCAGGTCGACGTCAAGATCATGCCGATCCGTGACACCTCCAGTGGCCTGTCGATCGACTCGAACGCGCTGATCCGGGGGGTGTACTGGGCCGCCGACCATGGCGCCGACGTCATCAACCTGAGCGTAAACTACAATGGCGACCCCGTCCTCCGGGACGGCTCGGACCCTCACCACGGGTCGACCCTGTCGCAGGCCATCGCCTACGCCCAGACGCGGGGGGCCGTCGTCGTCACCGGCGCGGGCAACAGCGGCCTCGACCTCGACCGACTCGTCGTCTTCCCCCCTTACTCGGACAATTTCACCTACTCCACGGCCCGGCCACTGCCAGGCAACCTCCTGGTCTCCGCCGCGGTTGATCCGTCCGGGAAGCTGACACCCGCCTCGAACTGGGGCCCCACGAGTGTGGACCTTGGGGCCTACGGGAATGCCGAGGGCGTCACGTCCTACTCCGCCGGGTTCGTGTCGGGAGTAGCGGGCGTGATCGCGGCGCTCCTCCCGCCCGATCGGCGGCCCGCCGACGTCATCGGCGTGATCACCCAGACCGTGACTCCCAGAGACCAGGGCGTCGGCGAATGGAGCACCACGGGCGGCGTCATCGACCCGGCGGCCGCCGTGGCCCGGGTGATGGCCGACGGCGTCCACCTCGAGTCCGGAGGGGTCACGCTCCCGGGAGTCAGCGGTGACGCCTATTTTCAGGGCGGCAAGGTCTACTCCGTGGACCGGCCGATCGACGTTTCCCAGGTTCCGGAGCCCGCCCCCCAGCAGGTCTACCAGACCGAGCGCTACGGCGATTTCACATACACCATCCCGACCCTGCTGCCGGATCGTCCTTACACCCTCCGGCTCGACTTCGCCGAGATCTACTGGGACGGGCCCAACATGCGGGCCTTCAACGTCCGGATCAACGGCGATCCGGTCCTGACGAGCTTCGACGTCTTCGCCGCGGCCGGTGGCAAGGACCGGGCCATCTCCCGCGAGTTCGAGTGCCACTCCGACGCCTTCGGGAAGATCGTCCTCGAGTTCACCACCCTGCGCGACAACGCCAAGGTGAGCGGCATCTCGATGGTTCCCGCGGCCGACCTGGCCAGGGGCAAGGCCGTCACTTCCTCCACGGTCGAGGGCCCTGGCTACGCGCCGGGGTTCGCGGTCGACGGCGACCCCGCCACGCGGTGGTCGAGCGGCCAGTGGATGCAGCCGGGTGAGGTCGGCTGGATCGCAGTGGACCTCGGAGCCCGCTACGAGATCTCCGGTGTCCGCCTTAACTGGGAGACCGCCTACGCGGTGAACTACCAGATCCAGGTCAGCGACGACGGGTCGTCGTGGACCACGATCCAGGACGTCTCGGGCAACGCCCAGCCCGGCGCCGTCCACTTCGCAGGGCTCTCCGGATCCGGTCGCCTCGTACGGATCTACTGCACGCAGACGAGCGCCGGCTCGGACAATTACTCCCTGTATGAGTTCCAGGTCTACGGCTTGGCGGTCCAACTGACCGACCCCGCTCCGGCCGGGGACCTCCTCTCGATCGACGCGCCCGTCTCCACCCCGGCGACCACCTTGATCACCCCGGCTGTCGCCGGCGCTGTTCCGGTGGCCGGGACTTCCGGCCGGTCCTTTCCCTCGGGGGTACTGGGCCTGTTCCCACGGAGTAAGTGGTCCAGGTAGGAGATACGGCTGACCGTCCCGCCCGTCGGCTTGCCGGCCGTGGTTCTGCCTCGGTCGCAAGCCGCACCGGGGATCAAGCGACTGGACCCTCGTGGCTGAGCCGCCTCTAGCCACCACCTCGGCGTCCGTGAGTTTCATCGATCAGACCCTGTGTGGCGACTGATTGAACTCGCGGGGGAGTTCCGCACGAGCGTGACACGGCGATCGAGGGAGCATCGGTCGGGTACTCCAATCCGCCTCGCGTCGTTCGGATCCGATAGCTCCGGTCCGCCCGATCGGGCCCGGCGGGAAGAAGCGTCTGCCGGGAAGACGTCGGGGCGGGACTCTGGTAACCTCGCTGGTTCCGGGGCCGGAGCTCCGACCCGTCGCCATGCCCGAGAGGTCAAGCGAGGACGAGTCCATCGCCATGAAGCAACTTCAGGTCAAGCATGCGATCGTCGGCGCGGGGGCGATGGGGGCAGCGGCCGCCTACCATCTCGCGAGGCGGGGAGAGCCGGTCCTGCTGGTCGAACAGTTCGCGATCGGGCACGATCGCGGCAGCTCTCACGGGGCCGCCCGGATCACGCGGCATTCCTACGCGGATCCCAATTACGCCCGGCTGATGCCGGCGGCCTTCCGTGCCTGGAGGGACCTGGAGGCCGACGCGGGGCGGCCGCTCTACGTCCGCACCGGCGGCGTGTCGATCAGCCCCGTCGGCGAGGATTACGTGGCGCAGGTCGTGGATAACCTACAGGCGCTGGAAATCCCCCATCGCCGTATGACCGGCGCCGAGTGGAATTGGGCGAACCCGGCGTTCGGAGTCGCCGCCAGCCACGACGTGGTCTTCGAGCCCGACGCCGGGATGTTGACCGCGGCGAAGGCGGTGATGCTCCAGGTGGAGCTGGCCCGGTTGCGGGGTGGCGAGAGGACGATGGTCCTGGCCGAGGCACCCGTCCGGCGGATCGACCTGGAGGGCCCCAGGCCGGTGCTCCTGACCGACGATCTCGCGATCACGGCGGATCGACTGATCGTCTCGGCCGGGGCCTGGGTGAAGCGGCTCCTCCCGAACCTGCCCGTGACGCTGGAGGTGACGCGTCAGCAGGTCCTCTACTTCCGCCCCGCCGATCCCGCTCCCTTCGAGATCGGCCGGTTCCCGGTCTTCATTTACAAGGGCCCCGGGGCGCTCGACGCCTTCTACGGGATGCCCAGCTTCCAGGGGCTCGGCGTGAAGGTCGCCCGACACTGGGGCTCGGAGGTTGATCCGGACCTCGAGGACCGCCAGATCGCTGGAGATTACCGAACCGTCGTTCGCGACTTCCTGCGCGAGCACATCCCGGCGCTCGCCGAGGCGCCGATCGACCTCACCGAGGTCTGCCTCTATACGGTCGAACCCGAGGAGCGGTTCTCGGTGGACTTCCTGACGGGTCGCGACGACGTGATCGTCGCCAGCCCGTGCAGCGGGCACGGCTTCAAGTTCTCATGCCTGATCGGCCGGGTTCTGGCGGACCTGGCGGCCGATGGGGAGACGTCGGTCGAGATCGGCCCGTGGCGGATCGACCGCGCCTCGTGAACTGCGTCCTCCTTCGGGACTATGTTACAATGCCCCGGCGGCCGTAGCGTCCGCAGGAGGATGATCTCGATGTCGACAGTCAGTCCTTCTCCGCCAGTCGAGGTTCCCCTCGAACCCGTCGGGGCTACGACCTTCCGACTCGGGGAGCGGTACGAAGTCATTGATGGCAAGATCGTGGAGAAGCTCTACCTGGGAGTGTTCGAGACCTGGATCGCGTCTGCTCTGTCAGGCTATTTCCACGAAACCGACGAGTTGAGAAGGAAGGGGCGCCTACTCAGAGAGTCCCTTTTCATCCTGGGCGCCGCCGGGACTCTGAAGCGCAGGCCCGACCTGGCGTTCGTGTCTTACGAGCGATGGCCGCGCAATCGCCCGGTCCCGAAGGCCGACGCATGGGACGTTATCCCGGACCTTGCGATCGAAGTCATCAGCCCGTCCAACGGGGCCTCGGAGGTGCTGATCAAGATCAACCACTACTTTCAGGCCGGGGTGCGGGCCGTCTGGGTCGTGTATCCCAACGAGGAGATGGTGTATCTCTATCGATCCCCGACGGACGTAACTGTGCTGACGAGGTCGGGCACGCTGGAGGCTCAGGACGTCCTGCCCGGATTCCGCCTGCCGCTGGACCGCCTGTTCGAGAACCCGGCCCCCGGCGAGTGACGTGCAGATCGTCCCCCGCCTCCCGCCAAGGAAACCAGCTAGACCCCAAGGAATCTCTCCATGATCGATCCCCGCGTGGCCGGCGGGCTGCGAGACTCGCCTCCGTCGGTGATGGTCCCCCGCGAGCGGATGCTCGCGGCCTTTCGGCGGACGTTCGCCGCCTACGGCTTCCTGCCGATCGAGACCCCCCACATCGAGCGGATGGAGGTGCTTACAGGGAAGGGGGCCGGCTCGGACGAGGTGCTCCGGCAGATCTTCGAGGTAACGAACAAGGGGGGGACTCCGGGCGAGCTCGCCCTCCGCTTCGACCTCACCGTCCCGCTGGCCCGGTTCGTGGCGAAGCACGTGGACGAGCTGGGGGTGCCGTTCAAGCGGTACGCGATCGGCTCGGTCTTCCGTGGCGAGCGGCCCGCCAAGGGGCGGTTCCGCGAGTTCGTCCAGTGCGACTTCGACACGATCGGCACCGACAGCGTGCTGGCCGATGCCGAGATCGCCCAGGTGATCCACCGGGCCCTCGTCTCGGCGGGCGTACCGGACTTCACGATCGCGATCAACCACCGCAAGATCCTGGATGGGATGCTCGAGTCGCTCGGGCTCGCCGGGCGCAGCGCGCCGGTCCTCCGGTCGCTGGACAAGCTCGCGAAGGTCGGCCGCGACGCCGTGGCCGCCGAGCTGAGCAAGCCCGCGGACGGCGGGGGCGCTGGGCTCTCGGCCGATCAGGCGAGGCGGGTGCTCGAATTCGCCGAGGCCGGGCGCGGCGGGGTGGAAGTGCTCCGCGAGGCCGAGGCCGCCTACGGCTCGACGGCCCACGCGGGGCAGGGCATCGCCAGCCTGCGTACGATCCTCGACCTGCTCGACGCTGCCGGGGTCCCGCAAGGCCGGGTCGTGATCGACCTGGGCCTGGCCCGGGGCCTGGACTACTACACGGGCGTCGTGTTCGAGACGACCGTGAACGGCTGGGAGAAGTTCGGCAGCGTGGCCTCTGGTGGCCGCTATGACAACCTCGCCAGCCTTTTCACGAGCCGGCGGTTGCCGGGCGTCGGGGCGTCGATCGGCCTCGATCGGCTGCTGGCCCTGATGGAAGAGGCCGGCTGGCTGAAGGCCGAGGGGGCGGCCACGCCGGTGATCGTGGCGAACTTCCCGGGGACCGACCCGGTCATCCCCTTCAAGCTCGCCGCACGGCTGCGGGACGCGGGCATCGGGGCCGAGATCTACCCCGACCCGATCCAGATCGGCAAGCAGATGGGCTACGGCTCGGCCCGAGGCCACAGGCTGGCCGTCATCGTGGGGCCGGATGAGGCGGCCAATCAGGTGTTCAACCTGCGCAACCTGAGCAACCGGCAGGAGGACAAGGGCCTCTCCTGGTCGGTCCTCGAGGACTCGGTCATCAGCGCACTGGAGATCCTGGAGCAGGAAGGATCCGGACGATGAGCGCGGAGGCCACCAAGGGGACGTTCGACCCGGCCCGGCTCGGCACCCGGCCTGGCGTCGCCGAGCGCCAGGTGGGCCGGGTCCGCGGCACGCGCGACTGGCTGACGGGCGATTTCGCCCGGCTCGCGGGGCTGGAGCGGCGGCTGCTCGACCAGTTCGCCCGCGCCGGCTATCGTCCGATGCGCACCCCGATCCTGGAGGTCTCCGAGCTGCACGAGCGGAAGAGCGGTGCGGGGATCGTGGCGAAGCTCTTCGAGGTGCCCGGGGCCGGCACTTCGGCCATCTGCCTACGCCCCGAGCTGACCGCCGGCATTGTCCGCGCCTACGCCGAGGTCCCGGAATGCCCGCCGCTGCCCCTGCGGGTCAGCGTGTCGGGCCCGGTGTTCCGGTTCGAGGCCCCGTCCCCCGGGCGCGATCGGGAGTTCACCCAGATCGGAGTCGAGCTGATCGGCGCCGGCGGGCCGGACGCGGACGCCGAGGTGATCTGGCTTGCCGACTGGACCTTGCGGGCCCTGGGCATCGCCGACGCGACGATCCGGATCGGCCACGTCGGCCTGATCCTGGAACTGCTCGGCCGCTGCGGCCTGCCCCCGGCGGCGCCCTCCGCCCGGGTGGATTCGCTCAGCGAGGCCGCGGCCGAGGGGGAGAGCGTCCGAGCCATCGAATCGGCGCTGGAGCGTCTCGCCGGATGGCTGCGCGAGGCCGACGAGGCGCCGGAGATCCTCAAGCCGACGGCCGAGGGGGCCGACCACGGCGTCGACCGCCTGTTCCGCCACCTCGTCCCCGACGTGACCGGCCGCCGCGCCGGCCACGAGATCATCGGTCGCCTCCGGAGGAAGTGGGAGTTGGCCCATTCCCTCCACGACGTCCTGGATCGCGTCCGGGACAAGGTGCATGCCCTGGCCGACCTCCACGGCGCCGCCGGCCCGACGCTCGATCGGCTGGATCGCGAGTTCGCCGCGCTGGCCCCGGACTCGGTCGCGGCGCTGCGGAAGCTCGTCGCGATGCTCGAGCACCACGGCGTCTCCCCCGCGAGGGTGGAGCTGGACCTGGGCTTCGGCCGGGGCATCGGCTTCTACACGCAGGTGATCTTTGAGCTGATCGTGCCCACGCCCGCCGGGCCGGTGGAGGTCTGCGGCGGCGGGCGCTACGACGGGCTGGCCCGGGTCCTCGGCTCCGACCGCGACGACCGGGGGGCGGGCTTCGCCTTCGGCCTGGAGCGGCTGCTCGGCGTGCTTGCCAGCCGGCCCGGAGGAGGGGAGGCTGCCGGGTCGACGCGGCGGGGATACCTGATCACCGGATCGCGCCCCGGCGAGACTTCGGCCGAGGCGGTCGACCTGGCGACATTCCTGCGCGACCGCCTGGACATCCCGATCGTCGTCTCGAGCCTCGAGTTCCCGGCCGCCGTCGAGCAGGCCCACGCCCTGGGGCTCGCCCAGGTCGTGACCGTCGGCCGCGCGATCGAGGTCTGGAACCTCGAGCACGGCGAGGTCCGCTCGGTCCGTGAGGGCGAGCTCATCGACCAGATGCGGACGCGCCTGTCTCTCTTCCGGGGCGATCGATCATGACCCAGACTCAGGACCTGGCCTGTGCGGAGGCGGAATCCGAGATGCCCCCGATCGAGCCGATCCGCCTGGCGATCCCCTCCAAGGGGCATCTCTACGAGGGAATCATCGAGCTCCTCCGGACGGCCGGCTACAAGGTCCGCCGCGCCAGCGACCGCCAGTACGAGGCGACGATCTCGGGCCAGCCGAGGTTCCACGTCGTCTTCATGCGGCCGACCGACATCGTGATCCAGGTGCAGGAGGGCCGCTGCCATCTCGGGGTGACGGGCATGGACGTCTACGCCGAGCATGCCTTCGAGGCCGAGCAGGCCGCGGTGGTCGACCCCGACCTCGGCTACGGCGGCTGCCGTCTCGTCGTGGCCGTGCCCGAGAGCTGGGTCGACGTGGGTCACATCATGGACCTCGTCGATCTGACCAACGAGTTCAAGGCCGCCGGCAAGACGTTCCGGGTCTCGACCAAGTACTCTTCGCTGGTCCGCCACTATTTCCGCAAGTGGGGTATCTACTACTACCAGCTCATCGACTCCGAGGGCGCGCTCGAGCTGCACCCCAGCCTGGGCATCGCCGACATCATCGTGGACCTGACCAGTTCCGGGACGACCCTGAAGGACAACCGCCTGCGTGAGATCGAGGGCGGGATCGTGCTGGACTCGGCCGCCTGCCTGATCGGCCACGCACCCAGCCTCGCGCGGCTGGTGGAGGAGGGCGAGACGGGGCCGCTGGCCCTCCTGCTCGACGCGCTCGACGGGGTGCGCCGGTCGGAAGGGCTCCTGCACCTGGAGGTCGTGGGCAGCCCGGCCGCGCCCGGGCCCGAGACGGCCGCCGCGGTCGCAGACTACCTCCGCGACCAGGGCGCC
This sequence comes from Isosphaeraceae bacterium, assembly GCA_046349995.1. Taxonomy (GTDB): domain Bacteria; phylum Planctomycetota; class Planctomycetia; order Isosphaerales; family Isosphaeraceae; genus Aquisphaera. Next base: position 91,856 of record JAXMBE010000027.1, on the reverse strand, counting down.
CAGCACCTGGTGCGCGGCGAGGTCTGGGACGATCATGGCCAGCCCGGCTGGCGGGTCACCGCACTGGTGGCCGCCAGGAAGCTCACCGCCTGCCAGCGTGCCCTCTTCGCCCTCGGCGCCAGCCGCATCGTCGGCCTTCCTGCCCAGTTCGTCTTCGACAAGGACGCGCCGTCCACGTTCAACTCGCTGAGGGAGCGGTTGAGAGAGTCTTCCCGGTAAACCGAAAGATCTCGTCGCTGGTCCGATGCAATCAGCCCGGATAAAGTGGTGCAGTCCGGTCATTTCGCGTCCCGGAGCATGTCCATGATCGGCCGAAGCTGCCTCGGGCTCCTCGCAGGCTGGATCATCGGAACGCTGGCCGGAGGCGAGCTCCACGCGCAGCCGTCGGCTTCCGCGCTTGAGGCGGAGCGTCGGGGCCACGAGAGGGGATCCGAGATCCTCCTGGAGGCGGCCCCGAATCCGGCCGCGGACGATGCGGACAGACTGGCGGAACAGCTCAAGAAGCATCCGCCGAAGGTATCGAACGTCGAGGACCCACTGCGGTTGTTCCTGCTCGATCGGCAGGACGGGTCGGTGACGCTCGTGGCCGACGAGCCCGACCCGGGCTCGAATCACCTCGGCTCGCCACGGTGGTCGCACGACGGCAAGCGGATCCTGTATGACGCGATGCGCGGCGAGGAATACACCAGGCTCAGGATTAAGGCCATCGAACGAGGAGAGGACGCACCGAAGGTCACCGACCTCGGGCTCGGAGCCTGCCCGGCCTGGTCGCCCGACGACAAGCAGATCGCCTTCCTGCTGAACTCGAATGATCCGGCCGCGCAGGCCGGCATCTGGGTGATGGAGGCCGACGGGTCGCGGCGGCGGCGGGCCGGCGAGTACGGCATCCCGCTCTGGTCGGGCGACAACCGCACGTTCCTGATCGTGAGCTTCGGCGAGCCTCGCAGCCTGCGGACGATCGACATTGAGACGGGTGCGATGCGCCCGTTCGAACTGCCGGACGGAAGGTTCCGAGCCTGGCCGAGCTGGGCCGGGCCGGATTTGATCGTCACCGTGATCGGGACCGAGACGACATCCAATGCCGTGGCCCTGGTCCAGTGCGAGCGGCAAGGGGCCCAGGCGATCACGGCCGTCCTCTGGCGGAGGAGCCCGGAATTGGACGTCACCCCGGCTTGGCCGGTCTACTCGCCCGACACCCGGCGCTGCATCTTTGTTGGCGAGAGTCCGCAGGGCATGGCGCTTTACGAGGTGGAGCAGGGGAAGCCAGCACAGATCAGGCGGCTCGAAAAGGGTGGTCCGGAGAAGCGGATCGCCGGGCTGTCGCTGTCGCCGGGGGGGAGGTTCCTGCTCTTCTGCAGCGCCCGGCCGATTGCGGCCCCGAAGTAGCCTCGTTACCTTGACTTATGTAACGGCCCGATTCCCCTGATCCCGAAGCGAGGGCGATCATGAACTCTCCGCAAGTCTCCCGCCGTTCCGTCCTCAAGGGTTCGCTGTCGGCAGGTGCCGCGTTGGCCTTTCCCACGATCGTGCCCGGCGCGGCGCTCGGCAAATCCGGAAACGTCGCCGCCAGCGAACGGATCACCCTGGGCGTCATCGGCATCGGGCCGCGGTGCACGTACGACCTGAAGAGCATGCTGGCCGAGCGCGACATGAGGTGCGTGGCCGTCGCCGACGTGCAGGCCAGCCGCCGCGATGCCGGCAAGAAGCTCGTGGACGGCCATTACGGCAACAGCGACTGCGTCCTGTACCGCGACTTCCGGGAGCTGCTGGCCCGGCCGGACATCGACGCCGTGCTCATCGCCACCGGCGACCGCTGGCACGCAGCGGCGTCCATCCTGGCGGCTCGCGCCGGCAAGGACGTGTACAGCGAGAAGCCCTGCGGGATCACCATCGCCGACTGCCAGAACCTGGCCGACACCGTGGAACAGCTCGGCCGCGTCTTCCAGGCCGGGACGCAGCGGCGGAGCGTCGCCAACTTCCAGGCAGCCGTCCAGCTCGCGCACGGCGGCAAGCTCGGCCAGATCCATACCCTCTACGCCTCGGTCTACACGCCGGGCAACAACTTCGGCTGGCTCACCGAGGAGCCGCTCCCGTCGAAGGACGAGGTGGACTGGGACCTCTGGCTCGGCCCCGCACCATGGCGGCCATTCAACAAGGCCTACGTCAGGGGCGGCTGGCGGGGTTACTACGATTTCGACTCCGGCGCGCGGCTGCTCGACTGGGGGGCCCACACGGTGGACCTCTGCCAGTGGGCCAACCAGGCGGATGACACCATGCCGGTGGAGTACGAGCCGACCCGGAGCAGCGTCGTCGCCCGCTATGCCAACGGGGTCAAACTGATCCTCGACTTCCTCAAGACCCCCTTCGGCGAGCGTCCCGGCTGGGTCCAGCATCTCGGCACCTGCCCGGTGCGGTTCGTCGGAGACGAGGGCTGGGTCGAGGTCGGCGACAGCGGCGAGATCGAGGTCTCCTCGGACTCGCTCCGCAACGACCTGAAGTCCGCGGGCGGCAAGCAGGTCATCGGACTGGACGTCTCGGCGCATGCCCGGAACTTCTTCGACTGCATCAAGTCGCGGAAGCCGACCGCCGCGAATCCGTCGGTCATGCGCCATTCGCACATCGCCTGCCACGCCGCGGCGCTCTCGTGGATCCTCGGCCGTAAGCTCACGCTCGACCCGGTGCGCGAGGAGTTCGTGGGCGACGACGAGGCAAACCGCCTCCGCTCGCGCGCGGCCCGCGAGCCTTGGGTATTCTGATTGACTCGTCGGAAAGGCTGCCCGCCCGGTGGACGCCCCGCTTGGTCAGAGCCGCTCGATCACCTGGCGGGCGACCCCGTCCGATGAAGCCGGGTTCTGGCCGGTGATCAGGTTGCGGTCGGTCACGACGTGCGGCTCCCAGGCCGGGCCGGACTCGAAGAGTCCGCCCTGCTCGCGGAGCCGGGACTCCAGGAGGAGCGGCATCCGGTCCAGCATGCCGACCTTCCGCTCCTCCTCGTTGGTGAAGCCGGTGAGCCGGTACCCTCGGAACGCCCAGCCACCGTCGCGATCGCACGCAGTGAGGAGCCCGGCCGGCCCGTGACAGATGGCCGAGATCAGGCGGCCCCGGCCGAGCATCGTCCCAACCGCGCGGCCGAGCGGCTTCGCGTGCGCCAGGTCCTCCATCGGCCCGTGTCCACCCGGGAGGTACAGGCCGTCGTAGCCCTCAAGCTCTTCATCGGTCAGGTTCTCCAGGACCAGTGGGTGCTTCAGGTCCGGGATCGCGTCGAGGTATTCCCGGTAGTGGCGAATCACGTCCGGGCCGCCCGGGTTCATCTCCGGCACCAGGCTCCCTTCGTCGAGGGGCGAGGGGACCCCGCCCGGGGTGGCGATCTGGACTTCGAAGCCGGCCCGCCGGAACTGCTCGTGGGGCACGACGAGTTCCTCGGCCCAGAAGCCCGTCGGCTTGATCGTCCCGTCCACGAGCCTGAGGCGGTTCGACCCGGTCGCCACGATCAGGATCTTCGTCACGATGCACTTCCTCCCGCGAGGTGTCTCGAGCCTCGGTGTACGGCGGCCATGCGGTGGAGAGGTGCAAATACTGCACCCGAAGTGACGGGATCCGGGTTGTACCCCTTCCATTCAAAGACTGGGCCACAGCCTGAGGGTACGAAGCACGTGGCCGGGACTTCGCTCGGCTTCCCTCCACCCTGATCCTCCCACCAGGGGGGAGGGGATTAACCGGGAAGCCCTCCCCCTCGTGGGAGAGGTTGGCACGAAGTGCCGGGTGAGGGCGGGTGCGGGCCATCACACGCGAAAATGCCGAGCGTGCCGGCGAGGTGTGTCGATCAGCTCACCCGGCCGAGATACTCCCCCGTCCTCGTGTCGACCCGGACGACCTCTCCCTGGTCGAGATGCTCGGGGATCTGGACGACGTGGCCCGTGGAGAGGGTCGCCGGCTTGGTACGACCCGTGGCCGAGTTGCCCCGCACGCCCGGTGCGGTCTCGACGATCGGCAGCTCGACCGTGTCCGGCAGCTCGATCGCGATGACCTCGTCGTCCACCAGCATCGCCTCGACGCCTTCCATGTTCTCGGTCATGAACGGCGCGATGTCCCGCAGGTCGTCGGCGTTGAACGAGAACTGGGAGAAGTCCTGCGAGTCCATGAAGTGGAACTCGTCGCCGTCACGATAGAGGTACTGCACCGGGCGTCGCTCGAAGCTCGATTCGCTCAACGCGTCGGTCCCGCGGTAGGTCTTCTCGATGCGGTTCTTCGTCTTCAGGTTGCGGGCCTTGATCTTGTAGAGCGTGGCCGCGCCCCGGGCCGACGGTGTCTGGACCTGGATCTGCTCGATCATGTGCGGCGCGCCGTCGATCTCGACAACCATCCGACGCTTGAAGTCCTTGGCGGGCACCACGGCGGCTCTCGCTCCCTTCGAAGACAGTTCGGTCCAGACGCTCATCGACTCGGCCACCATTCTAGTGCCACGCACCGCCCCCGGTCAAAGGCGGCACGTGGCCTGGATTGCCGGACGCCGCTGGCCCACGCCGCATCACTTCAGCCCGACGGCCTTCCTCGCCTCGGCCCGGGAGGACGAGAAGCTGTAGACGGCCAGAACTTCGTTGAGGTTGTGCGGGTCGACCAGTTTGGGGTAGATGGCCTTGAGGGCGTCGATGCGCTTGTCGTCGAACGAGAAGGCCTTCAGCAACGCCGCGGCCTGTTCGCAAGTGAGCGGCGCCTTGGCGACGAAGTTCTGGATGAACGTCAGCTTGCCGTCGTCAAAGTTCTCGGCCTTGAGGCCCTTGAGCAGCTTCTCGAAGTCCGCCGCGGCCAGCGGGGTCGGCGGCGCCTGGGCCCTCGCCGCCTGGGACCGGGCAAGCTCTTCGGAGAGGTCGCGGGCCTTCTGCTCGGCGCGCCGGATCAGGCCTTCGACCCGCGACCTCACGGCCCGGTCGCCGATCCGGCCCGCGGCGGCCCTGGCCTGGCGCAGGTCGTCCGCGATGTCGTCCACCTTGCCCCTGGCCTGGGCCGGCGTGATACCGCCCGCCCCTGCACGCGGAGCCCCGACCTGAGCCCGCAAGCCCGGCCCCATCGTCACCGCCATCACAACCGCGCCCAGGGCGAGCACCGACGTCAGACGCGCAACGGTCTTCATGGGTGATACCTTGCCTGGTTGAACTTGCCAATGGGCCGGATCCGCCCCGACCTGCACGAGTCGATCCGATCCCTCGAGTTGCAGTCGGAGGCCATACTCGTGAGTCGACCATCTGATTATCCGCTCGCCGGCATGTTTCCCCGAAACCACGTCGTTGACACACGCGTACGCATGTGTTAGCCTCCTGACCGACGGGGTAATTCACGAGGGTCCGGAGGGGGGAGGTCCGCATCCATGAGGTATGACCGCCTGGGCCGTCGGCGCGGGCCCGACCAGGAGCGTGGTCTGCGACCGCTCCATCCGCCGCTCCCGGACGAGTGGACGAGCAAGGCGATCCGGGTCTCGATGTCCGAGCTGGACTGGGCCCGCTTCGAGTCGCTGGCCTACATGCTCAGTCAGGCGACCCCGACGATGGCCAGGGCCTATGGCCTGGCCCTCACCGCGCTGATGGACTCGGCCAACCTGCCCAATCCGGTCTCCAGTCCCACCGACTGGATGGACTGGGAGCGGCGGAAGACACTCCGCTTGCTCCGCTATGCACCCTAGGGCAGCTCTCGCTCGCGTGGAGGGCCCGCCCCGCGACCCGTCGCGGGCCGCCCGGCCTTCGCGGACTGCCTCACGCCGCACGAAACGCTTCCCGTTCTTCGAATTCGACGGTTGTTTCGTACGATCCCGTTTCTTCAGGAGCCCATGCTTTGGCAACCGCAACCCAGTCTCCCGCCAAGGGTGATGTGAAAGACCTGTCCCTGGCCGCCCTCGGCAAGCAACGCATCGAGTGGGCCGAGCGCGATATGCCGGTGCTCCGGGCCATCCGCGAGCGGTTCGCGGCCGAGAAGCCCCTGGCCGGGATGAAGATGTCCGCCTGCCTGCACGTGACGGCCGAGACGGCGAACCTCGCCCGCACCCTGAAGGCCGGCGGCGCCGACCTGGTACTCTGCGCCTCCAACCCGCTCTCCACCCAGGACGACGTGGCCGCCAGCCTGGTGCAGGATTACGGCATCGCCACCTACGCCATCAAGGGCGAGGACGAGCACAGCTACTACCGGCACATCGCCGCCGCGCTCCAGCACCTGCCGAACGTCACGATGGACGACGGCGCCGACCTCGTCAGCGCGATGATCTTCATCGCCCTGGATCGCCTCGACGACGTCCACCCCGAGGTCCGCGGCTGGGCGGCGAAGCTCAGCGCGGCCGACCGCAAGGCGCTGGTGGCCAACGTCGTTGCCAGCATGGAGGAGACCACGACGGGCGTCATCCGGCTCCGCGCGATGGAGAAGGACGGCGTGCTCAAGCTGCCGGTCATCGCGGTCAATGACGCCCAGACCAAGCACTTCTTCGACAACCGCTACGGCACCGGCCAGAGCACCATCGACGGCGTTATCCGGGCCACCGACACGCTCCTGGCCGGCCGCCAGGTGGTCGTCTGCGGCTACGGCTGGTGCGGCAAGGGCGTCGCGCTGCGGGCCCGCGGCATGGGCTCCCACGTGATCGTCACCGAGATCGATCCGATCCGCGCGCTGGAGGCCGCGATGGACGGCTTCCAGGTCAAGCCGATGGCCGAGGCGGCCAAGGTCGGCGACCTGTTCATCACGGTCACGGGCGACATCCACGTGATCCGCAAGGAGCACTTCCAGGTCATGAAGGATGGAGCCATGATCTGCAATTCCGGCCACTTCAACGTCGAGCTGGCCCTCGATCAGCTTGCCGACCTGGCCGGCACGGTCAACAAGGGCGTCCGCGAGTTCGTCGACGAGTACGTCCTGAAGAACGGCCACCGGCTCTACGTGCTCGGCGAGGGTCGCCTGATCAACCTGGCCGCCGCCCACGGCCACCCGGCGAGCGTCATGGACATGAGCTTCGCCGCCCAGGCCCTGGCCACCGAGTGGTCGGTCAAGCAGAAGGGCGGCCTGGAGCACAGGGTCCACCAGGTGCCCAAGGCCGTCGACGAGTTCGTCGCCTCGCTCAAGCTCCAGACGATGGGCATCACCATCGACAAGCTCACCGAGGAGCAGCAGAAGTACCTCCAGAGCTGGGAAATGGGGACCTGATCCAGTCTGAGAGTTGGCAGTGGGCAGTGGGCAGTGGGCAGTGAGGAGAGTCTTGCTCTGAACGCTGTGGCCTTCTCGGCGCTTCGTTCAGTCGACCTCAAGGCCCCCGCGGCATTCACTGGATTCTGCCCGCTGCCCGCTGCCCTACCACCTAATGCCCACTGCCAACTGCCCACTGGAAGACCGATGCCCGACGTACGCCCGTTTCGCGGAGTCCGCTACGACGTCGCCCAGATCGGGGCCCTCTCCGACGTGGTGGCGCCGCCGTATGACGTGATCGACGCCGCCTTGCAGGAGCGGCTCTACCAGGCCAGCCCGTACAACATCATCCGCCTCGAGCTGAACCGCGAGGAGCCCGGCGATTCGGACGCGCAGAATCGCTACACCCGCGCCGCGGGCTTCCTCCGCGACTGGCAGCGCCAGGGGGTGCTCCGCCCCGAGGATCATCCCGCGCTGTATCTATACGAGCAGACCTTCAACGTCGAGGGCGCGTCATTCACCCGCCGGGGCTTCGTGGCGAGGGTCCGGCTCGAGCCGTTCGGCCAGGGGCGAATCTTCCCCCACGAGCAGACGATGTCCGGCCCGAAGGCCGATCGGCTGGCGCTCTACCAGGCGACCGGCTTCAACCTCAGCCCGATCTTCGGGCTCTACCCCGATGCGTCCCAGGACGTCCTCCGTGCGGTGGAGGCAGGCGTACGCGACCGAGCTCCGCTGGTCGCCGAGGATCACCTGGGCGTCACGAACCGCCTGTGGGTCGTCACTAAGCAGAACGCCCACACGGCCGTCCAGGGGCTCATGGCCTCGAAGCCGATCTTCATCGCCGACGGCCACCACCGGTACGAGACCGGGCTGCGGTACAGGGCCCTGCGCGAGGAATCCGGTGAGCTTTCCGGCCCGGACGACCCAGCGAACTTCTGCCTGATGATGCTTGTCGGCATGAGCGATCCCGGCCTGCTTATCCTGCCGACGCATCGCCTCGTCTCGGGGCTCCCCGGCCTCACCTCCGAGGCGCTCACCGCGCGGCTGCCCGGCCACTTCGAGGTCAAGGTCATCGGCCGCGGCGAGGCCGCCTGCCGCCAGGCCTGGGAGCAGATCGAGCAGGGGGGGGAACAGGACCTGCTCGGCTTCGGCACCGTGGCCGACGACACCTGGCTCGTCGCCCGGCTCCGCTCGGACGAGGCCATGGATCGGCTCGCTCCCGACCGCAGCGCCGACTGGCGCTCGCTGGGCGTCAGCGTCCTGCACGTGCTAGTCCTTGACCACCTCCTGGCCGGGGAGCGGCGAGGAGGCGAATCACCGAAGACCCGATACGTCCACCTGATCGGCGAGGTCCTCGCCGACGTCGCCTCCCGCGGCTGCGACCTGGCCTGCCTCGTGCCCCCCGCCCGGATGGAGCACGTCGAGGCGATCGCCTCGAACCTCGAGACGATGCCGCCCAAGAGCACATACTTCTACCCCAAGCTGCTGAGCGGCCTGGTGATCAACCCGATCCGGTGAGTTCGCAGCTCTGACGCGTGCGGTATCGTCGCTCGTTCGCCCCCCGCGAGGTGAAGGCGCCGCTCAGCAACGGATGAGGGATGAGGGTTGATGGCCAGGGCTCTGATGCCCCCCACCGACCCTCATCGGGCCTTCCGTGCCGGAAGTGGTCCCTCCCATCACAGTCGCTCGATCATGACGCGACGAGCGTCATCGTCCCACGGGATTCCCTGGCGACGAAAATGGCGGGCGAGGGTTTCCGGCGCGGCCCACGTGCCCGCGGGGCCGCAGGATTTCGACAGCACGTCATACGCGAAGGCGCACTGGCGAGCCACCTCGGCGGCGAGCTTGCCGTCGTCGGCGATCGCCCGACAGACGGCCTCCAGGGCTTCGAGGACGTGCGCCTTCCCGAGGACGAAGGCCGCCGCCCCGCGCACCTGCTCCGGCTCTCGAGTGTCCCGGAGGATCGCACCGGCCCGCAGTGCGATGACGCGAGCCTGGGCTGAGGTCAGCCGCTCTGGTAGGGCGGCGATCTCAGGGTCGTGGAACGCAAATCCTCCCCCGCCTCCTCCGTGATAGCTGCATCGGTTCAGCAGCTCGGCGAGGTCCGCGAGGAGCCTCTCCTTCTGCTCCGGGTCGGCACCGGTCAGCTCGTCCAGCTTGGTTTTCAGCTCTGCCATGATCAGAAGGGACCCAGCGGCCCGGCCGGTACGGCGGGGAGCCAGCGGCTCACCGCGGCTCGACGGGGGTCGGCGGCGGGGGGGGCGTCCGCTCGGTGTCGAAGGGAGTCGCCTCGTTCGCGGGCCCGTCGAGCTCGGGCTCTACGGTCTCGGCCGGGGGGCGGAAGGGCGAGGGGCGCGGGCTCGGCGGCGGGGATGTCGCCGGGAGCTTCGGGACGACGGACGACCGCGGGGCCGACTCCTGCACGATACTCCGTCGCGCCAGAGGCGCCGCGGCCGGGGCCTCGATCGGCCGCCGCGCGCGGAGGTCCCGCAGGGCAATCGCCGCGGCGTCCCGCACCTCCTGCTTCTTCTCGTAGATGATGCAACGCTCAAGGACGACCTCGGCCTCGGGCCCGCCAATGAGCCCGACGGCGTGGGCCGCCGCGATCCTCACGTCCTTCGACGAATCATGCTTGAGAGTGTCAACCAGTGCCGGGATGGCCCGTGGGTCGCCGAGCCGGCCGAGGGTCTCAGCCCCCTCGCGGCGGCTACCGGCGTGATGGCTCTGGAGCCGCTGCGCCGCCAGCGCGACGGGATCCAGCGGCGAGGGTTGCGCCACCACGACTCGCTGGGGAGGTTGGGCGATCGCCACGGCCCCGGGCTGCGGGGCGACGACCACGGGCGGCGCCGCGATCACGACGGGCGGGGGCAGCGGCGGTGCCCAGAGCGGGACGGTGAGCATCGGGGCCACCCCGAATCCGAACGCCCACGACGAGGACGGCCGAGGGTTGACGTACACGTTCCGCTCGACCACCATCGGCCCCCCGCGGACGACTCGGGGGGGCCCGCCTTGCATCTGGACCTGTCGCTGGAGCGTCGCGTTCGGGCGCGTGACCTGCACCCGCCGATCGACCATCCCGGGCCCACGCTCGACCTCGACGCGGCGATCGATCGTCCGGCCGCGCGGGCCGGTCACGACCGCTTCCCGCTCACGACGCACCGTCTGGGCCTCGACCCGGACGCAAGGAGCCAGCGCGATCGCCCCCCATCCGCAGATCCATGCGAGCAAGGCGCGATTCCCGTCGCTCTTCACCGCACACCTCCCTGCGGGCCGTGGACCAGACAGCGATGCCGGCCTGTTGCCCTCCGGCGATCGAGATCCCGCGCGACTCGCTGGCCGAGCGCGCTCGGGCCGCGATGAGTGATTCAACGGGCCCCGGCTGCCCGCGGCCGGTCCGGCCGGCATTTTGCCGCCTGACGGCCGGATTGAGAAGATCAATCGACCAGAGTCCTCTGGGCGCGTCTGGGCGCCCGGACTCTCGAGCTGGCCGCCATCACCCCTCGCACTTCCTGTCGGACCTCCGCCTCTTTTCCGCACATCGTAAATCAGCTGCCGAGCGGCGGACAGCCTCGGGGGCAGCGTCGGAGTCGTGACCTGTCGAACCACGGTCGCCGTTGTCAGGGCGCGGACAGCGGCCTGGCCGGTCTTTCCTCTCCGGGCCGCTTAAAGGATTGACATGCGGGGATCCCGCCGCGATCTTGTGGGGGGCTTTCACCACGGTTAACCACCGAGCCGACCACCGGGCCGGGAGCGAGGTCATGAATCGTCGCACATTCCTCCAGGCCGGGGCGGCTTCGAGCGGGCTGGCCCTCTCATTCTCGGGCGGCTCCGCGCCGGCCGCGGGATTCCCCCAGGCCGAGAGGAAACGAGTCGGGCTGATCGGCACGGGTTGGTATGGGAAGATCAACCTGCTCAGGCTCCTCCAGGTGGCGCCGGTCGAGGTCGTCTCCCTCTGCGACGTCGACAGGAGGATGCTGACCGAGGCCGCCGAGATCGTCGCGACGAGACAGGGCTCGAAGAAGCGTCCCCGGATCTTTGGCGACTATCGCAAGATGCTGGCCGAGAAGGACCTCGACGTCGTCCTGATCGCCACGCCCGACCACTGGCACGCGCTGCCGATGATCGCCGCCGTCGAGGCCGGCGCCGACGTCTACGTCGAGAAACCGATCAGCGTCGACGTGGCCGAGGCCCGTGCGATGCTGGCCGCGGCGCGGGAGCACCGGCGGGTCGTCCAGGTCGGAACCCAGCGCCGCAGCACGCCCCACCTGATCGAGGCCCGCGAGCGGATCGTCCGCGAGGGCAAGCTCGGCAAGATCGGCCTGGTCGAGATCTATTGTTATTATCACATGCGCGCCCGAGGCAACCCGCCCGACTCGGAGCCGCCCGACTACCTCGACTGGGAGATGTGGACGGGTCCGGCCCCCATGAGGCCCTACAACCCGATCGCACATCCCCGGGGCTGGCGGGCGTTCATGGAGTACGGCAACGGCATCGTGGGGGACATGTGCATCCACATGCTCGACATGGTGCGCTGGATGCTCGGCCTGGGGTGGCCAAGACGGGTCAAATCGACGGGCGGCATCCTCGTGGACCGTGTCAGCAAGGCGAATATTCCCGACACTCAGGGGGTAGTGTTCGACTTCGGCGACCTGACCGTCGTCTGGCAGCATCGCACGTGGGGCGCCCCGGCGAATCCGAAGTACCCCTGGGGAGCCACATTCTACGGCGACAGGGGCACGCTCCACGAGAACGTCTTCGGGTATGACTTCATCCCTCTGGGCGGCGGTACCCCGATCCACAGGGACGTCACGTACGAGCTCGATGAATACCCCGAGGACAGGACGGAGAAGGATCTGGAGACGCACATCGCGCCGGCGAGCCGGCGCCACATGAAGGACTTCATGGGAGCGATCGCCACGCGCGGGAGGCCGGTGGCCGACATCGAGGAGGGTTACATCTCGACGACAAGCTGCCTCCTCGCCAACCTGTCGATGCAACTCGGCAGGTCGTTGACCTGGGACCCGTCGGCCGGCAAGGTCGTCGGCGACGAGGAGGCAAACCGACGGCTCGCCCGCCCGTATCGCGCCCCGTGGGTCCATCCCGGCGCTGTCGACGCCTGAGCGGACCGTGCCCATTCCCCGCTCCGCCTACGAGGAGCCGACGGTGCGGAAGATTGACGAGGCAACCCGGTTCTCCGCGGCATCAGCGCGGATGGCCGAGGACCGCCGCATCGTTCTCGATCCAGCAAGTCCGGCACGGTCGCGGTCGTTCTCGATCGGGGATGCGATCGAGCGTGCCAGGGACACCTGGGGACGCGGTCACGTTGAGCGTTTCTTCCGCTTCTTCGCCGGCTTGCGCGACTTGGGCTTCGGCTTCTTCTTCGGGCCCGCCGGGGCGGATTCGCGCGGGAAGCGAGAGGAGGCATGGCCCGAGCCGTTGCCGCGGGCCGCGGCGCCATGCACCGGTCGATCCGCCCTGGGGCCGTTGGACGTCCGGGCAGGGGAGGGGGACGACGACCGGCGGCCGCGGGAGAGGGGCGCGTCGGCTAGGACCAAGTCCAGCTCGCGGCGGTCGATGTCCACGTGCGCGGCGCGGACGAGAATCCGGTCGCCGAGTCGGTGGCGTCGGCCGGAGGCGCGGCCGATCAGCGTGTGGGTCTGCGACTCGAGGTAGTAGTAATCGTCGGCCAGGCTGGTCACGTGGATCAGGCCCTCGACGGGCAACTCAACAAGCCGGCAGAAGACTCCGAAGTCCTCGACGCCCACGACGATCGCGTGGAACTGCTCGCCGATCTTCTCGGCCAGGTGGGTCAGGAGCTTCACCCGGATCAGCTCGCGCTCGGCGGCCTCGGCCCGGCGCTCGGTCCGCGTGCAGTTCTGGCCGAGCACGAACAGCTCGTCGATGTTCGTGCCGGGCTTCTTGCCGGCCAGCAGGGCCGCGAGCTGGCGGTGGACCTGGAGGTCGGGATAGCGCCGGATCGGCGAGGTGAAGTGGCAGTAGTCCTCGCTGGCCAGCGCGTAGTGGCCCTCGTGCTCGGGGGTGTACACCGCCTGCTTCATGCTCCGCAGCAGGCCGAAGTGCACGGCGTATTCCTCGGGGGTGCCGGCCGTCTCGCGGAGGATCCGCTGGAGCTCGAAGCGGCTCTGCGGCAGGTCGAGCTTCAGGCCCAGGCTGCGGGCGAACTCGGCGAATTGCTCGAGCTTGTGCTCCTCGGGATTGGCGTGGACCCGGTGCAGGAACGGCGCGTGGTGCTCGGTGAGGTAAGTCGCCACGGCCTCGTTCGCCGCGAGCATGAACTCCTCGATCACCTGGTGGCTCTCGTCGTGGACGGCCAGGTGCGCACCGACCACCTGGCCGGCGTCGCCGAGCTCGATCTCGATCTCCGGCAGGTTCATCTCCAGGGCGCCGCGGGTGAACCGCCGCCGCCGCAGGATCATCGCCAGCTCGAGCATCCGCGATAGCATCGCCGCCACCTCCGGCGTGACACCCTCGTGCGGGCGGTCGGGATGGTTCATCACCTCCATCGCCTGCTCGTACGTGAACCGGTGATCGACGCGGATGGCCGAGCGGTGGAACGTCTTCGCGGTGAGGATCCCCTCGGGGTCGAACTCGAGCATCGCGGTCATGGTGTACCGCGTCTTGTGGGCCTGGAGACTCGCCAGGCTGTTGGAGAGGACCTCTGGGAGCATCGGGATCACCCGGTCCGGCAGGTACACGCTCGTCCCCCGGTGCCGCGCCTCGCGGTCCAGCGACGAGGACGGCTGGACGAAGTGCGAGACGTCCGCGATGTGGACGCCCAGCGTCCAGAACCCCCGCTCGTCCCTCGAGAGCGAGATGGCGTCGTCGAAGTCGCGGGCGCTGGCCGGGTCGATCGTGACGGTCAGGAGCTCACGCAGGTCCGTCCGGTGCCTGACGTCCGCCTCGTCGAACCGGCGGGCCTGCTCTCGGGACTCCTCGAGGACGTCGTTGTCGAAGGTGTCCGGGATGTTGAAGGCGCGGATGATCGAGAGCGTGTCCACGCCCGGCGCCCCGCGTTCGCCGAGCAGCTCGGTGATGACGCCCTCGCCCTCCAAATAGGGCGTGGGGTAGCGGACGATCTCCAGGGCGACCTTGTCGCCGGGCTTGGCCCCCTTCGCCCCCGGGTCGCCGACGTGCACTGGGTCGTGGAACGTCGTGCCGTCGATCTTCACGAACCCGGCGCCGCCGCTTTCGAAATACGTCCCGACGAACAGGGCCGAGGCGCGCGAGAGGATCTGGATGACCCGCCCCTCGACGTTCATCCCCGGACGCTTGGGCCGCTTGGTGATCTTGACGGCAACCTCGTCGCCGCTGGACGCGTCGCCGGCCGCCTCCGGGGAGATGTAGATTTGCTCGGCCCGGCTGTCCGCGCCCGTCGGCCGGACGAAGCCGAAGCCGCGCGCCGAACGCCGGAAGATGCCGACGATGGCGTCGGAGTGATCGGGCCTGCGCAGGGCCTTGTCGCGGCGGACCTCGAGCTTGCCCTCCTTCACGAGGGCCTTCACCGCCGCGCGGAATTCGGCGTAGTCGTCGGCGTCGATCTTCAGCCGCCGCGACATCGCCTTGAGGGTGATCGGCGTGTACCCCGGCTCGGCCACCAGCTTCATCACCCGACCCGCGAACTCGGCCATGACCGACTGCCCCCCGCCTGAGCCCCGCCGACGAAGTCCATCCCCACGCTACGATACCTGTTCGTCCATGCATACCCCGCACCGGAGCCGCCAAGTCGGCTATGGGTCGGCGATTCACCCGGCTAGGATGGATCGAGGGAGCCGCGACCTCAGGAGAATCGCCATGGCCGGGCCGTTTCCGGGAATGGACCCATACATCGAGTCACAGGGCAACTGGCAGGATTTCCATAACCGGCTCGTGGCCGAGCTCTCGAACCTGCTCGGCGTCCGCCTGCCCGAGGATTACGTCGCCCGCGTGGACGAGCGGATCGAGGTCGTCGGCTTCGACGAGGAAGGTCGATCCGGCCAGGGTGTCTCCTACCTGCCGGATGTCCTCGTGGCGCGGCGGGAAGGGGGGGCGGCCTCCTCGGAGGAGGCTGCGGGCGGGGTGGCGACCCTTGCGCCCCTCCTGGTCGAGGTGAGCGAACGCGACCCCGAAGAGGTCCGGCACACCTGGCTGGAGATCCGGCGGCTGCCCGAGCTGGAACTGGTCACCGTGGTTGAGGTCCTCTCTCCGGTCAACAAGACCGGGCCCGGCCGCTCGGCCTACCTCGACAAGCGCGAGGCCTTGCACGCGCAGCGGGTCAACCTGGTGGAGATCGACCTGCTCCTCGGCGGACCGGCCGTGCCGATGAAACGGCCGGTCGGGGCCGGTTTGTATTACGCCGTGGTCGCCCGCGGCCCGAAGCTCCCCGTGGCCGAGGTCTACCGCTGGACGGTCCGCGACCGCCTGCCGGCGATCCCGATCCCGCTCCGCGAGCCCGACCCCGACGTCCCCATCGGCCTGGATGAGCCGGTCTCGCGGGTCTACGACCTGGGCCGCTACGGACGGACCATCCGCTACGACCGGCCGCTCCCGGAGGCGCTCCCGCTCTCGCCGGAGGACCGGGCCTGGGTCGAGCGGCTCCGCGGCGCGCGGGTCGGCTGACTCCTCCGCCCGCGCCGCCCCCACGCGACGGCCCACGGTTCGCCCTCGTCACGCGGGAACGTGACCCGGGCCCCGGAGATACCGGACCGCTCAGCGGGCCCGGGCAACGGTCAGATCGACCGGCGTGAGCTGGCTGTCGTCGTCGAAGCCGGAGTTCACTGACCGCTCGCCGCGGATCACCGCGCGAAAGGCGAAGGAGCCGGTGTTGTCCGTGTTGCTGTCGCCGTCGAGCGACTGTGGACCGACCGATCGATGACGCGATCGTCATTGTCCAGGTCGGTGCTTGTCACCCTTTGCCGGACGTCCCAGTTGTCCGGCGTGAGGGTGAGGGAGGCGGGATCCACGGCCCCTCGGACGGTTCTGACACGGACAGCCGGATGACGTCATCCGCGCTCGGCCGTGAGTGGAGCACCTCCGTGAAGGTCGCGGTCCCGCCCCCCTCCGCGGTGGTCAGGCCTGTGGTGGGACTGACATCGATGCCGGGAGTGGGTGAATGCAACCAGAGCGATCCATCACCGCGGAGATTGAGCGGGTAGCCCGCCGGGTCGATGATGCCCGCCTGGCCCATGACTGTTTACGTGCCGCCAAGCAACTGTGACTCGACCCATGCTGAAAATCAAAGAAATTCTGCCGCCCACCCCGGCGAGCGGGTCAGAGCGGCCGCTCCGGCAAAGGCGACGCACCCCATCGTCACGACAACCATGATGTCCCTCGGTTCGGTCCCGCGATGGCCGAGCAACGAGTACATTAGGTTTTGTAATAAACTGAGCGCTCGGCACTTACGATCGGACGGATGGCGGCCTCGATCGGGTCGGCCTTCGCTCGTTGCCCTCCCCCGTCTCTCCGTGCTCACTGCGGGCGCCTGACAGCCGCCGTCGCGGGCGGGTACGGACGAGGCTCCCCGGTGGTAGGTCCAGACGAACCGAGGCCGTCCCGACCGGATCGGCGACGTCAGGTCGTGCTCAGCGTGATCGCGGCAATGTTCGCGTGGCCATCGCTCGGGCGGAGGGGACCGTGAATCCCGTCTCGCATCGCCCTCTTGGGCTGACGGGCAGCTGTCTTCCCCGGCCGTCGATCGGTCTTTCAAAAGGAAGATGGCAGAAGTCGTCCCCCGGGGGACATGCGGCGTCCGATTCCGATTCGAAGAAATTCGTCGGGCCAATTGTAAAGGGCGTCGCGACCGCACCGACCGCGAGGGCCCAAGACGATCGCTCGGTTCTCATGGGTGCTGTTCCCCGGCACGAAACCACCCCCGGCCGTGCGCCGCCGGGCGCGTCCGGAGAACCGACTCAAGAGCATCGCGGGTCAGGATGTGAGTGCGGACTGATCCGCGTGCCGCGGGCGTCCCGAGCGGGCCGCGATTCGCTCGCGGTCGGTGACGGGTCTCGCGGGCGAGTTGCGTATGGTTGGTGGGACAGTCCTCGCCTCGGGTTTCGGCTCGCGGCCGGGCCCTTCCCTCGGCGAGAGACCAAGGAGGTCCAGACGACGTTGTTTGTCGACGTCCTCCACTCGGTTATCCTCGGAAGAACCTCTCCGACGTCGTGGGGTCCAGGCCGATGAAGACAGAAACCGTTCGTGATCGAAAGTCTGGGGGGCGATCGGAGCCGCTCACTTCCGTCCACCACGAGGGTGAGGCCCGCGTCTCGGCCGTCTTCGAGGAATACCTGGCGCGCCTGGTCCGTTTCGCCCGCGTGCGGCTGGGCGGCGAGGATCGCCGCCCGGACGCCGAGGACGCGGTCATGAGCGCCTTCCGGGTCTACTGCGGCGGGGTCCGCGACGGGCGCTTCGTGGAGCACAGCAAGGACGAGACCTGGTCCCTCCTGGCGAAGCTGGTCAAGGGGAAGCTCCGCGACCACGGCCGGAAGGCCGCCAACGGGAAGCACGGCGGGGGCCGGGTGAGGTCGCTTGAAGCGCTCGGGGAGTCGGGCGACATGCTCGCCGAGCGGCGGGTCGACGCCGAGGACGGGCTGGCGTTGCTGGAGCTACTCCTCTGCCTGCCCGACGAGTCGCATCGCCGGGTGGCGTCGTGGCGGCTGGAGGGCTTCCAGATCGCAGAGATTGCTGAGCGGCTCGACTGCTCGGAACGCACCGTCAAGCGGAAGCTCGAGCTGATCCGCGAGTTCTGGACCAGGCACCTCGCATGAGTCAGGTCATCAACTCCGACCCGGTGCTCCGCGAACTCCAGGAGCGCGACCGCATCTGCGACAACTTCGAGGCGGCCCTGCGCAGGGGACTCGCCGAGGCTCGACGACTTCCTGGCCGAGGTCGCCGAGCCCGACCGCCCCTCGCTGTTCCGCGAGCTGCTGGCCGTCGAGCTCGCCTGGGCCAGCCCCGAGCACTCGCCCCGGCGGACGCAGCTCCGGGATCGCTACCCGGCCTGGGCGGCGATCATCGACGAGGTCTTCGACGACGCCTCGACCCGATTCTCACCGCCCCCGCCCGACGCGGGGGCCGGACCCGAGGCGGCCGTGAACGCCCCGAGCCCAGGGCCGCGCGAGCCGTATCGCAAGATCCGGAAGATCGGCGCCGGCGGCCTCGGCGTCGTCTACCTCGCGCACGATGAGCAACTCGACCGCAAGGTCGCGATCAAGGAGGTCCGGCCCAACCTCGTGCACGACCCGAACATCCGCAAGCGGTTCGAGTACGAGGCCCGGGTCAACGCGGCGCTCGAGCACCCGGGGATCGTACCGGTCCACGCCGCGGCGATCGACGGGACCGACGACCCCTACTTCGTCACCCGGTTCATCGAGGGCCGGAGCCTCTCGCAGGAGATCGCCGAGCTGCACCGCGAGCCGTTCTGGGGCCGGCGGCTCGCGGGGGAGAAGCAACTCGCCTTGCAGCGGCTGCTGCGGCGGTTCGTGGTCGTCTGCGAGACCGTCGCCTACGCGCACAGTCGGGGCGTCGTCCATCGTGACCTGAAGCCGGCGCATATCCTGTTCGGGCCCTTCGGCGAGACGCTGGTCATCGACTGGGGCCTGGCCAAGCCGATCGACGGCGGGGCCGACGCCGAGACGACGCCATCGACCCGCTCCCGGCCGCTGCCCGCCTGGGACCGGGGCGAATTGACGATCACCGGCGACGAGGTCGGCACCCCGCTGTACGCCAGCCCGGAGCAGGCCCGCGGCGAGCACGACCGCGTCGGCCCGGCGAGCGACACCTTCAGCCTGGGATCGATCCTCTACCAGGTCCTCACCGGCTGGCCGCCGTTCCGCCGCAACCCGCCGGGGGGCCACGCCCGCGACCCGGTCGCCGCGGTTGACTTCCTCCGCCCCCGCGCGATCCACCCGGGCATCCCCCGCGAACTGGAGGCGATCTGCCTGAAGGCCATGGAGCGGGAGCCGGAGACCCGCTACCCGTCGCCGCTGGCGCTGGCCGAGGACCTCGAGCGCTGGCTGGCCGGCGAGCCAGTCTCGGTGCACCGTGAGTCCGCCGCCGCGCGACTGCTCCGCTGGAGCCGGCGGCGCCGGATCACCAGCGGCGTGCTCGTCGGGGTGCTCGCCACGTCGCTGCTGGCCCTGGTCTTCTTGCTGGGGCAGAGCAACCTCAGCCGGTCCCGGGTCGCGCGGCCGATCGATCTGATCGAGGCGGCGAGGCCGGAGGAGGTCCCCGGCCTGGCGGACATGCTGCACCAGGACGCCCCGGCCGCCCTCGCCGTGATCCACCAGCGGCAGGCCGCGGCCCGCACGACCGAGAGCCGGCTCGCACTGGGCCTGGCCGCGCTCCACCTCTCCGACGAGGAGGCGCCGGCGCTGGAGGGACTGCTCCGCGAGGAGCCGGCGGCCCAGACCCGCCTCGCCTCCGCCCTGGTGGGCGAGGCCGGAGTGCCGCTCCGGAACCTGGTCCGGCCGGTCGGCCCCGGGCTGGTGGACGAGCTACTCAAGGCCGAATCTTCGGCCTTCGATTACCGCGACCGCGAGCCCTGGACGAGCGCCCGCCGGGCCCTGGCCGAATACGCCGAGGGGCGCCCTGACGCCCTGGCCCGCTGCCTGGCCTACGCGGAGGCGGGGGAGTACGAGGAGCTGCTGGCCAAGCTCGGCCGGTGCGACTCGACGGCGGCCCGCGGCGCGCTGCGGCAGCTCCTGCTGCGGCTCTCCGCCGGCCCGCCGGGGCCGGAACCCGACCCCTCGTGGGCCGCTCCGCCGGCCGACGCCCTGGCCGCGATCGCCGCCGCGGGCGGACTGGTCCACGAGTCGTTCCTCGTGGCCCAGACGCTCGACCTGGCCAGAGTCCGAGTCCTCACGAATCATCTCATGCCCCTGGGCTTCCGCCCCGCGCGGTTCCGGCCGTACCGCTCGGAAGACGGGCGTCTGATGGTCGCCGCCGTCTGGCTCCGCGACGGCGCGGCGTTCGCCTTCGAGGAGGGCCTCTCGGCCGAGGGCATCGTCGGGGCCGATCGCCGCCACGCCGAGACGCTTATCCCGGTGGACGTGGCGGTCTATCCCGGCGAGAGAGGCGAGGCCGTCTACGCCGCCGTATGGGCCGAGCCCGACCGGCCGTACCGGGTGCTGCGGGACGACCTCGCTGCGGGCTTCTTCCCGAAGCTCGACGCCCTCTCCCGAAGGCGGCACCCCTCACGCCGGATCGTCGCGGGCCTGGGGCTCGACGAGGCCCGCAGCCAGGACGGGAATCGAAACTCGGAGAACTGGAGCACGCTCTGCGTCCAGGTCCTCCGCACGGCGGACGGCAGGAGCCCGACGATCCAGATCCGCGACAGCCGCAGCCTCGTGGGGCCGAGCTTCGCGCTGGAGTGCTCGACGAGGGAGGCTCTCGCGGACCTCCAGGCCCACGGGCTCCTCCAGTCAGACGTGTGCGTGGATCCGGGCGCCGGCGGAGGTGCCTCGCCCGTGTTCGTCACCACCTGGGTCGAGCCCAGGACAGGCGAGTCCGTGCTGGCGCTCGCCGCGGGCCGCGGGGAGCATCTCCTTGAGATGACCCGGCTGGCGGATCTTGGGTACTCGCCGGTCTCCGTCTCGCTCCGCGAGGGTCCCGGTGGCCCCCTGGCGGCCTCGGTGTGGGCGCGGCCGCAGTTGAATTTCCGCAACGTCCAGCCGTCGGACCTCGCCGCGCGGATCACCGTGGGGCTGCTTCGGCTGGGCGATGAGGCGCCGGCGTGGGAGCTGCTCCGCCTGCAGGCCGACCCGACCACCCGCGCGTTCCTGATCGAGGCGCTGCCTCGTCTGGGCGTGCCGATCTAGACCCTGGCGGCGCGACTGGAGGTTGAGCCGAACGCCTCGGCTCGGCGGGCGATCCTCCTGTCGCTGGGGAGTTACGCGTCGCCGAGGCCGCAAGCCCTCGTCCTTGCCGTGGCCTCCCTGGCGCGAGACGACCCCGACCCCGGCCTGCACTCGGCGGCGTTCTGGCTGCTCCGCCGCTGGAGTCTCGACGACGAGCTGGCGGCCGTCCGCCGGTCCCTGCCGCGGGGCAACGCCCCTGCCCGGCCGGGGGATCGCTGGTTCGTCAACGCCGAGGGCCAGACCTTCACGGTCGTCCCGGGCCCGGTCTCCTTCGTCATGGGCGAGCCCATGTGGAGCAGCGACGGCGAGCGGTTCGCCCTCCCGCACCGCGTCCGGATCGAGCGGGATTTCGCCATCGCCACCGCCGAGGTCACCGCCGCCGAGTTCGACCGGTTCCGCATCGACCTGGCGGCCCGAGGGATCACCATCGCCTGGAAGCCCCGCACCCAGTTCGTCCGCGATCCAGACGGCCCGGCGCTGGCCGTCGACTTCTACCTGGCCGCGCGGTACTGCAACTGGCTGAGCGAGCGCGCCGGCATCCCCCGCGATCAGTGGTGCTTCGTCGAGAAGGACGGCACGCTCGACCTCGCGCCGGACTACCTTCAGCGGACCGGATACCGCCTTCCGACGGAGGCCGAGTGGGAATTCGCCTGCCGCGCAGGGACCGAGACGCCCTGGCCGATCGGCCGCGGCTGGGGGGGGCAGGTCCCGTTCATCGACCAGTACTCCTGGTGCCTGACGGGATACAGCCGCAACCAGAGCCGCCCTGTCGGCCTGCTCAAGCCGAACGACCTGGGCCTCTTCGATATGCTGGGCAACGCCCACGAGTGGTGCCTCGACCCGAAGGAGGACTACTGCCGAGGGGCCTGCCACCGCGAGCTTGTCGATCGAGAGCACCCCGAGCGGCTCTCGCGGGAAGGCAAGCGGATCCTCCGCGGCGGCTGGTTCAACTTCCCCGCAGAGGGCGTCAGCTCCGGCCATCGGAGCTGGGGCAGGGCGCTGGACGACGACAACGAGATCGGCCTACGGCTGGCCCGCACGCTCCCCCGGCCGGCCGTCGCGTCCCTCCCCTGACGGGAGCCGGCCTGCCTCCCGATCGCCTTGCCTCGCCTCTGATCCAGGGAAACTGACGGGCGAGGGCCTAATCGGCCTGAACGCGGAAGGTGAGCGACCGGCCGGAACGTCGTGGCCTTTCGTGGACGGCCCGAGTAACCTACGGAGTCCGCGCGACGGCCGGGTCGCGAAGCGGGTACACGATCCCGGCAGCCCGGTCGGCTCGCGGCGGCCTGCGCCGCTGCGCATCGTTCCTCCAGCACGGCCTTCCTCCACCGATGAAGATCACCCGGATCGACGCCCACGTGCTCCTGGTCCCGGACTACGACAGCCAGGCTTGCTCATCGGCGCAGGACGACCTCGTCGTCGAGGTCCACACTGACGAGGGGCTCGTCGGGGTCGGCGAGACCGACACGAATCCGTGGATCGCCCGGGAGTGCATCCGGGCCCGGGGCACGCACTGCATGGGCCTCGGGCTGGGCGAGATGCTCCTGGGGGCCGACCCCATGGATCCCGAGGCGATCTGGCATCGCCTCTATTCGGGCTCGAAGATGACCGGCCGGCGCGGCGCGCTCATCTGCGCGATGGGGGCCATCGACATGGCAC
This sequence comes from Isosphaeraceae bacterium, assembly GCA_046349995.1. Lineage (GTDB taxonomy): Bacteria > Planctomycetota > Planctomycetia > Isosphaerales > Isosphaeraceae > Aquisphaera. The sequence goes on along the minus strand of JAXMBE010000027.1, from coordinate 69,189 downwards.
TTTGGGACATCAAGGGCCAGGCGGAGGGCGTCTCGGTGGCGCGGCTGCTCGGGGCGGCGGGCGACGAGGACGTCGTCCCGTATGCCTCGCTGCTGCCGACCGGCTCGACGCTGGCCGCCTATCGCGCGTCGCTGGTGGAGAAGGCGCTCCAGGCCCGGTCGCTGGGGTTCGCGGCGGCGAAGCTCGAGGTCTGCATCAACGGCCCCTACAGCCACAACGGGATCCAGGAGAGCGACGACGCCGTGGTGGAGGTCGTCCGCGAGTGCCGCGAGGCGGTGGGGCCGGAGCTGACGCTCATGGTGGACGTGGCCTATGCCTGGCCGGACGCCAGGACGGCCCTGAGGATCATCGAGCGGCTGGCGGCGTTCGACCTCGCGTTCGTCGAGACCCCGATCGACATCGACGACCTGGAGGGTTACGCCTTCCTGCACGAGCGTTCGGCGATCCCGATCGCGGCGGGGGAGTGGCAGAACACGCACTTCGAGTTCCTGGACCTGGCCGACCGGGGGAAGGTGGACGTGCTCCAGCCGGACGTGGGCCGGGTGGGGGGCTTCACCGAGGCCCGCAAGGTTTGCGCGATCGCGGCCGGGCGCGGTCGCCGGGTCGTGCCGCACTGCTGGAAGAGCGGCATCGGCATCGCGGCCAGCGCGCACCTCGCGGCGGCCCACGCCTGCTGCCCGTTCATCGAGTACCTGCCGATCCCGCTCGCCGAGTCGCCCCTCCGCCGCGAGCTGCTGGTCGAGGACCTGACGCCGGAGGGGGGCGTGATCCGGCTGCCGGACCGGCCGGGGCTGGGGATCACGCTCAACCGAGAGGCCCTCCAGAAGTACGGGGTGGACGCGTGACGACCGAACCGACGCTCAGAGAGGCCGCCCTGGCCCCGGGGAACAACGGCCAGGCGAAGGCCGGGGCGGCGCCCGGCGGGCGCCCGCCGATCGTCCCGCTGCTGATGGCCATCGTCCTGATCAGCCACTTCAACCGGATCAGCATCTCCACGGCCGGCGCCAGCCGGATCATGGACCAGTACGGCATCGAGCCGACCCGCATGGGCGTGGTCTACTCGGCGTTCCTGTTCACGTACACGCTGATGATGATCCCGGGCGGGCTCTACATCGACCGCCTCGGCACGCGGGTCGCGCTGGCGACCGTGGGCCTGGGCTCGGCGGCCTTCGTGGCGCTGACCGGGGCGGTCGGGCTGAGCCTGGACGACCCGGTCGCCGTCTTCTACGCCCTGATCCTGGTGCGCGGGCTGATGGGCATCTTCTCCGCGCCCCTGCACCCGGCCGCCGCGCGTGCGGTGGGCCGCTGGGTGGCGCCGCAGGCGCGGTCGAAAATCAACGGGCTGGTCAACGGCTCGGCCCTGCTGGGGATCGCCGCCACGCCGCCCGTCTTCGGCCGGATGATCGACCGCTGGGACTGGCCGGTGTCGTTCCTGATCATGGGCGGGCTGACCGCCGTGGTCGCCCTGGCCTGGACGCTCCTGGCCCGCGACGGGCCCGAGGCTGCCGAGGAATCCCGCCCCGCGCCCCCGGCGCCCGAGCCCGCCGGCTCGTGGCTCGACCTGCTGAAGGACCGCGACCTGGTCCTGCTGACCCTGACCTACGCGGCGGTCGGTTATTTCCAGTACATGTTCTTTTACTGGATGAGCTACTACTTCGAGGCCGTGCTCCACCTCCGCCAGGAGGTGAGCCAGTTCTACGCGGCGATCCCGCCGCTGGCGATGGCGGTGGGCATGCCGCTGGGCGGCTGGCTCTCGGATCGGCTCGAGCACTCGTCCGCGGACCCGTCGCGGCGGAAGGTCGTGCCGATGATCGGCATGGCGGCCGGCGCGGCGCTGCTGTTCGCCGGGGTCTTCGCCCAGGAGCCGGCCTGGATCGTGGCCTGGTTCGCGCTGGCCCTTGGCGCGGTCGGCATGGCCGAGGGGCCCTCCTGGGCGACGGCCATCGAGCTGGGCGGCCGCCGCGGGGGCAGCTCCGCGGCGCTGTTCAACACGGGCGGGAACGCGGGGGGCATCCTCGCCCCGATCATCACCCCGGCCGTCGGCAATCTGCTCGGCTGGCCCTACGCAGTCGCCCTCGGGGCTCTGGTCTGCCTCGGCGGCCTGGTCCTCTGGTTCTGGATCGATCCGAGGGCGAAGTCTTATGATTGATGCGATCGACTTGCGATGCGCAGGGTTGTGCAGGTCGCGCCGCCGCGTCACGACCGTGTCGCTCGATCGGCATTCACGATCGTGACCTGCGGGTCAGGAACTGCGTTGAGGGCGGACGGATTGAACGTCATGGGTACCCCGACCATGTCCACCGGGATCGTGGGAGAGACGCGGATCGCCATCAAGGGTGTGCCGTGGACGGTCTACGAGACGTGGATCGACTCGCTGCCCGAAGGTACACCCGTCCGGATGGCGTACGACGGGAGGGACCTGGAAATCATGGTCAAGGGACCGGTCCACGAGAGCTTCCGGGACCTTCTCGGCCGATTCGTTCGCGAGGTGTCCGAGTCCCTGGCGATCCCGCTCAAGAGCCTCGGAGAGACGACCTGGAAGCGGCCCGACGTCGAGCGCGGGCTCGAGGCCGACCAGTGCTACTTCTTTGCTGCCGAGAAGATCGACGCCGTCGCCGACGCGGTCGCCCGGCGATCGAACGACGTCGCGGACTATCCGAACCCGGACCTCGCCATCGAGGTCGACATCTCCCCTTCGTCGGTGGATCGGCCGGGGATCTACGCGGCCCTCCGGGTCCCGGAGGTCTGGCGGTTCGACGGCGAATCGGTGACGATCGAGCAGCTGGATCCGGAACTGGGTTATCAACAGGCCGCGACGAGCCGCTGGCTCTTCGTCCGAGGGGGGGAAGTCGCGCGGTGGCTCCTCCGGGAGGATACACGCGACGAGCGGGACTGGGCGGAGCGCCTGCGACGCTGGACGCGGGAAGATCTCGCCACGAGGAGACCCTGAGCGATCCTCTCCGCTCACGCCGCAAGGCCGTCGTATCGGAACTCACGGGCGGCGAGCTCGATGGCCCGGGCGTCGGCCCGGGGCTGACCCTCCGCATAGGCGATCAGCAGGGCGAGGTCGGCCAGATGGTTTACCCGCCGGGGTAGGCCGTCGGCATAGCGGTGCAGGGCGGAGAAGGCCTCGGTGGTGAAGAGGCTCTCATCGGCCCCGGCATATGCCAGTCGTCCCCGGACGTAGGCGGCGGTCTCGGACTCGATGAACGGGCCCAGCAGGCAGCGGGCTGTCAGCCGGTCCGAGAGCGCAGGGGGGAGGACCAGCGGCAGCTCGCCCGTGCCGATGAGCAGCAGCGCCAGATCCGGCGAGCCATCTGAGGCGAAGTTGAGCAGCATCCGGATCGCCTCGAAGGACGACGGGTCGGCGATCAGGTGGGCCTCATCGACAACCAGGAGCGGACGATGCCCGACGGCGGCGAAGGCCTCGAGCTGGTCGCGCACCACGCGGAGGGCGGCGGCCATGCCCGTCGGGGCGGCCTCTGGCCCGCCGAGCTCCGCGGCGAGCAGCGCCAGCAGCTCGGCCGCCGGCATCGCGGGGTAGGTCAGGTGGATGGCCCTGACGCCCAGGTCCTCCGCGAGTCGGCGGGCCAGGATCGTCTTGCCGGAGCCCGGCGGGCCGAACAGGATCGCCGGGCCGGAGGCGTGCTCAAGCCCATAGCGGAGCCGGCGCAGGGCGGCGTCTCGGCCGGGCAGGGCGACGTAGGCCGCGGCGGCGACGGTCTCTCCGAACGGCCGATCCTTCAGCCCGAAATGGTCCTCGTACACGAGCGCTCCGGGGGCTCGGGGAGGGCGGGGCGGGACGCTCCGTCTCGTCCCGTGCCGCCGAGGGTCCAGACCATAGCCTCAAACGAACGTCTCAGCCAGGCCGAGCAGCGGGATTCCGCCCCCGTCGAGCACCTCGCGGGCTCGGAGCAAGGAGCGCTCGCCGGTCATGCCCCGGTTCTGGACGAGGACCGCCGCGTCCACCGAGCGGTGCAGGGCCGCGGCGCTGAGGCCCGTGAACATCGGGCTGCCGTCGACCAGTACCAGGTCGAACTCGCGCCGCAGGCGGGCCATCAGGCAGGACCAGCCGGGACTGGCGAGGAACTCGCGGGGCCGGGCCACCGGGGCACGCAGGGGCAAGATCCAGAGATGTTCGTCGGCCACATTGATCAGCGCCTCGCCTGGCGCCTGGCCCTCCTCGACGACGTCCTCGAGGCCGACCTCGGGGCGGAGCCCCAGGCTTCGGGAGAGCATCGGCCCGGTCAGATCGGCGTCGATCAGGAGCGTGCGGCCGGGCCGGCGGGCGAGGGTCCGCGCCATCGAAAGGACCAGGGTGGTGCGGCCCTCCGCGCGGTGGCAGCTGGTGAACAGGAGGACCTTCAGCCGCTGCCTGTCGCGGGCCTCGACCAGGCGGTCGGCCATCCGCTCGAACCGCTCGGCCCACTGGCGTTCCAGGGTCAGGACAAGCTCGGGCCAGTCGAGCTGGCCGACGAACGTGCGGCCGTCCGCCGCGGGGGCCAGAGGAAAGGCCGGCGCGGGGGGGCCCGGCGGGGGCAGGTGGGGACGAGCGATCCCGCCGCCATGGCTCCGCCGGGGTGCACAATGCCCGGGTACCCGCCGAAGCGCGCCGGCTCCGGTCCCATTACTTCGGGACGGCAGCCGCGGGGGCGCGGGCACACCGCCGCCGGCCGGGGCTCGTCGGGTGCACGCCCGGCTCAGGGCGTCGTCAACTTCCTCATGAGTGGACTCCTCGTGACCGTCGTCCGGCAGGAGGTACCCCGGGAGGACGACCGCCGCATCGAACGGGACGTCGGGCGTCGCCGGCGCCGGCTCCACCGTGAGCACAACGGCCGGGCGGGCCTGAGCCCAGTGCTGCTGCCGCTCGCCGTCCCGGCCCGCCCCGAGCGAGAGCAGTCGCAAGGGAGAGCTCCTCGATCGTGATCGTGATGCCCGTATCCATACTGGGTGCACACGAACGCCACCAGTCCCAGGCCGAGGAGGACGCGGCGGCCAGCCGCACTCCGCGCTTCAGCCTCCGCCGCGGCCGGCGGCCCCGGCCGGCCGTCGCGTGGAGCTCCCGGGCCCGTCGCGGCGCCGGATGTCGTCGATCCGGCCGGACTTGGACCCGTGGGATCTGGATCAGGACGGCCTCCGGTGATCGCCGGATAGGCTCTCCGAAGGGAGCCGCCTGGCAGTCGGGGCCGGTCGGGAGAGCCTCGGTTCGAGTCATGGCTGCATCCCCCACGCTCTCGAGGAATCCGGGTGCAATCGGCGGAGTCGGAGCGGTCAATCGTCCGGGTCGCCCGGCGTGCCGCGCGCGGCCAGGTCTACCGCCTCCATCATCGGCTGGACGGCCCGGCAAACTTGAACAGCCTTGCCGGAAATGACGAAATCGTGAACTGGAGCAACGGCGTGAACCGGGGGGACGCCGCCGACCCGGCCGGTTCGGCCCCGGCCGGTTCGCCCTCGGAAAGGCAGGGGAGGCGGTGCGCGGCGCCTCGGGACGGGCGTAGGAAGGCCCGATCCCCGCGGGCGACCGGCGAGGGGATCGGGCGAAGGAGGTCAGCGGGAGGCTGCCTGGAGCGCGTCGCCGGCGGTCAGCGTCAGCGTCCGAACAGGGTCCGGAAGAAGCCGCCGCGCCGGGGAGCCCCGCCGGAGGAGGCGTTGCCGGAGGCGAACATGGTTGGGCTTCCGGGGGCGACACGGTTGCCCTCGTAGTCCCTCACCGGCCGGAACTGGGGCGGGGCGGTGGCGGCGAGCCGAGGGCCGCCCGGCGGGTTCGGATTGGCCAGGTCGATCGAGCGGACGTTGGACTCGGTGACATAGGGGTTGTGGCCCTGCCAGCGAGACTCGACGACCTGGAGGACGTTTAGCGGGGCGAACATGGCCTCGCCGCCGACGGAGATCCAGTCGGCCGTGCCCGGATTGGTCTCGTCGACCCGTCCGTCGAGCCCGTAGACCAGGCTGTACTCGTAGTGGATGACCCGGTCCTTGTTGTCCTGGCCGTTGAGCATGGAGCCCGAGTTGGTGTGCAGCTCGAGCTTGATGTTCACGCGCGGGGGCCGCGGTTGGGGATCGCCTTGTATTCGGCAATGTACTTGTAGATGCCCTGGTTCCAGACCTCGCTGACCGTGCCCCGGGGGGGGAAGGCCCGCATGTTGCCCAGCAGCGCCTTGCGCTCGCCGCGGATGTGGGTCTCGAACATGCTGTGGACGCGGGGGACCTTCCAGTCGCACTCGTCGGGGCCGGGACGAGGCGGCCCGGGCGGGATCTCGTTGGCGTAGTCGCCGATCCGGTGGTTGTAGTGGTTCTCACCCAGCTCGGCCCAGAGGGACTTCAGCTCGTCCTTGGTCAGCCCGCTTCCGGGCGCCGGCACGGGCTCGTTGAGGAGGATCGAGGCGACCGCGCCGCCCAGGCAGTGGCCCGGCCAGCGGGTGATCTCCTTGTTCTGGGAGTTGTACGACTCCCACCAGCGGGCGCTAGTGTTGAAGAGTTGGTCGTACTTGAGCAGGGGAGAGGGGGTCTGGAAGATCGTGACCTCGTTGCCCTTCTCCTTGTTCACCCCGGTCCAGGTGAGGTCGTCGTAGAGGTTCGGGAACCAGGTGGCGTCGTCGCCGGCGGGGGGCAGGCTCTCGAGCAGGCCGTTGGGGCCGGCCCTGACGATGTCCTCCCCAGGGGGGATGTAGCTGCCGGGCGAACGGATCAGCTCGTCGTCCCCGCGGATCATGGAGAAGTCGAAATCGACCCTTCCGTTGCCGCCGGCCCAGGGCTCGTGGATCGAGTCCGCCTTCGTCGGCCAGTAGTAGAAATTCCAGGGCTTCCGGTCGCTCTCGGCGACCTGGACGAACTTGGTCTCGACCTTGTAGGGCTTGTCCGCGCCGGTGACACGGAAGGTGAACCACCCCTGCTGGTCCGTGCCCACGTCCTGGCCGTTGGACCGCTCGACCCCGTTGGGGCCCTTGAGCTCGGCCACCTTGCCGGCCGTGGCCGAGACCGTAAGCTGACCGCCGAACCGCGTCGGGACGTAAACGCCGAAATGGTGATCGCCCGACTGGTTCTCAAGGGAACCACCCAGGGGAACGATCGTGACTCGGTCCGCGGCCTGAGCGGCGGTGGTCAGCCCCAAGGCGGCTACCACGACCCCGATCAGTGTGCCGCCGAGCCGGTTGCCAATACGCATGCTGCCTCCCAATACCGGTGTTGAGTTCGACGCGCCGATGACCCCGAATTCCCACTATCTACTACTAGGACGCCCGTGTCCCAGGTCCCAGGGAATCGTTGATCCTAAGAGATCGACGCCGCTTGCTCAATTACCCAATCTTAGCTCGGCATCGCATGGGGGGTGGGTGGATAGCAAATGGGGGGTCACGAGGCCCTAGCCTCTTGAAACCCGTCAAAGCCCCTAGAGTTCCTCTGCGCGGCAGGTTCTCGATTTTCTCAAGATCTGTAAACGGGGAAGGAGGCGCTGCCGATAACCTGCTATGGCCACCCCTGGGGTGGAGAGCGACAGTCGGCCAAGATGACCGGCTTGAGGCTTCCATCACCGAACCGAGGCCTTTGTGAGTGGTCCCCATAGCGGATAGGGGACAGAGTTCACTGAGCGACCGGAAGCGTGCACGTCACGACCTTCCATACGGGTCGGTCCGGTGAACGACAGGGACGGTGGTGTTGGCGAACGGACGTTGTCCAGCATCGGCCGTGCCGAACCATCAGGGGATACTTGACTACCGACTCGATCGAGACGTCGACCGACTACCTCACTCTTCACAGAGGACATCGCGATGACCAGTGCGGTTCTTGTTCTTGCCCTGAGCCTGTCAGGACAAAGCCCACAGGCTTATCCTGCGGCGCAGGCCCCGGCCAAGGTCGCCCCGGCTCCCCAGGCCCCTGCCAAGGTCGCCCCGGCTCCCCAGGCCCCGTCGAAGATTGCTCCGGCCCCCGCGGCCCCGGCCAAGGTCGCCCCGGCGCCCCAGGCCCCGGCCAAGATCGCCCCGGCGCCCCAGGCCCCGGCCAAGATCGCCCCGGCGCCCCAGGCCCCGGCCAAGGTCGCCCCGGCCCCGCAGGCCCCGGCCAAGGTCGCCCCGGCCCCGCAGGCGGCTGCTCCGCTCGCCCCGGCCAAGGTCGCCCCGGCTCCTCAGGCGGCTGCTCCGTACGCCCCGGCCAAGGCAGCCCCCCAGGGTTGATCCTCAGTCGCGGTGCTCCGCGAGGACGGCCGGGTGCCTCAAAGCACCCGGCCTGCTTCGCGCGCTCGGGTACGAATGGGCGGAAGGTCCCTCTCCGAGACCTCCGCCCTGCGTGTGTTTCGATGGGTGCGGCACCCGGAATCCCGCCGCTAGCCGCGTTCTGCGTGCGTCCGTGCCCAGTGCTCGAATTCGGCCACGAACAGGTCCGCCGTCTTGCCGATCGGCCCCACGACCGGGATCAGGCCGCAGCTCCGGGCCAGCGACTGGTAGTTGACGATGCTCCGCCCGCCCACGAAGACCGGCACGTCGCGCAGCCGCCCCAACTCATGAAATCGCTTCTTGATATTCCGCGATAACACAAATGAAAGCGCGACTGCCGACGCCTGGAGCCGCTGGGCCGCGAGCTGGTACTGGGGCACGGGCAGGTCCACGCCCAGGTTGTGGACCCGCCAGCCGCGGAGCTCCATGGCCAGGGTGAAGGCCAGCACGCCGCCCTCGTGGCGGTCCCCCTGGACCGTGCCGACGATCACGCTGCGGGACGGCTGGGTGTTGGCCCGGACGGCTGAGTCGATCAGGCTGCTGAGCTTCTTGCGCAGGAAGACGGTGATCAGCCGCTCCTGGTAGATCGCGTAGTTCCGCCGGAACCAGCCGTCGCCGGCCTCGATCAGGGCGGGGCAGAGGACCCGGTCGAGCAGGGTTGAGGGATCGAGCCGGGAGGCCAGCGACTCGTACTCGCACTCGGCCCCGAGCTGGTCGCCGGCCGCGAGCCGATTCACGAGCCGGGCGGACGGTTCCTCCTCGGCCTGCGCCCCCTCGGCCTGCGGCCCGTCCCCGGGCTTCAGCTCCCCCGCCCGCCACTTGGAGATCAGCTCGCCGATCGGCTGGCGCAGCACCCGGGTCAGGTGGGTCAGGTGGCAGAGGGCCTGGACCTGGCCGCGGGTGTAGCGGCGATGCCCCGAAGGGGACCGGTCGGGGATGGGGAAGCGGTAACGCCGCTCCCAGACGCGGAGGGTGTGGCAACTGATCCCGGTGAGCTTCGAGACCGCGGCGATCGAGTACTCGGGGGCTTTCGCGAGCTCGGTCACCTCGGGCCCGCGTTCGCGGCGATCCGCCCCGAGCCCGTGATTCGGCGCGGGGCTGTCGGAGGCATGGGCTGAAAGTTCGCTGGACATGAGGATTCTCCTCACGGGTGGACCGCCGATCAGCGGTGGTGCCGTTCGGATCATCACACCAGGCCTAACCTCAGCTTAGTGCCGCGGCGGGGGCTGCTCAAGGTGGCATCGGCCCCGGCCCGGAACGGGTGGCATGCGGGCACCGGCCGCCCCGGAGCCGATCGCGTGCGGCGAAGCCGGGCTCGTTCACGCGGGGCGGGGTGCCCCGGCGCGGCGGCCTCCGCGGAGGCGAACGGGGGACCTCGATGTTTCGCCCGGGCATCACCCGAGTGTCGCCCCCTGGAGGAACCTAGATTTCAGTAGGGTCCTGGAAGGCGGAGAGCTCCCAGCTGGTGCGCGACCCTGGTTTCTCCACCGCACTCGAACCCGAACCAGTTCCACAGTCAAGTCCCGGTGAGATCCGCACTTCGAGAAGCGGCACGGAGTGATCGAACCATGGCACCCTCTATCAAGTCCCTATCCGCAACATCGGCCCGGCCGCGGCGGCGGAAGGTCAGCCCCTCGCTGGAGGGGCTGGAGGGCCGGCTCCTGCTCTACTCCACGCTCGGCGCGCAATGGGCTTACGGCGTCCGGATCACCTACAGCTTCGTCCCCGACGGGGCCAACATCGGCGGCTACCCCAGCGCCCTGTTCCAGACGCTCGACGCCAAGTTCTCGACCGCGACCTGGCAGCAGCAGTTCCAGAAGGCCGCGGCCGTGTGGGAGGCTGTCGCCAACATCAACCTCGTGCAGGTGCCCGACGACGGCAGCTCGCTGGGGGCCAGTGGCAATCAGCAGGGCGACCCGCGCTTCGGCGATATCCGCTTCAGCGCCATCTCCCAGTCGAGCGGCACTCTCGCGGTCACCTTCCTGCCGCCGCCGATCAACGGGGGCAGCGACGCGGGCGACATCGTCTTCAACTCGTCGACCGACTGGCGCATCAACTCGGCCTACGACCTCCAGACCGTGGCCATCCATGAGATCGGTCACGCCCTGGGCATGGGCCACTCGCAGATCTCCACGGCCGTGATGTACGCGGCCTATAACGCCCAGAAGCAGAAGCTCACCTCCGACGACGTCATCGGGATCCAGTCGATCTGGCAGGCACCCCAGCCCGACCAGTTCAACAGCAACGGCCGGAGCAACAGCTCGTTCCTGTGGCCGGCTAGCGTCACGTCGTACATCGATGCGTCCGCCCAGGTCTCGATCCCGGGCCTGGCGCTGAACACCACGGGCCAGAACGAGTGGTTCTACGTGACCGTCCCGGCCTCGACGACGGGGACCATGGTCGCGACGGTGCAGTCGAGCGGACTGAGCTCGCTGAGTCCGAAGATCACGGTATTCAACTCGATGCTCCTCGGCCTCGGTCAGTCGAGCTCGACGAAGTTCGGTGACACGGTGAGCGTGAGCGTGCCGGGCGTCCGGGCGGGCCAGGGGTACCTCATCCGCGTCACGGCAACCCCGGGCGGCACCCTGATCGGCGATTTCGGCCTCCAGCTCAACTTCGGCTCCGACGCCCAAGCCCCCATCGCCCCGCCGAACACGGCCGTGCCTGAAAGGCCCGACCAGGGCGGCGGCATGCTGGGCCTGGAGATGAAGATCGGCCACGGCGGCCTGGTGAAGGTCGGCAACCACATCGCCTGGGGCGAGACCCTCACGACCGACGAGGTCGCCCCGCACGGCCATCTGCCTCACGCGAACATCCGCGAATTTGCTAATAGATCGGCCGCCGGGCTCGATGCCGCGGCGATCACCACGCTCGACCTCGCCGTCCCCGACCGGGACAACGCGACCGAGGCGTCCCACGGTAACCGCGGCCGAGCCGTCCCGGACAGCGTCGCCCTGCTCGTCGACGCGACGTCGCGGCTGGCCGACGTGAACGAGGCGGTCGACCACCTGCTCGCCGACGGCGAGCTCCGGGGCCTGCGGCTCCGGTTCGGCTGGCTCGACCTGCAATCCTCCTGAGCCTGAGGGACCTCGCGGACGCTTGCCGCCCGGCCCGAGCCCGCGCCCAGGATCTCGCCGAAGCGCGGGCCGCCTCGCACCCCCAGATCCTCGCATGCCCTCCTTGCCCCGGTGTCCCATGAGCCGCAAGCATCGTCAGCGAGACCACGAGAGCGGTCGACATCGGCTCTGCGTCGAGCAACTCCTCGAGACCTTGCGGCTGCTCGACGCCGGACTGGGAGTGATCGGGTCCCCGTCGGGCCCCGGTGTGGTCGAGTTCGGGCCCGTCTCCCCGTACCCCGGCGTGGTGACGACCTGGCCGGTCGACGGCGCGCGGATCGTCGGCTCGCTGGGGACAATCGCCGTCACCTTCGACCAGGAGGTGGGATATCGGTACAGCGGCTTCGACCTCCAGCTCTACCGGATTCAACCGGAGTCGGACCCGATCCCGGTCTTCGGGGAGGAGCAGGATTACCCCAATGAACCGGAGTCGCCGATCGGGACGACGCTCGAGCTCCAGTTCCAGGCCCCGCTGACGGCGGGCCTTTATGAGCTGGACCTCATCAGGGGAGGACTGGCCGAGGCCGACCAGGCGCTTGCCAGGTTCGAGGTCTCCCCCGGAGGATCGACCCTGGCCGATGCGGATGTGCTGTCGGTCGGACCCGTCGCCAGCGAGGTCCATGGGGTGCTGGACCCGCCGGGCGGCACGAATCCCTACGCCCTCTATCGGATCGACCTGGACGGCTCCGCCAATCTCTGGCGGCTGGGCATGCAGCTCGAGCCCGCGGCCGACGGCTCCGGAGCGCTCTTCGCCGTCGCGCTCTTCGATGCCAGCGGCACGGTGCTGAAGGCCCGAGACGCGGGCTCGGGGCTGGCGGGAGCGCCGAACAGCCCCTATCTCTTCGCCGGGCTGGCGCCGGGCGTGTACTACGTCGGGGTCTCGGCCTCGGGGAACCTGCCGGGCCAGTCCGGCGGCTACGATCCCGTGACCGGGGAACCGGGACGCGCGGGGTCGTCGACATTGGGCGGCGAGTACCGTCTTGAAGTCGTTGCCGAGCCGGCGGCGCCGGTCGAGGTGACGGGCATGAGCCTCCGATGGGACAACACGTACGATCGTAGCCCCACGGGGCTGACGCTCGCGTTTTCCGGCGGGATCGACCCGGCGAGCCTGGAGGGTGATGGGGTCCAAACCTCGCCCCTCGTGGCCGTGGACGGCAGCGGACGTGCCTGGGGTCTGATCGCCACCGGCTATGACCCCGCGGCAGGCCGGATCAGCTTCGTCTTCAGTCAGAGGCTACCGAGCGGGGCCTACACGATCGAGCGGCCCTCTTCCGGGGGCCTGACCGATCTGATCGGCCGCGCGCCGCGGGCCGACGGCCTTCCCGAGGGCGTCCTCGGTCGGTTCACGGTCCAGCCTCGCGCCAGCGTGCCCGGCGCGGACGATCTCGGAGTGGTCTGGCCGGGTCGTCCCGAGGGAGTGGGCCGGCCCGTGACCATCGCCGCTGGGGGGCGAGACTCCGACCGGGTGGTCATCCCCGTGGCAGGCTGGTATGCGCTGGAGACCTCCGTCAGGGAGGGTCGGCTTGCGGTCGACTGCGTGGGCCCGGAAGGATGGTGGGTGGTCGAGCCCGGGACGGGCGATTCCGCCGGCAAGGTGACGATGTACCTCGAACCCGGCGAGCATTTCTTCACGTTCGCCGCGTCGGGAGCCGAGGCCGTGGTCGCGGCCTGGACGATCCGGGCGGAGAGCGTCCTGCCCGAGTCGCTGATCGCCAGCGGGGTGGGCCAGGCCTCGGCGCTCCAGCTGCGGCTGGTCGACCCGATGGCACCCCGGTTGACGCCGGCATCGCCGCCGGCCCTGGTGACGGTCGTGCCGTCGACGACCGGGACAGATCCGGTGGTGCCGACGGAGACGCCAACCTGGCAAGGTCCGGCCTCGTTCCCGGCCTCGTCCCCGGCCGCGGAGTCGACCGCCTCCCCGGTGCCGACAAGTCTCCTGGTGGGGGTAAACACCGCGCCACTGGGACGGCCGTCGGCAGAGGCTTCGGCCGCCCCGGGCGGCACGCTAGCGACCCCCGCGCAGGGAATCGTGTTCACCGACCCGACGCTCCGTCGCTTCGGCGAGATCGCCGCCGGGCGAGGAGACGGCGCGGTGGCACCGGAGGCCGCCCCGCCGAATTCCGACCCGCCGGATGAGGCCGTCGCAGGCAACTCGGAAGCTGCGGCCGCGGGTGACGCCCTGGCGCTGCTCCGCGCCGAGGAACTTGTCGCACTGGCGAATCGGCTGGGCCGGTGGCTCGCCCGGGCCGTGACCGACGGTGGTCCGGAGCCCTCGGCCCCGGGCGACGCCGTCCTGGCCCGGCTGACGGAGGAGCCCGGGCGTCCCCGGCCGGGCGGCCCCGACCTCGACGATTTCGGCCAGGACCGGGTCGAGCGCGCGACGGTGGGTGTGCCGCTGTCGCTGGTCGTGGCGATCGCCGCGGCCTACCGACTGCGCCACTGGGCCGGCCGCTGGTGGCGGCGCGTGCCGACGACGAGCCGGGGCCACTGGACGGGCCGCGAGTCGAGCCCCTCGTGGGCGCGGCCGCACCTCGGCCGTGTCCGCTCGCGCCCGGGGTGGAAGGGCCGCGTCGTGCATCCGTGACGCCCCGCCGGCGCCGGGCCCATCAAGGGAGGTCCTGCCCGTGGCCGACCGTGACTTCCTCCCCGGAGGAAGGTGCCGCGCAGCGGCGGATGAGGGTTGAATTGGCCCGCCGTGGCCCGCCCATGAACCCTCTTTCAGCTCGCGGCCATCCTCTCCGCCGGGGAGAACCTACGATGACCCACCACCCGGGGAGAGGGCGAAAGACAGCGGCAGGGGGTGCATCACTCCCCGCCGGGCCCTCGCGGGTCCGCGGCGTCCTTGTCGCGGAGGCGGTCCGGCATCTGGAAGGCGGCGTCGGCGGTCAGGATGATATTGGCGACCTCCGCGAGCTTCAGGTTGCGCTCGCTGGCGAGTTTCTGGAGCCGGCGGAAGGCCTCCTGCTCGTCCATCCCGGTCCGCTTCATCAGCAGGCCCTTGGCCTTCTCGATCTGCTTGCGGTCCTGAAGGGCCTGGCGGAGGTCGGCCGCCTCGTGCCGCAGGGCCTGAAACTGGGCGAAGCGGCGGGTGGCGATCGCGATGGCCGGCTCGAGGTCGGCCTGCTTGATCGGCTTGACGAGAAACCCGAGGATGTGGTCCTGCTCCGCGCGATCGAGCAGCTCCGGGTCGTGGTACGCCGAGACCAGGATCACCGGCACCGGGAACTCGCGGTAGATCCGGCTGGCCGCGTCGATGCCATCCATGTCGGGCATCTTGATGTCCGAGATCACCAGGTCCGGGCGGTGCTCCAGCGTTGCCTCGACGAGCTGGCATCCGGTCCCGACCACGGCCACCACCCTGTGGCCGAAGCAGGGGAGGATCGTCTGGAGATACTCCTGCATGTCGATTTCATCATCGGCAACGACGATCCGCAGCGGCCGGCTCATGGGCTAGTCTCCAGGCTGCCTCGGCAGGGTCAGGACGATCTCCGCACCCGGCGGCCCGCCCGCGCCCACCTCGACCCGGCCGCCGTGGGCCTCGACGATCCGCTTGACGATCGCCATCCCCAGCCCGGTGCCCCGCGTCTTGGTGGTGTAGAAGGCTTCGAAGATCCGTTCCCGCTGCTCCGGGGTCAAGCCCGGCCCGTTGTCGCGGACGGCGACCCGCAGTGCGGGTCGGCCGGCGAGGCGGTCGAGGGCGGCGGCGATCTCGATGCACGCCCCGTCGGCACAGGCGGCCAGTGCGTTGTCCAGGATGTTTCGGAAGACCTGCTCGAGCCGGAAGGCGTCGGCCCGGCAGCCCAGGTCGGTGCCACCGGCCCGCGCGGAGAGCACCGCGCTCCGGCCCCGCCGCGTGGGCTCGAGGTGCGACCAGGCGCGGCTCCAGATCTCGTCGAGCCGGCAGTCGCGGAGCACCAGCCTGATCGGCGCGGCGAACTCCCGGACATCCTCGTAGAGCCGGTGCAGATCATCCTGGGCCTGCTGGATCCTGGCGATCAGGTTCAGCGCCGGGGGATCCGGCTTGAGCCGCAGGGCGAGCATCTCCAGGCACGCCTGGCTGCGCTGAAGGGCGTTGCGGCTCTCGTGGGCGAGCCCCGCGCACATCTGCCCGATCGCGGCCATCCGTTCCGACTGGAGGGCCCGCTCCTGGGCCTGCTTCAGCTCTGAGATGTCGTGGCCGACGATCAGAAGGGCCGGGGCGCCGTCGTAATCGGGCACGCAGCGGACGTTGCAAAGCAGGTCCCGCGTCGAGCCGTCGCGGCAGGTGATCCGGCACTGGCGCCCCCGCAGGGAGTCTCCCGCGCAGGCCCGGCGGTAATGGGCGAGGTGCGCGGGGCGCTCGGCCTCCGCGATGAAGGTGTCCAGGAAACCCCTGCCGCGAACATCGCCGGCGGCGTAGCCGGTGAGCTGCTCGGCGAAGGGGCTGAAGTAGAGGATGGCCTGGTCCTCCTGGCGGAGCATCACGATCAGCGACTCGGCGGCCTCGACCAGGTTGCGGAAGATCGACTCGGTGCGCCGGGAGGCCCGGATCAGGCGCCGCTGCTCCATGATCCGGCCGATCCGCATCCGCAGCGTGTCCGGGTTGAGCGGCTTGAGGATGTAGTCAGATGCCCCGTGGCGTAGCGCCTCGATCGCCCCGTCCAGGTCAGACTGCGCCGTGACGACGACGATCGCCGCGTTCGTCGCCCGCGACCGCAGGCGGGGGAGGCAGTCGAGGCAGTCGCCGTCGGCCAGTCGCCGGTCGAGGACGATCACGTCGACGGCGGGCAGCGAGTCGAGTGCCAGAGCCTCGTCCATCGCGGCGGCCGCGCAGACCGAGAATGCATCCATCTCGAGGATGTCGCAGAGGTTGGCCCGGGTGTCCGGGTCGTCCTCGATGACCATGATCTGTCCGACGTAATCGGCTGTCGGCATGGGGCAGGAGTGACTCCAGTGGCGGCCGGTCGCGGAAGCCCTCACCCGGGGTGAGCCCCTCCCATCTTAGCAGAAACGAGCGGACGAGGGCCCCGAGCTGGATCCGTCCCGGGCGGGCCTAGCTCCGCTCGACCTGCCCAGGCGGATGCCGGCCGTTCCGGTCAGTCGGTGGCGAGAGTCGGCCAGGTGCTCAGTCCGGCTCTGTGTCCGACCAGACAGCTAGCTGGTTGCCGCTCGGGTCGGTGAAATGAAAGCGGCGGCCCCCGGGGAAGCTGAACGTCGCCTTGACGATCGTGCCGCCAGCCGCGACGACCTTCTCCAGCGACCCCTCGAGATCCTGGGTGTAGAGGACGATCAGTGCTCCAACTTCCGCGGGGGCGGCCGTGGTGAACCCTCCGGCGATCCGGCCGTCCTGGAAGCTGCTGTAGCCCTCCCCGTAGTCGGTGAAGGTCCAGCCGAACGCCTGCTGGTAGAATCGCTTCGTCGCTGCCACGTCGCTAGCCGGGAATTCGACGTAATCGATCCGGAATTCGGGGCCGGATTCACTCATCGTCCACGCTCCTCATGATCCTGATGCCCCGCCCAGAGCCCCGGGCGGTCGGGGTCTCGTGGGGTGTGGTCGGGGTCGGGGCCCGCCGTTCATACGCGAAATCCCTGCCCGGGCCTCGCCGCGCCGGTTCCCCGCAGGCGGCCGGGCCTTCGTGGTCATCATGCAACTTGCAGGGGAGTAGGAGGGCCGACCAACAGCGGTAGGCCGGCCGGCGACCTCCGGGCGCAAGAACCGGACGCAAAATGATTGCTTTGTTCGGCCGCGGCGCACAAGATGACCGAACCGACGAATATCTTGCCAGCGACACCCCGGAGGACCCACGATGGCCGACGAATCGACGGCGAGTTCGCCCGCGTATGAGTTTACGAGCGAGCAGGGGAGGGTCATCGGCGATCTCGGCCGCGCGATGCGGTTGGTGGGCCTGGTTGTGCTGGCCTACTCGATCGCAGGGATCATCCTCCTGGCGATCGCCGCCTGGCGGACGGGGATCATCGCGATCGACCTGAACCCGTTGCTGGGGATCCTGATCGGGGCCTGGGCGCTCTCCGGGGCACACTCGTTCCTGGACGTGGCGACGACCCAGGGCAACGACATCCCGCACCTGATGGCCGCCCTCACCAAGCTGCGGCAGATCTTCTGGCTGATCGCCGTCCTGATGATCGTCGCGCTGGTGCTGGCCGTCGTCGTCCTGGCGGTGATCGCCTTCACCCGCCCGGAGAACGCCTCGATCAGCGTGTTCGGGCACCCGATCCGCTGAACGGGTAAGCTGGATCGGGTCGGTTCGGGATCCAGGGCGGCGAGGGCTGAACCATTGAATGAGCGTGTCTTTCCCATCGCGCGGGGCTCGTGGTTTTCGCTCTGGTTCTGCGGGGTACTCGGGCTCCTGATGCTCGGGCTCGGGGGCGCGCTGGGGGCCTATTCGACGTTAGGCCCGCGGATGGTCTCGCTCGAGGCGTCGAACCAGGGCATCCGCGTGCATGGCGACGTCTACGCCCGGACCATCCCCAGGGAGGACCTGAAGCTCGCCGAGGCGCGGCCGCTCGACTGCGGCGCCGAGCCGGGCTATACGCCGAGTTCCCGCACCAACGGCATCGGCCTGCCGAGCTACCAGTCGGGCTGGTTCCGCCTGGCCAACGGTTCCCGGGCGCTCCTGTTCATGACCGACTGGAAGCGGGCGGTCCTGATCCCCACCACGCAGGATTTCAACCTAGTGGTCAGCCCGGCCGACCCGCCGGGCTTTCTGGCCGCGCTGGCGCGCCCAGAGGCCGAGGCGACGCCACTCAGCTTTCCGCTCTCCGAGGGCGGAACCTCGTGGTCGAGCCCGGCCGCGTGGATCATCCCGCTGCTGTCCTGCGGCTTGCCCTTCCTGATGGCGCCGCTTCTGCTCTATATCGCGTCTTCGACGCGCAAGGTCCGGTTCGAGATCACCGAGGACGGCCTCCGGATCCGGGGAGACTTATTCGGCCGCCTTATCCCTTGGGGCTCACTCCGGCTGGCGGAGGCCCGAACCGAGAACCTGAAGGAAGTGCCCGAACACCGGCCGATCCTGCGGACCTGCGGCGTTGGCCTGCCGGGCTACAGCTCGGGCTGGTTCCGCCTGAAGGACCGCAGCAAGGGCCTGCTCTTCCTCACCGACCAGACCCGTGCGGTCTACCTGCCGACGACCGGGGACTACGCCCTGCTGATCAGCCCCGCGGACCCCGACGGATTCCTGGCGGCCCTCCAAGCGTGAGCGAAGCTGGGAGACCCCGGTACGATCGATCGACTTGCCGGCGGCCGGCTCCGACCGGGCTTCCCCCGGGTCATCGAAGGGCGAAGTGAACAGCCTTCCGCTGGCCGTCGCGGAGCACGACGACCGTCACCACGTCGCCGGGCCGCTTCTCCTGGAGCGTGTAGGCGAGCAGCTCAGATTCGGTCATGCGTCCTTCCCGACCGTCGAACGCCACGATGATGTCTCCCTTCCAGACCCCGGCGCGCTTCGCCGTGGCGTGCTCGCCGTACTCGCCGGCGTGCCGGACCCGCAGCCCGAGCGCGCCTGACTTCAGCCTCGCCGCCGAGCGCTGCGACTCCGTCAGCTCTTCGAGGAAGAGCCCGCCGAGGCCCATTCGCCGCAGGTCCCATGTGGTCGCACGCCACGAGATGTCGCCGCGCCGCCAGCCCTCCGGCAGGTCGAGGACTCGCTCGGTCGTGACCCCGTCCCGCCTGACCGCCGCCGGGAGCTTCGCGCTCGCGGGAGTGTGGTGAAGCACCCACTGAAGGTCGGCGATCGACAGGAGTGGCTGACCGGCCATGGCCGTGATCTCGTCGCCGGGCCGCAGGCCCGCCCGATCGGCCGGGCTGCCCGGCTCAACGCGAGTGACCGTCGCCATGGCCGTGGGGTCCATCTTGAGGCCGAGCACCGCCGGGTCGGGGTAGGGGAAGAGCACCGGGTCGGGGATCGGCTCCTTCGCGGTGCGGTAGACCAGCCGCTGGGCCTCGCCGATCTGGTGGCAGTGCATGCAGCTCTTCGCCGTGGCGCCTAGGTAGTCGATCTTCTCGCCGAATCGCCCGGAGAGGCTCGGGTAATCGCTGGGCGTCTTGTACTTCGTGGGCCGGGCCTGCTTACCCGCCAGGGAGGCCTTCACGGCATCGTAGTCACGGTGCATCCCGAGCGCCGCCTCCATCGCCCTGCGCAACCCCTGGAGCGAGATGTCCTCGGACTCCGGCCGGCTTGACCGGGTGCCGAAACGGCCGTAGATCGTGCGATCCGGGTTCATGAGGTAGACCGCGAAGGACTGGTCGAAGTCGTGCTGGAACGTCGCCAGGTCGATCGTGTTCGCCTGGACGATGCGGACGCAGACGAACTCGTCGAGCAGGTCGCGGATGATCGGGTCCCTGCGCGCCACGTCGTCGTCGAACTTCTGGCAGGCCTGGCAGGGGATGCAGCGGAAGACAACCAGCAGCGGCCTGCCGGCTTTCTTCGCGACCCGGACGCCCTCCTCGAGGTCGTTGTAGATCCAGTCCTTCGACGCCCCGTAGGACGCCCGGTCGTTGCGGACCTTCGTATCGCGGTCCTGGGCCGAGGCGAGTCCCGTCGCGGCCAGAAGAAGACCGAGTGCGGCAAGAGCACGAGCCATTGAGGGCCTCCTCGAGAGATGGTTCAGGGATGACGCGACGCTACCCTCGGTTCCCCGCCGGTTCAAGCCACAATCCTGGGCAGTTTCCCTGCACGGGCTCGCGGTTGGTGTGGGATCGCTCGAGGCCGCTCGCCGACTGGGGGCGGTCCTCGCTTCAGGCCGGCCGCCCCACGAGCGAGATGAGCGAGTCGAAGTCCACGGGCTTGACCAGGTGGTGGTCGAACCCCGCCGCTTGCGACCGCCTACGGTCTTCCTCCTGGCCGTAGCCCGAGACCGCGATGATGACGGTGTCCTTGTGGGCTTCATCCTCCCGCAACGCCGAGGCGACCTGGTAACCGTCCATGCCCGGCAGACCGATGTCCAGCAGCACGAAGTCGGGGCGGAAGGTGTGGGCCGTCTCGATGGCCGCGGGCCCGGTGTGGACGGCGATGACCTCATTGCCGAGCATCTCCAGGAGTCGGACCATCCCGGAGGCTGTATCCGCGTTGTCATCGACCACGAGGATGCGAGCGGCCTTGCCGACAGCGACCCGGCCCCGGCGGGCCTTGGGCTCGGCCGACCCCGCCCTCGGTGCCAGGGGCAGCCGCACGATGAACTCGCTCCCCCGGCCGGGGCCGTCGCTGCGGGCTTCGACGCTCCCGCCGTGCATCTCGGCCAGCCTCTGCACGATGGTCAGCCCGATGCCGAGGCCGCCCTCCGACCGGGCGAGGGAACGGTCGCCCTGGGCGAAGAGCCGGAACATCTCGGGCAACTTCTCGGGAGGGATGCCCATCCCGTTGTCCCGGACGGCGACGACGACCTGCTCGCCCTCCCGCCGGGCGGTGAGCTGGATGCGGCCGCCGTCCTCGGTGTACTTCGCGGCGTTGGTGAGCAGGTTCAGGATGATCTGCCCGACCCGCGTCGCATCGACGTAGAGCGGCAGTCCGCCCCGCTCGACCGAGACGGTCAAGGTATGACGCCGCACATCGATGAACGGCCGTGCCGACTCGACCGCCTGGTCCAGGGCCGTGCTCGCGTCGATGAACTCCCTTCGGAGGCGGACCTTCCCACTCGTGATGCGAGAGACGTCGAGCAGGTCGTCGATGAGCCTGGCGAGTTGCCGCACCTGCCGCTCGACCACGTCGCTCGCCCAGTTGCGAGTCTCCTCGTCGCGGGAGAGCTTGAGAACTGTGACGGCGTTATTGACCGCCGCCAGCGGGTTCCTCAGCTCGTGGGCGAGCATCGCCAGGAACTCATCCTTCTGCCGGTCGGCCTTGCGGAGCGCCCGGGCCTGCTCCTCTCGCTCGACGAGGGCCGCCCGCATCTCGTACTGGCGGCGGCGGTCGCGGAGGGCGGACCGGACGAGGCTCGCCAGGGCGTGAATCTCGATGGGCCGCCGGACAAGCGTCATGTGCCCGACCGATTCGAGCCGGCGAGCGGCGGACTGGATCTGCTTCGGCGGCGTCAGGACGATGAGCGGGAAATCCGACCACGGCGGCTGCTCGGACAGGAGTCGACGCAGTCGCCCCTCCGCGTCGGCGATGATGGCCTCGTCGGGGAGGATGGCCACCGCCGCCCCCCGGAGCATCTCCGAGCAGAGATCGGCGATGTCCCCGCAGAGGGTGGGGGCGAGCCCGGCCGAAGCGAAGAGCTTGCCGGCAGCGGCCGCGTCCCTCCGCGTCGGGGCGAGGAGGAGGATCCGCTCTTCAAGTTCCGGGGCCGATTCCTCAGCCATCGGCGGGCCTCATGAGCGCCCCACCCTCTCCGCGGAAGGTCGGCGTCCCCGTGAGCACGCCGTGGAACTCCGCGAGCGGCTCCCCGAGCGTCACGCCGCCGCCGTCGAGCCGCAACTCGCGGATGGTCCGCTCGTGCTTGCCGCTCCGCTTCTTGACGACCGAGATGGCCTGCCGCACCCGGCCCATCGCCTCGAAGAAGCGGAAGAGGACGACCGTATCGGCAAGGTACGTGGTGTCGATGGGGGCCTGCATGCTGCCGAGGAGCCCATGCTGGGCGACGATGAGGAACGTCACGACCCCCTTGTGCCCGAGGTAGGTGAGGAGTTCATGGAGCTGGGCGATGAGGAACCGTTCCTCGGGCATGGCGTGGAGATAGCCGTTGAGGCTGTCGATGACGACGACCTTCGCCCCCGGCGTGCCGTCGCTCCCCTCGACCGCCGCACGGACCCGGTGTGCGAATTCGCCCGGCGAGAGCTCCGCCGCGTCGACGGTCTGGACCTCGATGCGACCCGCCTCGATGTCGACCGCGAGATCCATGCCGAGCCCCGCGGACCGCTCCAGGACGGTCTCCAGCCGCTCGTCGAAGCTGAAGACGACGGCCCGCTCGCCCCGGCCCGCGGCGGCCCGGGCGTACTGCAGCGCGGTCGTCGACTTGCCCGTCCCGGCCGGCCCGAGGAGCACCGCGCTGGTGCCGTACTGCAGGCCCCCGCCCATCAGGGCGTCCAGCTCGGCGTTGCCGGACTTCAGCAGGCCCCTCCCTCGGCCTTGGTTGTGCTCGGCGGCGACGAGCCTCGGGTAGACGTCCAGCCCCCCACGCCGGATCACGAAGTCGTGGTAGCCGCCCCGATAGGATTGCCCGCGGAGCTTCGTGACGCGGAGCCGCCGCCGCTCGGCCCCGTACCCGGGCGAGAGCTGCTCCAGGCTCAGCACACCGTGCGCGATGCTCTGGAGTTGCAGGTCCTCCGTCTCGGAGGTCAGGTCGTCCAGCAGGAACACGGTGCACTCGCGGCCGATGAAGAACTGCTTCAAAGCGAGGATCTGACGGCGGTAGCGGAGCGGGCTTTGGGCCAGCAACCGCATCTCTGAGAGGCTGTCGATGACGACCCGCCTCGGCTTCGTCCGCTCGATCGCGGTGAGGACGGCCCTGGTCGTCTCGCCCAGTTCGACCTCGGAGGGATGGAACATGGAATACTGATTGTCGGGCTCCAGCTCCGACTCCGGAGCGACCAGCTCCAGGATGTCGATGCCCTCGAGCGACCAGCCGTGCGACCTCGCCACGTCGCGGAGCTCGACCCTGGTCTCGGAGAGGGTCACGTAGAGGCCATTCTCCCCGAGCCGGCGGCCCTCGAAGAGGTAGTGGAGGGCGAGCGTGGTCTTCCCCGAGCCGGGATTGCCCGCGACGAGATAGACGCGGTCGGGCGTGACTCCGCCGCCCAGGATGTCGTCCAGCCCAGGAACCCCCGTGGCGACGAGACGGTCCTCGCCGGCAGGTTCGTCGCTCATGTTTGCACCCGGTCATTCGCGGCAGTCGAGCCCTAAGTATGGGACATTAGTATGATCAGGTTAGATCGGGATCTCAAGGAGCCGCGCGGCATGAGTCCGCGGAAGCTGTGAAGCCCTGGCCCACCCGGCATCGGGCTCGAAGCGTCCTTCCCTGGTGAGCCGAGAATCATCGAACGACTGTCCGAGCGAATGTCAGTCGAGAGAACGCAAAGCCCGTTCCAAGACGGAGCGTTCGTAGTGCTTTTCCTGGCAGGCCGCGCTTATCCGAACCAACGCTTACCGTCGAACGCCGGTTCTTGTCTGTCTGCAGCTTGGGGTTCAGAGGGCACGATCCGCGACTTCGGGCGTCGCGCACGCCTCCGGGAGGCACCGTCACGAGACGCTCGATTCGCCGAGGCGGCGGACATCGAGGTGGGTGCCGTCGGGGCCGGGGCTGACGAGCACGTCGCCGAGGCGGACGGTGTCGAGGGTCCAGGCGCGGCCGGGGATGCTGCCGACCTCTTCGGGGCCGCCGTCGTCGAGGCGGAAGAGGATCGTGTCACCCTCTTCGGTCAGGGCCAGGAAACTCCCCGGCTCGGCCTGAAGACCGGCGCGGATGGTCACGAAGCTGCCGTCCTCGTGCGAGGCGTCGAGCGCCGGCCGTCTCCCCTCGCCGGGCGTGGCGACGACCAGCCCGCGGCGGCCGCCGATCACGAGCCGGCCGTCGATCCGGGCGAGGCTCCGAGCCCCCTCGAGGCGGACGCGCCCGGTCCGGCAGAAGCGGGCCGAGTACACGGTCAGCCCGCGGTCGTTCAGGGCGTAGAGGCTGTCCCGGTCCGCGGCCGCGTCGAGCACCGGCCCGTCGCCGCACGAGCCGATCGGGCTCGCCCCACGCCCGGAGCCGTCGATCCGCGTGAAGCCGTCGCCCCCGTAGGCGATCAGGTCGTCGCGCCAGCGGAGCACGCCCCGCACCCCTTCGATGCTCCAGGCGGCGACGAGCGACGGCCGGGCCGGGACGCGGAAGTCGTACGCGGCGATGCTGCCTTCGAGCACGGCGATCAGGCAGGGAACCTCCAGGAGCGTCGCGACGGCCAGGCCGCGACAGGGGGCCGGTAGCGCGATCGCCCCCAGGTCCACGGCGTTCCGCTGCCGGACCTCGATGCCCCGGCCCCGGTCGGGCCCCTCTCCGCCGTCCTCGGGCTGTTCGACCTCGCGCGCGCCGACGCGCTGGATGGTCAGCCCGCGGCCCACCTCGGGAGCGACCAGCGCGGAGAGCGTCACCGCGCGGCCCACGCTGACGGCCGTGGCGATCGGGCTGGCGTCGCGATCCAGGAGCGCGACGGCCTGACCGGGGCGGAGCCCCTCGATGGAGACCTCCCAGAATTGCTTGTACGTGCCGTCCTCCGGCGGGCGCGGGCCCCAGAGCGGGTTGTAGCCCCTCATCCCGAACCAGGGGTCGACGAGCTGCTGGCACGAGCCGACCTTCGCCAGCAGCTCGGCGCCCAGGGCGCTGTAGTCCTCCGAGTTCACGGCCGGCGGCGGCGCGATCCGCAGCAGCCGCGTCCCGGCGGTCGTCCTCACCAGGAGGTCCAGCGGGTAGTCCCCCGCGTACGACGCCGGGGGCGCGGGGATATCCACGAGCACCGTGATGGGGGCCGTCGTGTCGTCGGTCCGGACGCCTGACTGCGGGAAGGGCCCGTCCGCCCCCCTCAGGACGACCGGCGGCCCGCAGAGCGACAACGGGGCCGTCCCCTGGTTCTCGATGTAGCCGCGCGCGTGCAGCACGGGGAAGCCCGAGGGGTTGTTCAGGAACGCCGCCACCAGCGCCATGTTCGCGGTGCTGCAAGAGATTGACGGGGCCTCGACCTTGAAGGCCCCGGCCGTGATCGTCAGCACCGCGGAGGTCAGCTCGACGACCTTCAGCGTGCCGGCCAGGCAGACACCGTCCGGCTGCGCGAGGACCGCCGACAGCCAGTTGCCCTTCGTCCCCGGCACCTGCGGGACCCGCACGAGCTTCTCGCAGCGGACCCGCGTCGGCGAGATCTGCTTGACGATCTCGATCGGCTGCCCCGACAGCTCCTTGACCACCGTGGAGCCGACCAGCGCGTAGACCATCGCCTCGACCGGGATGCCGAACAGGTGCACCAGCCCCTTCGCCACCGCGACGAGCGGGTCGTCCGAGTTCAGTAGATGCTCGTACTCGAAGTCGAGGGTCAGCCAGCCGGGCGTGTCGCAGGTCAGCTCCAGCGACACCTTCGGCTGCGCCGACACGCTGATGTCCACGCCGAGATACTGGTTCTTGTAGAGGTGATAGATCACCAGCGCGTCGAGCGTGAGCACGGCCTTGCCGCCCACGCTGGCGTAGGTGCAGCCGGGGTAGGCCTCGAGGTTGTCGTCCTTCGGCAGGTGCTGGTAGACGACGGCCTTCATCGTCTCGGTCAGAAGCCCGGCCTCGACGAACAGGCCCCAGTCGGAGCCCTGGAGCCGGTCCGGGATGAATCCCTGGAAGAAGTTCGACCAGGGCACGTCTACATTCATGTGCATGCCGCCGATCTGGAGGCGGAGCGCCAGGCGCTGGAGCCCGGAGTCCACGCTCAGCCCGGCGTTGCCTACCTTGCCGAGCAGCGGCAGGTTGCTGATCCCCAGCGGCAGCGTCATCGAGGGGCCGAACAGCCTGGCCTGCTGGGCCAGGAAGGTCCGGATCTGGTCCTGGAGGTCCTTCGGCAGCGCGTTCAGCGGGTCGAAGTCGGGCGGCAGCGACGGCGTCGGCAGCAGCTCGACTGCGTCAGCCGTCGCGAGCCGGGCCGTGAGGTAGGCCTCGCCGTCGTCGGTGCAGTACAGGTCGAGGTCGTAGACGATCCGGGCCGTGAGCGGCACCACCACGGCCGGCGGTTGGTTCGGCCGCGCGAGGATCGCCCCCATCGTCGTCAGGTGGACCGTCACCTCCTGCACGAGCTGGGTCTGGAAGCCGGTGGCCCGGTTCGGGGTGGGGACGCGCTCGCCCCCGGCGCTGTAGAACGTGGGGAACTCGGCGGGCTTGTCGTGCCGCAGCGCGCTGGACCCGAACTCGATGCGGTCGATGACGACTTGAACACCCGACACGGCGGGCAGGGTCGGGGTGCAGAGTGGCAGCGAGCGGAGCACGTTCCGCTGCGCGGCGAGGAACGTTGCGGCCTTGACCTGGAACTCGATGATCGACATGGATGTGCTCCTTCCGAAATGGTCCGGAGCCGTCCCTCGGCATCGACCTGGCGGGAATCCACCAGCGATCGACCTGGGGGTTCACTATGGCCGACCCCCCGGCGTTTCGATACCCTTCCCTGATTTTTCGCCGCAGCCGGGATGACCGAAGGCCGGATCGATCGGGTCGCCGGGATGTGGCGGCAGTCCACTCGCGGCCCGGCCTGCGGCGGACGGCCCACGCCACGGGCCACGATCTCGGCGCATCGGCGCGGCCGCGCGGCAGGTCGGTCACGCAGTCGATTTACACTCAACTGTCTGATTAGATCATATTTAGAACCGTTGACGCGATCAGGACAAACCCGCCGACGCCCAGCGGGAGGGCGACCTCGCGGATCAGCTCGGAGGGGGGGGCGAAGGCCAGCCGGGCCGACATGGCGACCACGGCGGCCGCGGCGCTCATGGTCCGGCCGAAATGCGATCCGATCGCCACGACGGCCCCGAGCCGGACCGGATCCAGGTCCATCGTCGAGGCCACCGGCACGAAGAACTCCATGATCGAGACGGCCGGCGCGATCCCGGTCCCTGAGACCGCCGCCAGCGCCCAGGCGGTGACGCTGCTGACCAGCAGCGCGAGCCTCGGCCAGCCGACCAGCGCCCGGACGATCAGGTTGATCAGCCCGCTGAGGCGGATTCCCTCCGCGTAGGTGGAGGCCACGACGATGAGCGAGATGACGTGCGTGTAGGCGTAGCCCGCCCCCTCGAAGAAGGCCGTGCCGAGCTGCCCGGAGACGCGGGGCGAGGTCAGCGCGGCCGCGGCGATGCCGATCAGCATCGCGGCCAGGATCTTCGGCGGCCCCTGGATCGACCGCAGCGGCGAATAGGGCCCGAGCAGCGGGTCGGTGAACAGGAGCAGCAGCGGCAGCAGCGGCACCAGCGCCTTCACCGGCCGGATGGTGAAGCCGATCGAACCTCCGGGGGTCTCGGCCTCGGACTCGACCTCGGTGCCGTCCTCGCCGGCCGGCAAGCCGACGCGGTCGGACCTGCCCCGAAGCGCGGTGCGCAGCCAGAACGCCAGCAGCGCGGCGCCGCAGGCGAGCAGGTTGTACGGCGTGGACCGGGCCACCACCTCGGTGCCGCTCAGCGAGGTCAGCTCGGCGAGCTTGCGCATCTCGACGGCCCCCGGGTTGAACAGCTCGCCGCCCATCGACGAGCCCATCAGCAGGATCGCCCCGGCCGTCACCGGCGCGACGTTGCCGGCGCGGAGCAGGGGGATGAGGATCGGCCCGAGGACCGCCGCGACCCCGGTCTGGCTGACGATCGTCGTGTTCACCACGTAGCCGGCGGCGATCCCGCCGGGGACCAGCAGCCAGCGGACCCGCCGCACCGGGCGGAGGAGCAGGCGGACCAGGTGCTGGTCGCACTCCGTGACCCGCAGGACGTGGGCGAACCCTAGCGCCGAGCAGATCGGCACCACCGTGCCGACGTTGGCCATCTCCGCGACGATCTTCTCGAGCATCACCGACAGCCCGCCGGCGACGACGAACATCGGCAGGGCGCCTACGAGGAGCACGAGGCGGACGTCCAACCGCCGGGCGGTCAGCACGGTGACGAGCACCAGGTCCAGCGCGGCGATCGCGATCGGCAGGTTCATGGGTCCCGCGGGGCGTTCGTCAGAGCCAGCGAGCGGCCAGGGACTGGAAGAACGGCTCGACGTCCACATTGCCGCCGCTGAGGATGATACCGACGCGGAGGCCCGGCAGTGAGAGGCCTCCGGTCAGGAGCGGGGCGACCACCACGGCGCTCGAGGGTTCGATCACGAGCTTGAGCCGCTCCCAGACGAAGCGGGTGGCCTCGATGATCTCGGCCTCGCTGGCGGTGACGATCCCGTCCACGAGGCGGGAGATCACGGCGAACGTCCTGTCTCCCAGCGACGTCCTCAGGCCGTCTGCGATCGTCGCCGGGTCGTTCGACTGCTGGATCGAGCCGGCCTCCAGCGAGCGGCGGGCGTCGTCGGCGTTCGCGGGCTCGGCGCCGATGACCCGCAAGGTGGGCGAGGATCCCTTCATGGCCAGGGCCGTCCCCGAGAGCAGCCCGCCGCCGCCGACCGGCGCGATGACCGCATCGAGCGGGCCGGCCTGATCGAGCAGTTCCAGCCCGGCGGTCCCCTGGCCGGCGATGACGTTCCAGTCGTTGAAGGGGTGGATCAGGGTCAGCCCGTGGCGCTCGACCTCCGCGGCCACGGTCGCCTCGCGGGAGGCGAGCGTCGGCTCGCAGAGGACGATCCGGGCGCCGTAGCCCTCGGTCGCCGCGCGCTTCACCGCCGGGGCCGTGCGGGGCATGACGATCGTCACGGGCACCCCGGTCAACTGCCCGGCCAGCGCCAGCGCCTGGGCGTGGTTGCCCGAGGAATGGGTCACCACGCCCGCCCCGCGGCGGCCCTCGTCGAGCTGGAGGATCGCGTTCATCGCCCCGCGGACCTTGAACGCGCCGACCCGCTGGAGGTTCTCGCACTTGATGAACACCCGCGAGCCGCAGCGCCCGTCCAGCGTGCGCGAGGTCACCACCGGTGTCCGGTGCGCCCAGGGCTCCAGCCGCCGGGCCGCCTCGCGGATGGCGTCCAGTCCGATCGGGATCTCGGTGGTGCGACCGGTCGCGGTGCTCATCGGGCCATTCCCTTCGAAGCAGGGGCCTGGCGGTGACCTCATTGCCGGCCGGGTACGCCGCGAGCCACCTCGTCATGACTTTGCAGAGGAGGAAGCGTTTGCGACGGTCAGAGAGATGAAAGCTCCTTGGAGGCGCCTCCGCTGACTCTTCCGACTCTGACGGTTGGTTCGCAGGTCCCGCCCTTTGCATGACGATCCTCGCCCGGGCCCCGGGACTGAGGCCACTCTATCAGCCCGCCGGGGCTGAGGCCAATGCTCCCGCACCGGGTGGACACGGGCCGGTCGGGAATCTGGGCTTTGCCGATCGGGGGGATCGGCTAAGATGCGTCTGAT
This sequence comes from Isosphaeraceae bacterium, assembly GCA_046349995.1. Lineage (GTDB taxonomy): Bacteria > Planctomycetota > Planctomycetia > Isosphaerales > Isosphaeraceae > Aquisphaera. Next base: position 39,910 of record JAXMBE010000027.1, on the reverse strand, counting down.
CGCACCTGAACGTGGACCTTCCGCCCTGCATTCAATACCGGCCCGCATGCTCCCGCCCTCCGCCTCAACGGGGTCCCGGGCCGGGACGGTGCCGCGGGGGCGCTCGCCCGTAAGGCCCTCCAAGGAGTTCGAGGACCAAGCCGTGAATCCGACGGATCGCTCGGCCTTCCCCATCGATCGGGCCCCCCGGCGCCTGGCGTTCGAGGGCCTGATGATCGGCCTGCTGGCTTTGGCGCTGAACCTGATTGGCAACGACCGGATCAGCCTCTGGGATCGCGACGAGCCGCGGTACGCGGGGTGCACGCGGGAGATGCGGGCCAGCGGTGACCTCATCCACCCCACCTTCAATGCCCAGCCCCGCTACCACAAGCCGGTGCTGATCTACTGGCTGATGCTGGCCGGCACCGCGATCGGTGGCGACAACCCCTTCGGCGCCCGGCTGGTCTCGGCGCTGGCGGGGACGGGCACCGTGCTTCTGGTCTGGGCGTGGGGCCGGCGGATGCTCGGCGACCGCGCGGGGCGGCTCGCCGCGCTGGTCCTGGCGACCGCGCCGATCTTCGTGGCTGAATCAAAGCTCGCGACGACCGACGCCACGCTCACGTTCTGGGTGCTGGGCTGTCAGCTCGCCCTCTGGGAGCTGTGCCGCCGGCCGTCGAGGCTGGCGGCGGGCGTGTTCTGGCTGTTCCTGGGGCTGGCCGTGCTCACGAAATCACCGGCGGGCCCAGCGCTCATCGGGGCCTCCGCCGTCGCGTCCTGGTGGTGGGGCGGCCCTACCGCATGCTGGCGGCGGCTCTGCTGGCGGTGGGGGCCGCTGCTGGCGCTGGCCGTGACGCTCCCGTGGAACCTGGCGATCCTCTGGAGGTCGGAGGGCGCGTACTACGACGTCGCGGTCGGCTACCACATCATCCAGCGGGCGACGACGGGGATCGAGGAGCACGGCGCGTTCCCGGGCTACTACGTGGCGACCGGGCTGGCCACATTCTTCCCCTGGTCGGCCTTCCTGCCGGCGGCGGTCGCGGCCGCCTGGTCCCGGCGTCGCGAGGATCCCCGCTCCGGCTTCCTGCTCGGCTGGCTGATCGGCCCGCTGGTGCTCCTGGAGTGCGTCCGCACCAAGCTGATCCACTACTACCTGCCGGCCTTCCCGGCCGCGGCCCTGCTGACGGGCTGGCTCGCGGCGCGGGTGGCGGCCGATCTCCGGCCCGGGGCGCTGTCGTCCTGGCGCGGTGGCCGGGCCGGGTGCCGGACGCTCGCGGGCGTGGGGATCGCCCTGACTCTCGGCCTGCTCGCGGCCGCGTTCGTGCTGCCGACGCCGCTGGGCCCGCCGGCTGCGGCCCTGGCGGCCTGCTTCGCGGCCGTGACGGTCCTCGGCACCCGCGATCTCCACGCCGGGAGGACGGAGCGGGCCGTCCATGTCATCGCCGCCGGGACGGCCCTGGCCCTGGCCGTCGGCGGCGGCTGGCTGCTGCCGGCCGCCGAGCCGTTCCGCATCTCGACCGTCGTCGGCCGCAAGCTCTCCGCGTACGAGTCGAGCGAGCGCGTCCCGCCGGTGCTCTGCTCGTTCCAGACCCCCGGCACGGTCTACGCGCTGGGGCATCCCGTTCCCGAGCTCCGCTCGGTCTCCGAGGTCGTGGAGGCCGCCTCCCGCAAGGGGAAGATCCTTGCCGCCCTGCTGCCACAGGAGCTCGCGAAGCTGCGCGACCAGAAGTCCGTGGTTGTGAACATCCGCGAGACCGTCGAGGGTTTCGACATCGAGAAGGGACGCATCCAGACGCTCCACCTGGCCGTGATCCGCCCCGACACCGAGGCGATCGCGGCAGCCCCACCAGCCTCGGCCCGCCGATGAGCCGCGCCCCGGCCGTCAGCGCCCGATCGGCAGCGTCAGCAGCGGCGCGGCGGCCTGCTTGTTGCCGAAATCCAGTCGGCTGAGCTGGAGGATGAGCGTGAGCGTGGACTTGGTGGCCTGGTCGCGGTCGTCGATGTAGAACCAGTAGCCGCGGTTCTTGACGGCCAGGTAGGCCGTGGGCGGCGGCTTGTGGCCGCCGCAGACATGCACCTCGAACAGGCCCCGCGTCAGCTCGCGGCCGTCGATCGGCTGGCCGTCCTCGTCGGTCAGCGGCCTGGCCAGGCCGCGTTCGAGGTGCTCGCACGGGACCTCGACGCCGTTGGAGAGATAGAAGAACACCTGCGACGTGGAGCGAGGGGTGACCCGCAGGTCGGACGAGGGCGGCCGCGGGTAGCGGAGCGGATCCGGGACATTGCCGGGCGAGACGACGATGTCGTGAACCACCTCGTTGAGGCGTCAGGTTCAAGGACTCGATCAGCTCCTCCATCTCGGGAGTGCCGATCCCGGGCTGATTGATCCGCACGAGGAGCTTCTCCTGCTTGCGGACGAGCAGGAAGCCCTGGCCATCCTGGCTGGGGCGGTACTCCATGCCGGCCTTGGCCGCGTCGACCGCGGCGGCCGCCGTGACCGTCGCCGCGGGACCGGCCGCCCACGACGACGTCGCGGGGCTCGTGCGGACCGAGAGGAGTTCGCGATCGGTTTCGAGCTGGACCAGGTCGGCGATCCGCTGGAACCGCCGGAAGTCGGAGATGATCCCCCGCGACGGGCCGCTGGCCGTGACGGCGTTGGGCACGCCGTTGAGCCGCTCGACCCAGAGCCGGAGGATCACCGAGACCGGCCAGCTCGTCTCGGCCAGGAACGCCAGGGTCTCCGGCGCAACGGGCGTCAAGAACCGCCGGACCGCGTCGCCGTTGTTATTGGGGATCAGGGTGATCGTCGGCCGGTTCGCCCCGCTCAGGCTCAGGTCGGGCAGGATCGAGGTGAACGTCCGGAAGATCACGTTGCTGTTGCTCGGGTTCGGGGCGATGAAGAACGGCCGGGCCTCCGCGGCGCTCTGCCAACTCGTACTGGCTCGCGATCGACGAGACGTCCATCTCGACGGGCACCTCGCCGTAGCGAAGCTTCACCAGGTTGCGGAGCAGTTGCTCGCCGGAGACCTGCCGGACGGCGTCCTGGTACCGGCCGTGCGTCTTCTCCAGGGCCTTCGGGCCCAGGGCGCAGCCGGAGGTCGCCAGGGATCAGCATCAGCCCGCAGACGACCGCGACCGGCCGCGGCACGCGGGGTCCCTGGGGCGAGTTCATCGGATACCCTCGACCGGGAGCAGAGCCGGCGGCGAGCGGCACCCCCGACGAGAGCGGGGTGAGGACCGGCGGCGGCGGGAGCGGCGTTGTCAGGGGAGGAACCGGGGCCGTCTCGACCGGGATCGAGTTATCGGGCGACCGCCGAGGCGCCCCGAACCGGATGTTGAGCCCCCCGACGATCGAGTCCATCTGGGCGTCCACTTTCACGCTGGCGCGGGGATCTGGAGGATCGGGCCCCTCGATCTCGTTGCGGAACTGGTGGACCCAGGCGAGCGATAGGACGATGTCGTCGGTCAGGTTGTACGAGTGCCCACCGAGAAGAGGTGTTGGAGGAAGCCCGGGGCCTGTACGTTGAACAAGGTGGCCGTCTCGTTGATCGGGTTGGTGTTGAAGAGGTAGCCGGCGCGGATGATCAGGCGATCGCTCAACTGGTACTGGCCGCCGACGGCAACGGCGAAGATACTGCTCCAGCCCAGGCCGCCGTCGATCGGCTTGGTGCCGTAGAGGCTGGTGTTGGCGTAGTCGAAGTAGCGGAAGTCCACGTCGATCAGGGCCCGCTCGAACCCCTTGTAGGCGATGCCCCACGAGAAGATCTCGGGCACCTGGGCCTGGACGCCGATCCGCCGCGGCGAGAGGTTGGGGTTGTACGAGTTGTAACCGTACCGCTCCTGCCAGATCGGGCTCTTGTAGGAGAACCCGATATTCCACGAGTCGGAGAGATTGTAGAGCAGGCCGACCTGGAAGCCGGCCCCCCAGAACGGCCGCGAGTTCGTCGCGGGAGGAAACGTGGTCAGGCCGTAGGCGTCCTTCGGACCGGGCGCGAAGAAGGCCGGAGAGAAGACCGCCGGCCCCGTGAGGATCATCGGCCCGCCGCCGATGGCCAGGCGCTCGGTCACCTGCCTCGATCCGGTGAGCATGATCGTCAGAAACGAGGTGTTCGCGTAGATCGGGCCCAGGCCGACGTAATTCGGCGGCTGCCGCGGCGTGAGGATCGGCGTCGTGTAACTGCCCGCGTAGTTGACGCCGCCCCCGACCAGGCCGAACACGCCGAGGCCGAAGGTCGTGGGCGAGTCCGGCGAGAGCCGGAACGAGACGCCCGTCGCCAGGTTGGTGGGCACGCCGCTGTCGCTGCGGGACACCCCGTACCGATTGCCCGGCGGCAGCCCCGGGCCCAGGGCATTGGCGGGCACCGTCCCCGTGAGGTGGAGGCTAGGGAGGATGAGCTGCGTGCCCAGCAGGAACTCGTTTCGGGGCAGGCCGCTGAGGATGGCCGGGTTCCAGTAACTGCCGCCGAAATCCACCGGTGCGGCGACCGAGGCGCCCGCCATGGCGCTGTTGATCGGCCCGGCCGTCGGGGCGATGATCCCCTGGGCGGACGCGGCCGTCGAGGCGAGGACGGCCGCCAGTGCGACCGGGAGAATCCGAGACATCGTCGTGCTCCGATCCGAGTGGGGCGGACATGCAGTCCTGGGACGGACATCGGCCCGTGCGGCGACCGGGGAAGCAGGGCCTCGACCGGTCGCGAAGATGTGTGTCTCTTCTCTTATCGGCCGGAACATGCCCCGGAATCAGCAATGTCCGCAATTTCCGATCGCTCCGCTCAATTCCTGCAATTTCCCGAATCGTCAGGGCCCGGTTCGCGGCTCGAAGTGGCCGTGGCATAGGCCATTCATCCATCCGGACAGAAGGCGTGAAGGGGGGGATGGCTCGAAACCACCCGATCCCGCTCGATGAAGGCTGCGGGTCCAGGACCGCTCGTCAGGAAGCGGAGAGCGTCCGGAGCCCATCCCCGCTGTCGGCGGCGAGGTGCGGGCGAGAAAGTGCAAAGCACACCAGGCCCACGGATTTTCCAGTCCAGTGGGGGTGACCACCTTGCCGATTTTCATGACCAACAGGGCGCTGAGGCCCGACACGCTTGATGGGTTCCAGGGACAGGAATCACGCCATGGCAGGATGCCACGGAAGCCGCCGGGTTCGCGCTGCCGGGCTCGCGGTGCTTCTCCTCGCGATGACGACAGGGCCTGCCGTTCGGGCCCAGCAGCCCGCATTGCCGGAGCCGTCGATGGCTCCGAGCTTCGCCGACGTGGCCGGCGGGCCGGAGACCTTCGCGCCGCCCCCCATCGCGCAGCCCGCCGGGGCCGCCCCGTCCTACTTCGCGGGAGAGGGCGCCGAGCCGACGGCCCCTCGAATCGAGATGGGGTTGTTCGACACGATCACCGAGTCGCTATTCGGCGATGTCTATGCCGAGGGGCGATGGCGCCCGCTTTCGTTCGGCTCGTTCTTGTCCGAGGGCTGGCTCGAGCCCTGGGCCGGCGGTCCCGCCGGCCGGGAGGGGTTGACACCCCGTCACGGCTGGCTGGGGGCCTTCGACGGCGTCTTCTACCGGCTCTGGCTGACGTGGTTCACGTACACGAACACCCTGAAGGAGCCCTACGGCGGGGACCGCTACAGCGGGAATTACCAGGTCTTCCTGCCGTTCTCGCGGCGATTCGAGATCTCGCTGAGCATCCCTTACGTGATCTCGAACGGGACCCGCCAGCCGGGACGGGGCTACACGGCCGAGAACGGCGACCTCGTGGTGATCCCCCGCTTCCTGCTCGCCGAGAACGCGGCGACCACTCACGTCCTCGCCGTGGACGTTCGCACACCGACCGGCAGCAAGGCGACGGGTAGCGGCATGATGGCCATGCATCCCCGGTACGAGTTCTGGACGAATCCGGGCGGGGCGTGGGTGGTGCGGGGCGGGTCGGGCGTCTTCGTCCCGATGAATACGAATTACATCCCGGCGTTCACGGCCTACACCGGCGACCTCGCCATCGGCCGCTACTTCCGGCCGCACGACGTCCCGTTCGGCGACCTGGTCGTCTACGCCGCGACCAACTGGCTGGTCCCCCTGGACGGGACGACCCGGGAGCGAACCTATTTCAGCGTCGGCCCCGGGACGAGGTTCCACATCGCGGACGATTACTTCTTGCTCCACTTCTGGGAGTTCCCCGTGGTGGGACCGACCGCCTTCACTTATTCGATGCAGATCGGGATCCTGAAGGTCTTTTGAGCTACGGATGGCAACCCGGGATGACCGATGCACTTGAGGACGATGCCCGGGATCGGTCAGGGTCGAGGAGTGCTCCGGCCCGGGACGCTTTCGGCACGCGGCGGGCGCAGTGGGAGTGGATCGGCGCATGGCACGGAGAGCCCTCCTTGCTGGACTTCTCGCTCTCACCGTGTCGCCGTCCGCTCGGGCGCAGATCCACGGTCCCACCCAGCTTCCCGTCCAGCTTCCGGGTCTCTGGATCGTCAGCCTCTGCGTCAGCGACACGCACGCTTGGATCCGCTATCAGCACACAGTCACCGGCGAGATTCACACCTGCGGGCGGTACGGCCGGGGGTTCGGCAGCATCACCGATTCCAGCACCGGCAAGCGGCTCTGGCCCGCGGCCGTCAGCTCGGGCGTGCAGTGGGACATGGACATTCAGTACGACCGGGGCCTGCGGAGGGACATGAGGGTCCTCCGCTCGACCCTGATCCGCAACCCGATCATCTACCGGGGCACGCTCAACGGCTTCGGGCACCTGGGCGTGCGGATCAACTGCGTGACCTACGCCCGCGACGCCTGGTACTTCTACACCCGCGAGTACTTCCCGTTGCCGGTCATCGCCTCGCCTCGCGCCCTGGCCGCTCGGGCCGAGAAGGGGCCGCCGCCGGGGCGCGCGGAGTGAGCCGGTGGGACGTCAAGGGCCCTTGGTGGGCGGGAACACGGTCCGCCACTCCGCCCTCATGTCCAGGACGATCCAGCCGCGGGAGGGCGCCTCGTCGAGGGCCCAGCTGAGCCGGCCCACACGCGAGTCCCGGTCGTAGGCGTACTCGCGGCCGGCGTCGGTGTGGCGGACGATTAGGCCCAGGCGAGGGCCCTTCCCGGCGGTGACGTAGCGGAGCATCTCGTAGTCGCCGTCCGAGTTGCCGAAGGCGGCGATCGGCCTGCGACCGATGAACCGGGAGATGCCCACCGGCTTCCCCGGCCCGTCGTCGATGAAATCGACCTCGGGCAGCCGGAGCAAGGCGGGACGCCCGTCTCGATCTTCGTATTTCAGCTTGATCGTGCTGCCGATGACCTGTTCGGGCGGGATGCCGTAGACCCGCTCGGTCCAGACTCGCATGAAGTCCACGCCGCCCCCCGACACGATGAAGGTCTTGAAGCCGCTGGCCCGCAGATACGCGAGGAGCTCGAGCATCGGCTGGTAGACGCACTCGGTGAACGGCCGGCCGAACCGGGGATGCCGGGACGAGGAGATCCAGTCCCGCACCAGGAGCTGGAAGTCGTCGTTGATCATCCCGGCGTGCGTCACGGCGATCAGCTCCGCCAGGTGTTCGCCGTGAACCCCGCCGAGCGCCGCGGGGTCGCCCTCCAGGATCGCCTTGTAGGGTGGACGGTCTCGCCATTCGGGATGGTCCTTCGCCAGGACGCGGACCCGATCGAGGACGAAGAGCGCCTGCACGTACGCCGGCTGCTCGCACCAGAGCGTGCCGTCGTTGTCGAAAACGGCCACCCGGTCCGGGACCGGCACGAAGTCCGGCCCCCCCTCCTTCGTGACCCTTCCCACGAAGTCCACGACGGCCCGCCTCGACGGCCCATCGTTCCACGAGGGCAGGGGGTCGCCCTGGCCTCGGGCTGCGTTGATCGCGACCAGGACGAACGCCAGCCACAGGGCCGGCAAGCGGCGACCACCCCGGCTCATCGTCGTGACTCCCTCGTTCAGCGGACGGCTCCGGCCCGCGTCGCGACGCTCGCCGTGAGCGCCCCGCGGACCCTCGGCAACATCACCAGGTCGCAGATCAGGCGGATGGGAAGCTCATCGTACGATCGGCGAAGCTGGAGCAGCGCGAAGACGGTCACGTCGAGGTCACCGCTGAGGTTCAGCCGTCCGATCAGGGGCGGCGCGGCGTCGCGGAACGCCTTCGGGTCGGGGCCGATGACGGTCTCGAGCAGAGGGGAGGCCCAGACGCCCTGGCGCTCGTTCCCGGGCACGTAGACGGTCTGCTCCAGCGTGATCGGTCGGTCCAGTACCAGCGCGGTCCCCGGCTCGATCCCCAGCGCGGTCAGCGGGAAGTTCTCGAGGTACTCCCAGTCGCCGATCCGGACCGGCTCGGAGAGGGCAAGCCCCTGGGAGCGGAACGCCTTCTCGGTGAGCTCGAGGCAGTAGAGCGCCGCGTCGTCCATGCGGAAGCCGGCATCGAAGGGAACCTGGCGCTCGTAGGCCGAGCGGCAGAAGGCGACCACGCCCGGGATCCGGCCGCGAAACGCGGGCTTCAGCCGCTTGACCCCCATGGGTCCGACGCAGTCGAGCATCCAGAACTCGAACGGCTGACGCTGCACGCCCGGCGAGGAGCAATCGTAGACGACCGGGTAGCCGTCCTCGACGGCCACGACACCGGTGTGCGAGAACGGGCTGCCGGTGGCCCGGGCGATGAACCGGCTGAGCGGGAGGATGCCGCGCCAGACTCGGGCGTCGCCCAGCCGGAAGACGATGTCGCCGTCGCGGAGGGTCTGGTTGCCCCATCGCCTCCAGCGGGCAAGTGACGGGTCCATCGGCAGGGGCGCAAGCTCGCCGGTCCGCCGCGCCCGCTCCGCCGCGGGCCCCCAGAAATTCCCCGTCCAGCCGGCCGGCCTCAAACGGTCGGTCGGCTCCGAGGCGCCCAGATCATAGCGCGACAGGGCGAGGACCCAGCAGAGGAGATAGAGCATGAAGGTCTCCGAGTGCAAGGCGATGCATCCGGGCCGGGTGTCCGGTACCGCCCCCGGCAGCAACGCTGCCGGAGTGACCTCCGTGCGGGGGACCGGCTCGGCCGCGGCCGCCGGCCCGGGAAAACGGGGATGTACAACTCCATGGTTGCGAGAGATTTCGATCGAGCACCCGGCGAGAGCGACTGCGGGCGATGGGCCCCGGAAAGGGCCCGACACGCAGGGCCGCCAGCATCATCGGTGCGGCAGGGGCGGTCCCGGCAGACGCCGCCCGGAGCCCTGCTCAGAAACCACAACATCCATCTGGGGATGGACGACGTGCCTCTATACTTGATTATAGTCCGGATTGACAGCGGTATGTCAAGGTGCAGGAGAGGGTGCCCGACGGAGGCCCCTCGGCGCGCCGTAAAGCCTTGACAACCCCAGATTTCATGCAATCCGTGGGGATGCCCCGCGCGGTTGGCGTTCGGGTCCGGGCGTCCGATCGGAAGGCCGCTCAGTAGGCGTGATCCTCGCCCCCCTCGTCGTCGGGGGCCGCCAGTTGCGGCATGATGACGCCCCGGGTGGTCCGCTCCTCGTTCTCGCGGCGGAGGCGGGCGAGGGCATCGGCCAGCGGCATGGCCCCCTGGTCGCCGTCGTGACGGTCGCGGTAGGCGACGGCCCCCTGCTCGGCCTCCTTTGCGCCGACCACAAGCATGACGGGAATCTTCTCGAGCTGGGCGTCCCGGATCTTGGAGTTGATCTTCTCCGGCCGGTGGTCGAGGGTCGCCCGGAAGCCGGCCTCGAGCAAGGCATTCAGGACCGACTGGGCGTAATCGGCCACCTTGTCGGAGATCGGCAGCACGCGAACCTGCTCGGGGGCCAGCCAGAGCGGAAATGCCCCGGCGAAGTGCTCGATCAGGATGCCCATGAACCGCTCCATGCTGCCGAACGGGGCGCGATGGATCATCACCGGGCGGTGCGGATGGTTATCGGCACCGACATACTCCAGCCCGAACCGCTCCGGCAGGACATAGTCGAGCTGGACGGTCCCCAGTTGCCACTGCCGGCCCAGGCAGTCGCGCACGATGAAGTCGGCCTTCGGCCCGTAGAAGGCCGCCTCGCCGGGGGCCTCGTCGTAGGGCTGGCCCATCTCGTCGAGCACGGCGCGAATGTCCTCCTCGGCGCGTCGCCAGGTGTCGCCGGCGGCACCCTGGTACTTCGGATCATTCGGGTCGTGCTCGGACAGGCGGACGCGATAGTCGTGCAGCCCCAGCGACCCGAGCACGTGCTGGGTCAGCTCCATGGTGGAGCGGAACTCGGCCCGGACCTGGTCCTCGGTGCAGAAGAGGTGGGCGTCGTCCTGGGTGAACCCGCGGACCCGGGTCATGCCCGAGAGTTCGCCGGATTGCTCGAAGCGGTAGACGGTCCCGAACTCGGCCAGCCGCAGGGGCAGGTCCCGGTAGCTCCTCGGCTCGGCCTTGTAGATTTCAATGTGGTGCGGGCAGTTCATCGGCTTGAGCAGGTAGCGCTCGCCCCGGTCCAGGGCCCGGACGAACTCGACCTTCCCTTGACGGTCGCGATCGAAGTAGCCGAGCGTCCAGGCGCCCTCGGGATCGACCTGCTTCGCGCGGAACGCCGCGCGGATCCTCTCCTTGCCGGGCTCCTCCCAGTCGGCCTCGGAGAACGGGACGCCGGTGGTGTCGTCCAGCGCCAGCATCCGGCGGTAGAAGGTGGCCGCGTCGGCGTATCCGAGCGACCAGAAACCGCCCGGGTCGATCCCGGCGTGCTTCAGCAGAGCGCGCTCACGCTCCGGGGCTTCGGCAATGTCGTCGCCGAGGATCGCCTCGGTCAGGCCGTCGACGAGCTCGGTGGCCGGGTCGCTCAGGAGCTGGATCGGGGCGAACTGCGAGTCCTTGTAATACGGGTAGTGCCCGCTGCACTGGTAGAGCTCGATCTTGCCGATATGTGGAGTGTAGACCGGCTGGTAGCCGCGCCTGATCAGCTCGGTCTTCATGAAGTTCTCGAGGATCCCGCGCACGGTCGCCCCCCTGGGCATCCAGAGCACGAGCCCGGGGCCGACCATCGAGGAGATGGTGAACAGGCCCAGTTCCTTGCCGAGCTTGCGGTGGTCGCGCTTCTTGGCCTCCTCGATGTGCGCCAGGTGGGCGTCGAGATCCTTCCTGTCGAAGAAGGCGGTGCCGTAGACCCGCTGGAGCTGCGCCCGATCGGTCTGCCCTTTCCAGTACGCCCCGGCGATCGACAGCAGCTTGAACGCCCCGACCTTGCCGGCGTGGGGGATATGCGGCCCCCGGCAGAGGTCCACGAACTCGCCCTGGCGGTAGAAGCTCAGCACGCCGTACTTCTGCAGTTCGTCGTCGATGTGCTCGACCTTGAAGGTCTGCCCCAGGTCGGCGACGAACTGCCGGGCATCATCCGCCGGGAGGCTGAACCGCTCGAAGGCCTCGGCCTCCTTGACGATCTTCGCCATCTCGGCCTCGATCGCCGGGAAGTCATCCTCGGAGAGGTGCCGGCCGTCGATCTCGACGTCATAGTAGAAGCCGCTCGCGGTGGTCGGCCCGAACGCCAGCCGGACGCCCGGGAACAGCCGCATGATGGCCCGGGCCATGATGTGGGCGGTCGAGTGCCGCAGGACGTCGAGCGCCTCGCGGTCCCGGGAGGTCAACAGCCGAAGCTCGACGGGCGTGGACGGGCCGTCCACGAGCGGCCGATCGAGGTCGACGATCGTCCCGTTGGCCACGGCTGCGACGGCGGCGTCGGCGAGGCGCTTGCCGATGCCCGCGGCCACGTCGATAGGCCGCACGCCCTCGGGGTACTCCTTGACCGAACCATCCGGGAGCTTGATCTGGACCATCGTCGGACTGATCTCCGATGTCGTTGAGTCGCTTGAGGATCTGGACGTTCGCCACGCACTCTTTTTGAGGGTCCAGGTTAACTCAACGGCCCGTCCGCTGCCAATGGCGACTGAACGCCAAGCGGCAGCGGACGGGCCGGGAACAGACACCATATACGGGACAGATGTTCGCGAACGCCGCCTGTCGGGGCCCTCAGCGCCGAACGAATCGGAGCGTCAGGACCACGCTGGCGAGGCCCATGCAGGCCAGCACCATGCTCTGCGGCTCCGGCACGACGCCGGCGAGCCGGGCGCCGATGACCGAGTCGCCCCGTTCGCTGTGACGGACGCTGGGGACGCCCGGGTCGTCGGTCAGGATGTATCTGACTCTCCTTGCATACATCGCTCCGACGCGAAAAGCGGCGAACGGGTCGAGAGCGCACATGAAACACCACTCGTGCACAAGTGAGAGCTTGAACGATTCTACTTGAATCCACGGTGGCCAGCTCCCCGGGCCCGTCCTGCATGAGCCCGAGGCTCGGTGGAGACGTCGTGGCCGCCCGCTCAGGACTTCTTCCGCTTCAGCTTCGTCAGGATCTGCTCGAAGCCGATCTGCTCGTACTTGGTAGGGCGGTCGCCCTCGGCGCGCATGCAGAAGACGAACGTATCATCGTCCTCCCACTTGTAAATGGCTTTCGACGTCTTCCCCTTGGCGTCCTCGGGGGCCTCGTCGATGTGCATGTCCATCGTCTTCTCGGGCTTGGCATCGGGGTCGATCTTGACTGTGATCTCGTAGGTGCGACTTGGGGCCTCGACCTTCAGCTTGTCTCCCTTGAAGGTGTAGTGGACCTCACCGCCCGCCTCGCTCTTGACGATCCACTCACCGTCCAGCTTTTTCAGGTCCTTCTCGGCGGTCTTCTCGTCCGCCCGCGCGGCCATTCCGGCCGCGACCGCCAGCGACGCCGCGATCGTCAGCCCCATCCGGGTCAGCCTGTTCAGCATCGTGAACCCCCGTGGTGAGTTCGTTCGTGGGATGCACGGACGGGGCGAGCCGGGACCTCCCCGGCCCGTCGCCCTCCCGAGCCGCGTCCTTTGTACACCGGGCTCGCCCGGCGTCAATCGATAATCCGGCGAAGGCGCCGCGGCCCAACTCAGGGGGCCAGGCGGTCGATCTGCCAGCCGAGCGGCTCGCGGCGGTAGCAGAAACGGTCGTGGAGCCGGCTGGGACGGCCCTGCCAGAACTCGAAATAGCTGGGGACGAGCGATAGCCGCCCCAGTGCGGGGGACGCGGATCAGACCGTCCGGTACCGCCGTTCCAGCTCTCGGCAGCGTGCCTCGAGCTCGTCCCGGCCGGCGATGACCTCACTCTGGGGCGAAGCCCAGGCGCCCAGTCGCGAGCCGGCGGGGCGGCTCTCGTAGTAGGCGTCGGACTCCTCGGCTGAGACGCGGCAGGCCGAGCCCTCGATTCGGACCTGCCGCTCCAGGTCGTGCCAGTGGAAGACCAGCGCCGCGTGGGGGTTGACCTCCAGCTCGCGCCCCTTCCGGCTCTGATAATTGGTGAAGAACGAAAAGCCGCGCTCGTCACAACCCCGGAGCAACACCGTCCGAGCCGACGGCCGTCCGTCGGGCGTCGCCGTCGCCAGGGTCATCGCGTTCGGCTCCGGGATCTCCGAGAGGGTCGCTTCCTGGAACCACCTGAGGAACTGGCGGATCGGGTCGGACTCCAGGTCCTCCCGATCCAGGCTGTGGCGGCTGTAGTCCTTGCGGGAATCGCTCAGATTCAAGGCGGGCACTCCTGCGGACCGCGGGATCAAGGTCTCCTCGACATCTTACTCCTGCTGCGACTCCTGGTCTTGGTGTCCTCTGTCTTCCCGCCGCGACTCCCAAGCCTCCTCACTCGTGGCCGCCTTCGAGCATCCGGGCCACGTTCATCATCGCCCGGGAGTGGTGGTAATTCACCTTCCACGGCGTGGCCTTGGCACCGTCGCCGCGGAGGGCGCCGTCGCGGGCGGTCTCGCCGAACCAGCCGCCGTATTGCGGGTCGATCATGTGCTTCTCGATGAAGTCCCACTGCTTGCGGAATGCCTGGAGGTAACGGTCGGTCTCGCGGCCGAAACGGCGGTCGATGACGACCAGGGCGTTGAGGCCCTCGGCCTGGGTCCACCAGACCTTCGTGGTGTCGTACGCCTGGCCGGCGAACGAGTCGCCCTTGTCGTAGAAGCCGCCGTGCTCGTCGTCCCAGACCCAGTCGAGGGCGTGGTCCACCAGGCTCCGAGCGACCTGCTTCGCGCGCGGGTCGTCGGGGATGCCCAGCGCGTCGGCGGCCTCGAGGAGCAGGTAGGCGGTCTCGATGTCGTGGCCGAAGGAGTCGTGCGCAGGAACGGCCCGCCAGTCCGGCGTCAGGTAGAGGTTCAGTGCACCCGGTTCGATCGCGATCTTGTCGCGGACGATCTCGAAGAGTTCGCGGAGCCGCTCCTTGACGACCGGCCGGGGATCAACCCGCGATAGCTCAGACACGGCTTCGAGAAGGTGTATATGCGAGTTCATCGTCTTGTACCCGTAGTAGACGCCAAGCCGGTCGCTCCGCCTGTGTAGCGGGTCGGACGGGCTCCACGACGTGATCGGGGTGCCGTCGCGGCGGAGGGCCTCCCAGTAGCCGCCGCGCGCGGCGTCGTGGGCGTGGGAGTCGAGCCAGTCGAAGGCGTCGCGCGCGACCTTGAGCGCGAGGTCGTCACCGCCGACGTGCCGCAGCTTGCTGGCGGCGTAGATCACGAACGAAGTCCCGTAGGCGTGCTTCTCGTCGCCGAGCCTCGGGTCGAGCTTCCCGTCGGGTCCGAGGATCCAGTGGAAACCGCCGTGCTCGCGGTCGCGCATCGGCCCGTCCAGGAACGCCAGGCCGTGCCGGGCGTAGCCCAGGAACTCCTCGCGCCGCTCCCTGTCGAACTCGGCGTAGGCGGACGCCGTCCAGGTCATGCGGGCCTGGAACACCTGGAACTTGCTCTCGTCCGTCCGCCGCGACCAGTCGCGGGCATGGTTCTGATGGAAGCCGCCGTGCTCGCGATCGATCATCTGGGGATACCAGCGTTGTGTCAGTTCGTCGCGGAGGAGCTTGCGGAGCAGGCCCGCCGACGGGGCCGCATCGGGCTCGGCACCGCCGGCCGGCAGCCCGAGCGGCAGGCAGGAGAGCAGGAACACGAGGCCGGTGCGGGCCGGGCCGATCCGTTGCATGACGTCGCCTCCTTCGGGGGAATGTCGCTCGCGGAGCCTGGATTATGGCCCCGCGTGCCGCCGTGGACAACGGGCTCGGCCCACGGCGGGCGTGGCATCCCCGGGTTCAGAAGGCGACGGTCTGGATCCGGCCGCAGGTCGTCCACCACGCGGGAGGGCGGCGTGAGCCGCCGCGCTCGAGGTAGGGGGCGATCTCCTGGAAGTACTGCGCGCTCTCGAAGCCGTTCGGCGAGGGCCAGGCCTGCTCGCCGCCGCGGACCTGATAGAGGATCCGCCGCAGCTCCGCCATGGCCGAGTAGCGATTGAGTACGACCGCGACGATCAGCACTGCTCGGACCGCCCGGGCGACGACCTCCAGCGCGGGGCCCGCGGTGAGGATCGCCTTCATCCGCCGCGTGACGCGGTCGGCGTAGTGGAAGTCCCTTCGCCCGCAGCCGCGTTCCAGGCCGCGAGCAGGGCCGCGAGCTGCGACGCGAACCGCCGCGAAGCGTCGGCCGAGGGCCGCGAGGAGAGCGGTCGGCAGGCGATCGAACACTTCCAGGGCCTCGTCGTGGGGGAGCCGCTCGACGCGGCCAGGACGTCGAGCACCTCGTCGCCGTCGAAATTCCCCGCACGCCCGGCGACAATCAGCCGGTCCAGCTCGTCGAGCACCTGCGCGAGCGAGGCCGGCGCGGGCGGCGCGTCGGCGGCGGCGAGCGCGGCGATATCCACGGCCTCCAGAAGTGCGGCGACGTCCGGGTAGCGGTCGTCCGGCCGGAGGCGTCGCGCGGCGGACGATCCTCCCCAGCCCCCGGGGCAGGCCCTCTGGCTCGATCAGGCCGGGCCCGCCCGCTGACGACCTGGTAGAGGATCTTGCCGAGCTGGTAGACGTCGGTGCGGGAGTCGGCCAGGGCGGCTCCCCGAGGGCAGGAGCTGCTCGGGGGCGAGGTACGGGAGGGTGCCCACCACTGCAGGTGCGGGTCAGAATCGTGGAATCGCGCGGCCGCGCTTGGTCAGCGCCCAGGTCGGCCACGCGGTAGATGCCGTCGGGCATCCGCAGGATGTTCGCCGGCTTGAGGTCGCGATGCACCACACCGGCCCGGTGCAGGGCCTGCACGCCGAGGCAGACCTGTCGGAAAGCCGCCAGCGCCCAGGTCAGATCGCCGCCGCCGCGCGCCAGCTCGGAATCGAGCGACTCCTCGGCCAGCGGCATGACGAAGTAGGGGGGATCGGGCTCCAGGCTGGCGTCGAGCACCGGCAGCAGGTGGGGATGTCGCAGCCCCGCCAGGATCCGCGCCTCCCGGATCAGCCGCCGCCGAGCCAGCCCCCGATCGTGGGCCAGCTTGAGGGCGAGCCGGCCGCCGTCGCCCCGGCACACGACCTCAACGACGCGGCCCATCCCGCCCTGGCCGATGACCCGGACGACCTCGTACTTACCGTCGATCAGCGCCCCCCGGTTCAGCCAGAGGGGCGGGAGGCGTCCCGCGCCCCCCGCGGGCGTCGAGCCGGGCCGGTGCTCGCCGGTCTCCGCGGACGCAACACTCATGGGCGACCTCCCCACTCCGCTGGTCAAGGCATCGCACGCCGCCGACGGGCGCCGTCCGCGGCGTACAGTATCTTAACACGATTGTGTAAATTTGTCCACCACATGCGGCGGCTTTCGAGGAACAACGGGGCCGGCGGGTGCCGGGCGGCACGCGGCGAGTGTTGGCAACGCCGGGGGGTTTGGGATACGCTGAGCGTGCACGTGCACCTACGCGGAGCCCCGACGAGTCTTCAGGACGGAGACGCGGGCCAGGGCGAATGCTCCTGGCCGTGGCGAGGAGGCGTGATATGTCGGTCGGTGATCGCCCGCCGGGCGAGCAGAGCAGTCTCGCCGTCTTCCTCCGGCGGATCCAGGCCGGGGACGAGAGCGCGGCGAAGGAGTTGCTTCAGCGCTACGAGCCGGAGGTGCGGCTGGTGGTCCGCCGCCAGCTGCCGCGGCTGCTGCGCTCGCGATTCGATTCCCTGGACTTCCTCCAGAGCGTCTGGGGGAGCTTCTTCCGGCGGATGCGGGACGCCCCGACGGAGTTCGAAGATTCCCGCCATCTTGTCGCGTTCCTGGCTCGGGCTGCGAAGAATAAGGTGATCGACGAGTATCGACGCGCCGCCAGCCTGAAGCACGACATGCATCGCGAGGAGCCCCTCTGGGGCGAGGGGAGGCGGCCCAAGGAGGTCGCCGATCCGACGGATTCTCCCAGCGAACTCGCCCAGGCGCGGGAGGTCTTCGGGAGGTTGCGGGAACTGTTGCCGGAGGAACGCAGGACGATCCTGGAGCTCAAGGCGGAAGGGGCCTCGAGCAAGGACATCGGCGACAGGCTCGGGATCAGCGAGCGGACCGTGCAACGCGTGCTCGAGGACTTGCGGCGGCGCGTGGAGTCCGAGTGGGAGTCCGGGGGATGAACGTCGCCGCCTCGGGGCGGACGTGGGAGGACGCCTCGTCCCCCTCGGCCCTCCGCCTGACCCGGGAGTACGAACAGGCCTGGCAGCGGGCGCGGAGCGTCGGCCGCCGGCTCGAGCCGGGCGAGTTCCTGGCCGCCCTGCCGGGCTCCGAGGACCAGTCCGGTGCCCGCCTTGCGGTCCTGAGGGCCGACCTCGCCATGCGCTGGGAGTCGGGAGATCGGGTGGGGGCACGCTGGTACCTCGACCGCTTCCCCGAGCTGGGCGAGGACACGCTGGTCGCCCTGGTCTACGAGGAGTTCTGCCTCCGCGAGGACCGGGGAGAGGCGCCCGTGGCGGCGGAGTTCCTCACGCGATACGCCGCACTGGCCGAGCCGCTGAGGCGGGTCCTCGACATCCACCAGCTCATCGGCTCGGCGACCACCTCGCAGTCGATGCTCTTCTCCGGCACGTCGGCCTCGCGATCCGTATCGCCGCCCGGCGCCGGGGCGGGAACGAAGGGGACTTCCTGAGGCCGGCCAGACGATCGGCGGCTTCCTGCTGGTCGAGGAACTCGGCCGCGGGCGCGTTCGGCCGGGTCTTCCTGGCCCGCGAGCGGCAGCTCGCCGACCGGCCGGTAGCGCTGAAGGTCACGCGGAGAGGCTCGCGCGAGCCCCCAGCGCTGGCCCGGCTCCAGCACACCCATATCGTCCCGGTCCACTCGCACCGGGTCGACCCGGCCACCGGGTTGCACCTACTCTGCATGCCGTACTTCGGGCGGATCACCCTCTCCCGGGTGCTCGCCGAGGTGGGGCTCGAGGACGGGCCTCCGACCGGCGGCTCCCTGGTCGACGCGCTGGACCGGCTGGCCGGGCGCCAAGGAGGACGCGGCCCTCGGCCCCGGTCGGCCTGCCTGGCGGAGCTGGCCCGCCGTTCCTACGCGCAGGCGATCGCCTGGTGGGGCGCGGCTGGCAGAGGCCCTGGAGCACGCCCACGACCGCGGCGTCCTGCACCGCGACATCAAGCCCAGCAACGTCCTGGTCATCGAGGACGGCATGCCGATGCTCCTCGATTTCAACCTTCGCGCGAGTCGCTGCGCGACGACCGGGAGGCCGGCGAGGGCGACCCTGGGCGGGACCGTCGATTACATGGCCCCGGAGCACCTCGAGGCCCTGGCCGAGGGCTTCTCGACCGGGGTCGACCAGCTGCTCCGACCTGTTCGGCCTCGGGGTCCTGCTGTTCGAGGCCGTCGCCGGCCAGAAGCCGTTCCGGCCCCCCGCCAAGGGGCGGTCGGTCGTCGACGCGCTGCTCCGCCTGGCCGACGAGCGGCGCCGCGACCCCTCGGGCCTGTTCGAGGAGGCCTGCGAGATGCCGGCCCCGCTGCGGGCCGTCAGTCCGGCGGTGCCTCGAGCCGCGCCCCGAGGATCGCTACCAGTCGGCCGGCGAGCTGGCCGCCGACCTCCCGCGCGGTGGCCGACGACCAGCCGCTGGCCCATGCGAGGGAGCCGCTCCTGAGCCGCTGCGCGGACGCCTCCGCCGCAACCGCCGCAGACTGGCGACCGCGACGCTGGCCTGGCGGCATCGGCTGCGCTCCTCGCGCCTACCTGATCGTCCAGTTCGAACGCCGCGACCGCTTCGCCGAGCTCGAGAATCTCTACCGCCAGGCTGCCGTCGCCATCGAGCCGCGGGGAATTCAGGAGCCGCCGAAGCCCTCCTGGAGAAGCCGCCGATCAGCAGGCCCGGCAATTGCAGCGGCGGCCGATTCGCGTGCCGCGTTCAGCTGGAGAGTATCCGGGAATTCCTCCAAGCTGACCCGTCGGCTTGATCTCTTCCGCACGGATCCCGGCCTGGAGGTCCTCCAGGGGAACATCCAGGTCAAGGCGGGGTCGCGAAGCTTTTCGGGACCACGCGCTCGCAGGCCGACGAGCTGATGGCCTGCTCCAACGACCTGCGCGCAGGGCTCATGGGGCTCAACGGCGACCTCCCTGCGCCGCGGTGGCCGAGCTGAAGCGGCGGCTGGAGCCCTTCTACGTCCTCAAGTCGAAGCTCGACTGGGACCAGTTGCAGCACATCTGGGGGTACCTCGACGAGGTTCTGCGCGCGCGGCTCAGCTACGAGGTGAACGAGCTGCTGTTCCTCTGGATGGTCGGCGTCGAGGGCTCGCTGCGGGAGGGCCTCCGGCCCGGCCGGCGAAGGCCCGGCCGGCCCCCGACCCGGCCCGGATCGATGCCGCCCTGGAAGTCTGCGACCGCGCGCTCAAGTTCGCCGAGCCGAAGGAGCCCTGGATCGCGGTCCGCGGGCTGATCGAGCGATATCGCGGGCCGGCCCCCGGGCCGCGGGGCGGGCCCGGCGCCGAGCCTCGGCTCCCCGGTGAGCCGGAGCACATCGCGGCGGCGGACTCGGCCACGGCCTGCTTCCAGTGGGGCCTGCTCAGCGCCAGCCACGGCCGCGGCGAGCGGGCCATCAAGTGGCTCCAGCGGGCCGTCTGGCTGGAATGGTCCAACTCGTGGTACCAGTTCTACCTCGGCTTCCTGGAAGACCAGGCCGGCCTGAGCGACGACGCGCTGGACCACTACAGCGCGGCCGTCGTCGGGCTGCCTCGGTCCGGCTGGGTCCGGTTCAGCCGGGGCCGCCTCTACCGGATCAAGGGGCACTGGGACTGGGCGCTCGACGACCTCAACAACGCGCTGGAATCCCTGAAGGACACGCCCGCGAGGCCGGGCGTCCAGCTCGAGATCGGAGTCCTCAACCAGGCGCTGGGCAACTTCCCCAGGGCGACAGCCGAGTACCGGGCGATCATCGCCGCGGGCCCGGAGACCGACTACGCCCGCGCGGCCCGGCTCAACCTCGCCAGCATCGAGGCCGAGTCGGGGCGGGAGTCAGCGGCGCTGGCGGCCTACGACTCGCTGCTGGAGGAGCGCCCGGGCGACTCGTCGGCCCGGTTCAGCCGCGCCCGGCTGGGGCTTCGCCTGAACCGGCCGGCCCTGGCCCTGAAGGACCTGGACCGCCTGATCGAGGACCGGGTCGAGGTCTCGCGGGTCCGACCCGGCGAGCTGCTGGCCCACCGCGCGGCGGCGAACCTGCTGGCCCGCCGACCCGAGGCCGCCGTGCACGACGCCGAGCGGGCCATGAAGCGCTGGCCCTGCCCGGCGAATCAGCGGCTGCTCCAGCGTGCCTTGCTGGCGGCCCGGCGACCCGGCGAGTTGGACCTCCAGCGGCCCGAGGAGATCCCGCTCTTCCCGGCCGCCGGGCTGTGGCTCGAGGCCGACCTCAAGGCCGCGGCCGACTTCCTGGCGGATCGGGAGCGAGACCCGGGGCCCGAGGGCTTCCGCGCGCGGCTGAACCGCGCCGTCATCCTGGCGGCCCTGGGCCAGCGGCACGAGGCGCTCCGGGCGGCCGACGCCACGGTCGCCCTCTTCCCCCTTTCTCCCCAGGGCCCACCCGTCAGGGAAGCGGATCCGCCGCCAGGCCGCCGACCCGCGGGGCGCCCTAGCGGACGCCGAGGCGGGCCCGGATCCAGCCGGATGACGCCGGCCTCCGCGAGCTCAGGGGGACCCTGCTGTCCGACGCCGGCCGCCGCGAGGCCGGGCTCGCCGACCTGGACCTGGCCGTCTCCCGGTCGCCCAGCCCGCAGGCCCACGCGGCCAAGGCGAGGGTCCTGGAGCAGGTCGGCGACCACGAGCAGGCCGTCTACCAGTGGTCGGCCGCCCTCCAGCAGGACGTCACGCTCCCCAGGCTTACCTCGGCCGGGCGCGTTGCTACGTGAGGCTGCGGGCCTGGGAACGGGCCCTCGCCGACCTCGAGCAGGCCGCCGGCTGGGACGGCGGCGACCTGGGCTCCGCGGCTCCATCCTGCGGACGTACCTCCAGTGCCTGAAGCGAACGACCCGAATATCGCGGACGCTTCCGACTGCTGGTCCGAGCCGCACGAGATCCGCGAGGCACGCGAGCGATGGATGCGGGGCGGGTCCTCGGCCGCGCCCGGGCTTCGCACCGATGGCGGGGCGATCGACGTGCCGCATCCGGGCGCTCGGCCTGGCATCCTGGAGCGCCTCGGGAATCGCCCTGTGGTCCGGGGCGGCCCACCTTCAACCGCCAACGGAAGCTGGATTCATGCCTCCCGACCTCGTGCATCGCCTCCTGCTCCGGATCGGCAACCGATTGCCGAGCTTCCACCAGCGCCCCTTCCACCGCTTCCTCTATGACGGTCCGCCACCCGGTTCGGGGCGGCGCCTCGCGGTCTCGGCGTCCAACGAGCCCGATTGCCGGGTCCGATTCGAGTTCGTGGGCGGCTGCCGCGACGGCGAGGTGCAGGAGGGTCCGGAGGCGAATCCGTTCTTCCGGAAGTCCGACCACGGGGGGGTGGGCTCCCGCTTCCTGGTGCCGATGCCGGCCGCCGTCGATGCGATGCTGAGGGGGAGTGCGACCGGCCCGATCCTGGACCAGGAATACGAGCTCGTCGAAAACTTGCTCCGGGACGGGATCAGGCGAGTCCGTGTCGAGGCCACGAGGGGCGTCCGATAGGGCTCCCACAGGGCACTCCGCGCGGGGATGGAACGCCTCGCGCCGTTCCGGGCGGGGTGCCGAGCAACTAGAGGGCCGCGACGGGTCTCGCGGCCTTGGGGACCCGTCCGCGGAGGAAGGACCGGCGGCGGATCAGCGAGAGCAGGTCGGGGTAGAGCGGGCTGCTTGTCAGGCTGATGCCCAGGACGAGGCCGACGGCCGCGGTCAGGAAGTCGGGCCGGACCACGCGCCGTCCCCGCCGCGAGGAGGAGCCCGGCGCTCCGGGCGGCCCGTCCTCAGAGAGCCCGGCGAGCCCCTCGCTGTCGATCGCCCGCTCCACCGGGGTCAGGGTCGCGAGGATCTCATCGGGATCGGACGATCCGTCGGCCTGCCCCGGCGCGGAGGCCATCAGCGGGAGGCCGCCGGGCCCCTCGAGCATCGACAAGAGCCGCGAGCCGGCGAGGTCGGCGGCCGTTGCCGTCGGGCGGCCCAGGGCCAGGCGGCGAGACCCGGCGATCACGCCGGGCAGCAACTCCGGATCGATCCCGGCTGACGAGGATCCTTCGAGCGCCAGGTCGAATGCCCGCTCGTTGCGGTCGACCAGGAGCGTCTGCTCGGCCTCGGAGGGGCCCAGGCTGGGGCCCATGGGCGCCGAGCCCACCGAGACCATCGGTCCCACGGGCACCGACGGGGACGGGGCGTCCGACTCGTCGGCGGTCGCGGCGGCCTCGGAACGGGCCTGCTTGGTCGAGAGCGCCGGCTCCCGGGCCGGCGACCCGCTAGCGGTGGCGGGCTGGGTGAACGAAGGACGCGAGGCCGGGGGGGTGCTGCCCGCGGCCGTCACGACCGGGACTGACCAGGCGGGGGTGAGCGGCGAGCCCACGGACGCGAGGCTGTCGGACGAGGGCAGGTTCGGCCCGGCCATCTCGAGGCGCTTCACATCCATCACGAACGGGACGACGCCCTCGCCGGGGTTCTGGCTGGCGAACTCGGCGGTCGGCGTGGCGGCCGAGGGCAGGGGCGTCTCGACCACCCGGACGAGCAACTGGGCTCCGAAGGGGACGGAGCTAAGCGTGATCGACAGCTCCTGCTTCGGGCCCGCCCAGTTCGCCGCCGCCCCCTTCACCGCCGCCAGGATGGCACCGTCGCGGCTAACCAGATAAACGTCGTCCACGGCCGGGATCATGTTGTTGACTGTGGACTGGCCCGCCTTGACGCTCAGCTTCAGCGAGCGCGAATTCGGCCCGACTGGCATGCGGAACGTCATCCAGGTGTGATTCGGATGGAGCACCCCCTGGACGCTGACCTCACTGACCATCGGCACATAGGTCAGCTTGCGGATCCCGTGCGGCGTGAGCTCGGCGTCCAGCGGCGAGAGCGACTCGTCCCCTGGCCCCGAATTACCGGGCTCGAAACCCGAGCCTTTGCCCCCCTTCCCCGGCGTCGAGTAGAGCATCAGTGCATCCGCGGCGTCCGGGGCATCAAGGTCGACCGCGCAGACCACGGTGAAGGACGGTCCGAGAGAGGCGGTCGTTGGGCCCGAGGAGTACGCCACGACTGACGGCCTGGGCGTCGAGGCCGGGGGGGCGGGGAGGGTCACCGTGGCCGTTGCCGAGATGACGAATTCTCCCGGCAGTGCCGGGGTGCTCTCAACGTCCTGATCATCGCCGGTCGCCTGACGGAGTGTCACGCTGTTCGAAGTCAACGCGCCGGTCGTGTCCGAGACGAGTCCGGCGGCCGCGAGGCCGACCGGGTCGATCCAGTTCCGCAGGGCCTCGGAGGAGACGGACAGCAGCATCCGGCTCTCCAGCGACTCCACGGCCAGGGGTGAACGCCGGGAGGCGGCCAGGATGCGAACTGCGGTACCGCAGATGCGTGGCATCTTCAGCTTGACTGAACGCTGCCCGTACGATGGAGGAGCCACCTGTGGTCTCCAGACCCGTGGTCTCGCCTGGAATCGGCGACGAGACGTTGCGTTCCTTTGCGATGCGTCAGGACCGATGCGCGAGACAGAGCTTAGTGCGTTAGTCGAAATTCACGCAGTCGAGGCGACATGAACGGCAGGGCCTTTTCCCATCCCATCCCCGTCCGGGCTGCCCGCCGACGCCCCACGCCCCCGGAAACAGGCCCTATCATGAATGCAGAATCAAAGCTCGACATTCATGCATCTGCAGGTTCGTTCCCAAGTGATCAACCCGGCACACACTTCATCACCAGAGACAGACCGATCGGTTTCGGTTCCGATAGAATAGAAGATGTTGTAGGCATGCCACGCCGCATCGGAAATGACCAAATCGCGAGGCTTCGCTCGTCGTCATTTGAGTCCACCGTACAGCGTACACTCGACCGGCGAAAAATCCCCTAAGAAATCCGTTCACTCGGCGTTAAATTCTTCGGATACGCCCGACCGGCGCCCTGCCCGGTACGCCGGATCGGGGAACCGGCGTGGTGCGACTGGCATCCAAGAGCCTTGGATCGACTCGACTCCGCCTCTCTCCCGCTCCGTCCCTCAGATCACGCACGCAAGCAGAAACCGCCGGATTGGACCAGGCTGCGGGACAATGATGCACCCGAAGCAGGTACCCAGGGAGACCCAAGCCGTGACACTGAAATTCCGCTCTCCCGTCCCTCTCGCCGACGCCGCGGGGGAGGTCTTGCCCGGTCCGCAAACGGCGAGGATGGCCGTGGCATTCTGGCTCGTCCTCTCGGCCGTTGTCGCTTTGGGGGCCGACCCGCCGGCCGCGCCTCCCGCAGCCGGCCCTGCCGGGGTCTCCGTGGCGGCGCCGCCGGCCCCGCCGATCCCGGGAGACATCGTCAGCCTGTTGCAGGAAGGTCGCTACGACGCGGCGGCCTCCGCCCTGGGAAAGCTCAGGGACGCGGCGAAGGAGAAGGGCGAGCGCGCCTACCTGGGCTACCTCCGGGCGATCGCCGAGCGCCACGCCGGCCGCAAGGCCGAGGCGCGCGAGACGCTCCTTCAGGCGGCCAAGGACGATCAGGCGGGCCCCTGGGTCGCCAGGATCGAGTTCGAGCGCGCCGGCATCGAACTGACGACCGGCAACGTCGCCGCGGCCGAGGAACTGGCGCGAAACCAGGCGGTCCGCCTGCTGGCCGGCGACCGCAAGGACCGGCTCGCGGAGATCTACCACGCCTTCGCCCGCAAGCTCCTGGAGCCGGATGACCCGGTGGTCCCGGCCGACCCAAACGGGGCCTGGGACCTGCTCAACCAGGCGCGCGAGCTCGCCAAGAGCCCGAGCCTGCGGGCGAACCTCCTGTCCTCGATGGGCATCGCTAGTCAGCGCGCCGGGAACATCCCCCGGGCCATCGAGCACTTCGAGGCTTATCTCCGCGAGTATCCGACGGGCGCGGACCGCCTGGCCGTCCGCTTCCGGCTCGGCGAGGCCCGGCGCCAGGCCGGCCAGCTCCTGCCCGCACGCCTCACCTGGTCCGACTTGGCGCGGGACATCGAGCGGCTTCGACCCGAGGGGCGGACCAAGGCCGCGGACGACTTCCGCGCCCTGGCCCTGGCTGAGATCCCCTCCACCCACGGGATCCCCACTCCGCCCGACGACACGAACCTGAACCTGGGCGTCGCGGCCCTCCGACGGTTCCTAACGGCCTATCCCTCCCATCCCCGGGCCGTCCGGGCCGCCTACCAGGTCGGGGCCTCGTATCTCGCGCGCGGCAAGAGCGACCAGGCCCTCGCGGCCTTCGCGCAATTCCTCAGGGACGACCTCAAGCCCGAGACCGACGAGGGCCGCCGCGACCTGGCCGAGCTCGTCCCGGCGGCGACGTTCCAGCACGCGCAGATCCTTCAGGGCCAGCGGAAGTACGCCGAGGCCATCTCGGCCTGGAAGGGCTACCTCGCCAACTACCCCAACGGCCCCCAGAGCGCCGACGCCCAGCGCGCGATCCTCGACACCGAGCTTCTGATCGCGGCCGACCACCTGGATCAGGGCCGCTATCGCGAGGCCCGCGCATCCTGGACGCAGTTCGTCGCCCAGAATCCGCTCGATCCGAGAGTACCGGGCCTGCTCTTCCAGGTCGGCGAGAGCTTCGTGACCGAGAAGAAGTTTGACGAGGCGATCGCCGCCTGGGGACCGCTTTCCGGCAAGTTTCCCGGCAGCGAGCCGGCCGCCCACGCCGACTTCATGATCGCCTCGATCTACGAGACAGAGAAGGGCGACCCATCAGGGGCCATCGAGCGGTTCCGAAAGATCGCGACCGAGCCCTGGAAGTCGCAGGCCCTCCAGCGGATCGCCGTGATGGAGTCGCGAGCCCTGACGGTCGTCACGCCCCGGGCCTTCCGCACCGGCGAGCCGCCCGCTCTCCAGATCATGAGCAGGAATCTGGAAAAGCTTACCTTCACGGCCTACAAGCTGAATCCCGAGGCCTACTTCCGCAAGAAGCGCGGGCTGGCGAACGTGGAGGCCCTGGACATCGGCCTGGTCGCCCCCGACGCCGAGTGGACGGCCGACGTCCCGGGCTACGCCAAGTACCGCCCGGTGGACAGCCGCTACGAGTTGAAGAAGCTCGAGCAGCCCGGCGTATACGTCGTCAAGGTCACCGACACGAAGCACCTCCAGGCGACGACACTCGTCCTGAACACCGACCTGGAGGCGATCGTCAAGACGTCCCGCGACCAGGTGCTCGTCTTCGCGCAGGACATGAAGACCGGCAAGGGCCGGCCAAAGGCCCGCGTGCTGGTCGCCGACGGGGAGCAGGTGATCCTGGAGGCCGAGACCGGCGCCGACGGCGTGCTGCTCCACGATTGGAAGCCCGCGCGTGAGTCCAACCAGGGCCTGACGTACCTGGTGCTCGACGGCGGCCACGTGGCGGGCTCGGGGCTGGCGGTCCCGGCGAAGGTGGCCCAGGGGCTCACGCCCCGCGCCTACCTCTACACCGACCGGCCCGCGTATCGGCCTGGCCAGCAGGTCTCGATCCGGGGCGTGATCCGCGAGATCAAGGACGGCCAGTACGCAAACGTCCCGGGGGCGGCCTATCGCTTCGAGGTCACCGACAGCCGCGGCCGGCAGCTCATCGCGCGGGGCGTCACGCTCTCGGAGTTCGGGACGTTCCACGAGGGCCTGCCGCTGGACAGCGGGGCGCCGGTGGGCACCTACCGGATCCGCGTCTACCAGCCGGGAAAGAGCGACTTCTCGGGCTCGTTCGAGGTCCAGTCCTACCAGCTCCAGCCGATCGACCTGGCCTTCGATCTCAAGAAGACGGTCTTCTACCGCGGCGAGACGATCGAGGCCGACGCGGTAGCCCGCTTCCAGTACGGCGCGCCGGTCACCGGCCGGCCGATCGAGGTCGTGCTCCCCGACGGGCGGACCCTGGGCGGGACGACCGACGCCTCGGGCAAGTTCCACCTCAGCTTCCCCACCGAGGGCTTCGCCGAGGAGCAGGCGCTGCGGCTGATCGCCCGGCTGCCGCAGGATAACGTCGGCACCGCCGCGGCCGTCATGCTAGCCATCCGGGCGTTCAACATCGATGTGAGCATCCGCCGGGACGTGGTGCTGGACGGCGAGTCGTTCGAGGTGCAGCTCGGCACGGCCGACGCTCGCGGCGAGCCGACCGGGCAGAGCCTGAACCTCTCCCTGATCAAGCTGATCAACCAGGCGGGGCGGGTCACCGAGCGAGAGTCCCAACGCAAGGCGGTCCAGACCGACCCGAAGACGGGGCAGGCGGCCGCGAGCTTCCGGATCGACGACGCCCAGGGCGGCAACTACGTGCTGCGGGCCTCCGGCACCGACCGCTTCGGCAACCCGATCGTCGCCGATCGCGCGATCTACGTCTCGGGAAAGAAGGACGAGACGAAGCTCCGCCTCCTGGCCGACCGCCAGCGCTACAAGCTCGGCGAGGAGGCCAGCGTGAACCTCCACAGCCGCGGCCGCTCGGGCACGGCGCTGCTCACCTGGGAAGCCGACCGCATCCTCTCCTACCGGCTCGTCACCCTGAAGGACGGCGACAACCCGGTCGGCTGGGCCGTCGAGGGCGGCCAGTTCCCCAACTTCACCCTCACCGCCGCGCGGATGTGGGAGAACACCTTCGACCAGGCCAGCCTGGACGTCCAGGTCGAACGTGAGCTGAATGTGACGGTGACCCCCACGAAGCCGGTCGTGGAGCCGGGCGAGGACGTGGAGTTCGAGGTCACGGCCTTGGACCAACTCGGGAAGCCGGCCGCGGCCGAGCTGTCGATCGCGATGATCGACCGCTCGCTGCTGCGGCTCTACGCCGACCGGATGCCCGCGATTGGCGCCTTCTTCTACAACCAGACCCGGACCGGGGCGTTCTCCACCGAGGCCACGAACACGTTCCGGTATGCCCCAGCGACGGTCCCGGTGGCCCAGGCGGTCGTCGACGAGGCCGAGCGGCTGGCGGCCGCGACGGCGAACCAGGCGGGGCGGAATGACATCATGCGAGAGGTGCGGGAGAGGGTTACCGTGAATGCCCCAGCGGCCGCGGAAGCCACGGACATGGCGGCCGCACCGGCGTCGGTCCCCGCGCCCCCTGCGGGGGGGCCGATGGGCGGCATGGGAGGCATGGGCGGCGCCATGGCCGGCAGGGGCTTCTACCAGCAGCTCAGCACGCGTGACCAGCGCGAAGAGGCAGAAGCCAAGACCAAGGGAGATCGACTCGGCAGGGTCGCGAGGAGCAGGCGCCTCAACGATCGCAAACCGGGCATGGTCGGCGCGGACGACTTCGCCGACAAGGATGTCGCCCTCGGGTCAGTGGCAGAGGGTACCCGGTGGAGCATGGGTTTCGAGTTCCAGACGCCGGTGCTCTCCAAGTCCCCGGCGATCGCCCGCCTGCCGCGTGCCCGCTTCGTCGAGACGGCCTACTGGAACCCCTCCGTCGTCACCGGCAAGGACGGCAAGGCGCGGGTGACGCTCAAGGCCCCGAGCGCCCTGTCGGAGTTCCGGATCATCGCCCGCGGCGTGACGGGGGCCGACACGCTCGTCGGCCAGGCGACGTCCGACCTGAAGGTCCGCAAGGACTTCTTTGTCGACCTGAAGGTCCCCGCGGGGCTCACCCAGGGAGATAAGCCCCGGTTCATCGCCCAGGTCCACCACCTCGGCGTGAAGGGCCGCGTCGAG
Organism: Isosphaeraceae bacterium; assembly: GCA_046349995.1. Lineage (GTDB taxonomy): Bacteria > Planctomycetota > Planctomycetia > Isosphaerales > Isosphaeraceae > Aquisphaera. Next base: position 10,968 of record JAXMBE010000027.1, on the reverse strand, counting down.
CTGAAGCTGGCGATCTACGCGGGAGGCCGCGACGAGGTCTTCCCGAAGGCGGCCGAGCTCGTTGGCGACGGCGTGACCGAGGTCCTGTTCGACCCCTTCGAGGTACCCGACTCCGACTCGGTCCGGCTGACGCTCACCGGCACGGCCGGCACACGGAGCGATGAGTTGACGGTGGAGATCCCGGTGCGGCCCTGGGGCGCGCAGGCGTACGCCTCGGCCTCCGGGACGAGCAGCGACGGCACGACCGTGTTCGTCGGCCTGCCGAAGGGACGGGCCTACGAGAGCCCGGAGATGATGATCGTGATCTCGCCGACGCTCGAGCGGATGATCGTGGAGCTGGCGATGGGCCGGGATGACACGATCTTCTCGTCGCGGGCGAACTGCCGGATCTTCCCGCCGCCGGCCGACACGACGGCCGACCGCGCCGCCGACCTGCTGGCGGCCACCTCGGCGCTGGGTTACCTGCGGACGACCCGCAGCGGCGGCTCGCCGGACGCCCAGCGGCTGTCGGGGCGGATCCAGGGGCTGGTGGCCGAACTCATTGCCGCCCAGAACGAGGACGGCGGCTGGGCCTGGGTGAATCCGGGCCCGACGCCACGCCCCGGCCAGAACGCCCCGGCCGCCGGGCCCAGCGACCGGCTGGCCTCGGCCGCGGCCCTCTGGGCGCTTGCCTCGGCCGAGCCGCTCGGGCTGCTCACGGACGTGAAGGTCGCGGACAGGGCCGCGGCCTGGCTGAACCAGGCGACAGCCACGAGCCTGACTAACGTCCGCGACCGGGACGCCCGGGCGAGCCTGCTGCACGCCCTGTCCACCCGCCGGGCGGCCACCTTCGAGATGGCCAACAGCCTCAACCGCGATCGCCAGGCCCTCTCGAATACCGCGCTGGCCCACCTGGCCCTGACGTTCGCGAACCTCGGGCGGCCCGAGCTGGCCGGCGAGGTCGTCTCGGTCCTCCTCCCGAGAGCGAAGGCCGAGCCGGTGGCGCCGGGACGGCCCTCTCGGCTCTACTGGGAGGGCTCGTCGCAGTCGGCCGGCTCGCGGGACGCCGTCGAGACGACGGCCCTGGTCGCGCTGGCGCTGGCCCGCGTCCGCCCTCAGGGCCCCGAGCTGGAGCAGGCGATCGACTGGCTGCACGCGCATCGCTTCGGCCACGGCTGGAACCCGCACAAGGCCAAGGGCGCCGCGGTCGCCGCGCTGGCCCTCTACCACGGCCACGCCCGGGGGGCCGAGGACCGCTACCGCCTGACCGTCACGGTGAACGACACGAAGGTCTCCGAGCTGGTCGTCGAGGGCTCGTCCGAGAGCCGCGTGATCCCCGTACCCGTCAAGGCGCTGAAGCCCGGCGACGCGAACCGCGTCGCGCTCGGCATGGAGGGCAGGGGGACCTTCAGTTATGCGGTCACGATGACCGGCTTCACCCGCGACTTCGGCCCCGACCAGGACCGCGCCAACCGCCCGGCCTGGGTCGACCGCCGGGTCTACTGGCCGGCGCCGCCGGAGCTGGACGGCAAGGCCCTGCCGGTCGGCTTCGGGGTGGCCGTCAACCCCGCGACCTTCGAGAACGTGGCCAGCCAGGTGGCCCTCGGCGGCAAGGCCCGCGTCGGCCTGGTCGTCTGGCGGAACGTCCCCGACACGACGCCCGAGTGGGAGCGCGACTTCCTGGTCGTCGAGGAGCCGCTCCCGGCCGGGACGACGCTGATCGAGGGCTCGGTCGAGACCTCGGCCAGCTCCTACACCCTGGCCGACGGCGTCCTGACGTTCTACTTCGCCCCGGGCCAGAACCCCGGCGGCATCCAGTACGACGTGCACGGCTACCTGCCCGGCCAGTACCGGGCGCTGCCGACCTCGGTCCGCAGCGCGTACGAGCCGGGCCGGTTCCACCTCGGCCCCCCCGGCGAGTTCAAGGTCCTGGCCCCGGGCGAGAAGAACACCGACGAGTACAGGCAGTCGCCCGACGAGCTGTACGCCAGGGGCAAGGCGCACTTCGACGCCGGCCGGTATGCCGAGGCCATGGCCGCGCTTGAGCCCCTGTTCGCGACCTACACCCTTCGGGACGACGTCGCCAAGGACGCCTCGCGGATGCTGCTGCTGATCGGCATCAAGGAATACGACGCCCGCAAGGTCGTCCAGTACTTCGAGGTGGTCAAGGAGAAGTCGCCGGAGCTGGTGCTCGGCTTCGACCAGCTGCTGACGATCGGCAAGGCCTATCGCGACATCAACGAATATGAGCGCGCGTTCATCATCTGGCGTGGCCTGGTCGAGTCGAGCTACGTGGAGGACGCCCGCGTCGGTGCGCTGCTGCGGCAGCGGGGCCGGACGCTGGAGGCCCTCTCGTACCTGATCGGACTCTGGCGGAGCTACCCGAACACGCCCTCGATCGAGAGCGACTTCTTCGGACTCTCCCAGGTGGTGACCGAGGCGGCGGGCAAGGCACTGGGCGATCCCGCGCTGCGGCGCGAGCTGGCGGCGGCCGGCGTGACCCGCTCGGAGCTCCTGCTCCAGTCGATCCGGATGATCCAGGTCTTCCTCTCGCAGTCGCCGACCAGTCCGATGGCCGACGAGGCGAGCCTGGCCCTGCTCGGCAACCTGCTGGAGCTGGAGGATAACGAGGGAGTGGTGAAGCTGGCCGGCCGGTACGCGGCCTTCTATCCGAAGAGCACCTACGCGGACAGCTTCCAGTACAGCGAGGCCCTGGCGAACTTCCACCTCGGCCGCTTCGACCGGGCGCTGGAGGTCGCGCAGAAGATCTCGAGGGCCGTCTACAAGGACGCGGCCGGGGCCGAGCAGCCCAGCCTGAACAAGTGGCAGGCGCTCTACATCCTGGGCCAGATTCACGACGCCCGCCGCGAGCCCGGCAAGGCGATCGACTACTACAAGCAGGTCGCCGACCGGTTCACCGACGCCGCCAGCGCGATCCAGTTCTACACCCGCAAGGACCTGAAGGTGCCGGAGGTCTCGGTCGTCCGTCCCCAGGTGAAGCCGGCAGTGGCGGCGGCCGAGCCGGGGCGAGGAGGCGGGGCGCCGCTCGGCGCGGGCCTCCGCGCGGTCGGCCTGGCTCAGGGCGATGCCGGCGGGGGAGCCAGGCCGCCGCTCGAGAGCCCGGGGATCAAGCTGGAGTACCGCAACATCGCGAAGGTCGACGTGACCGTCTACCCCGTCGACCTGATGCAGCTCTACCTCACTCGTCGCAACCTCAACGCGATCGCCGGCATCGACCTGGCGGGCATCACCCCGCTGGTCGAGCGGACGGTCTCTCTGGGTGACGGCTCGGACTACGAAGAGCGCGAGAAGCTCATCGAACTGCCGCTCACCAAGGAGGGCGCCTACCTGGTGATGATCCGGGGCGAGAACCTGTATGCCTCGGGGATCGTCCTGGTCTCGCCCCTGGAGCTGGAGGTGCTCGAGGAGCCGGCCAGCGGCCGGGTGCGGATCGGCGTCCGCGACGCCCGGACGAAGGCGCACCTGCCCAAGGTGCAGGTGAAGGTGATCGGCAGCAACCACCCCCCGGTCTTCTCCGGCGAGACCGACCTCCGCGGGGCGTTCATCGCCGAGGGGGTGCAGGGACTCGTCACTGCGGTCGTCCGCAAGGACGCCAGGGAGTACGCCTTCTACCGGGGGACCACGCCGGTGGGGGCGCCGCCTGTACCTCAGGCGCCTAGCCAGGGGCAGCAACAGAAAGGCCAGCCCCAGGCTCCCGGGGCTGAAGGCTTCAACCAGTCGCTCGACGCCAACCTGAAGATGCAGAACTCGGTGAACAACCGCAAGCAGATCGAGCGGCTGGAGCAGCGGTACATGAAGCCGGAGGCCAACATGCCGCCGGGCGCCCCCGCGGGGAGCTTCCGCTGAGTCACTGAAAGCCGGGGCCGGCCTCGGCGGCCGAGAGGGTCACTCGGCTCCCTCGCCGCCCGCCGGCCCGGCGGCGTTGCACGGCGGCAGCATCGGGGACGGCCCCCGCCGGCAGGTACTCGCGATCCGATTCCGCGAACTATCCTTGAGGGTAGATCGTTGGCAACGGGTCGCGGCGACAGCCGCGATCTCCCAGGAAGCCACCGGATGCGACGGGACCCGCTCGCGGCCGCACCGCCCTCACTTCGAACCGCGGCGCGAGTCGTCGGGCGAGGTCCAGGAGGCGGCCCGCTGGGTCGGAAGGCGAGATGAGAGCGGATCTGCAGGTCCCGGGCCGCACCCCGGACCCGGAGACCGGAGCCGACGCCTCCGGCAAGGCGGGCTCCCTCCTGCTGGGCAGTTTCTTCAAGAGAATGCTCGACGAGCTGTATGACGGCGTCTACTTCGTGGACGTGGAACGCAGGATCCTCTACTGGAACAAGGCGGCCGAGCAGATCTCGGGCTACGCGGCCTGGGAGGTCGTGGGCCGGACCTGCTTCGACAACATCCTCGAACATACCGACGCCGACGGCTGCTCGCTCTGCCATCGCTGCTGCCCGCTGGTCATCTCGATCCGGTCCAGGAAGGCGATCTGCAAGCGCGTCTCCCTGAAGCACAAGGAGGGGCACCGGGTCGTCGTCGAGGTGCGCACGTCCCCGGTCGCGGACGAGGGCGGGCGGATCGTCGGGGCGGTCGAGGTCTTCCGGGACGCCGGCGCGGAGCTCGCGCTGGAGTCGGCCTACCGGTCGGCCCGCGAGATGGCCGCCCGCGACTCGCTGACGGGCCTGGCGAATCGCCGCTGCCTGACCGCCTTCGTCAGCGAGCAGCTCGCGCTGGGCAGCCGCTCCGACCGCAGGTTCTCGCTGATCCTCCTGGACGTCGATCGGTTCAAGGAGATCAACGACGAGCTCGGCCACGGGGCGGGCGACCGGGTGCTCGCGGCGATCGGCCGGGCGATCCTCGCCTCCTGCCGCGAGACCGACCTCGCGGGGCGGTACGGGGGCGACGAGTTCGCGATCATCCTGCCGGGAACGACCCTCGATCGTGCCTCCGGGATCGCGGAGCGGATGCGGGCCGAGATCGCCGCCTGGTGCGGCGGCGAGGTGGCCGGCCACCCGGCCGTGACGGCCAGCCTCGGCCTCGCCGAATCGCTCCCGGACGACACGTGGGACACCATGCTCGCCCGTGCCGACGCCGCACTCTACGAGGCGAAGCGCCGCGGCCGCAACCGCGTGGCCGTCTCGGGCCTGCATCCCCAGGGCGTCCCCTATCCGAGCGACCGCTTCGCCCACGGGAGCCGGGCCGCCGAGCGCTGGCGCCCGGACTGACGCCCCGGCCCGGCGACCCACCGGGCGCCCGCTCGCGCCTTGAGCCGGCCCCGCGGACCGGCTATGAATGGACCCTGCTCGCGAGGACGCATCAGCCATCCATTCCAGCCCCGTGGGGTCTCCCGATCATGAGAACGACGATCGCCACAGTCGCCTTCCTGTCGCTGGCCGGACTCGCCCTCGCCGCGGACAAGGACCAGGGTGAGAAGCCGTGCAGGGTCTTCGAGCTCCGCACGTATTACACCAACGACGGAAAGCTCGTGGACCTCCACAAGCGGTTCCGCGAGCACACCTGCGCCCTGCTCAAGAAGCACGGGGCGGAGCTGATCGGCTTCTGGACGCCCCGCGACGAGAAGGACGGCAAGGGCTCGAAGCTGATCTATCTGGTCGCCTTCCCCAGTCGCGAGGCAGCCGCGGAGACCTGGAAGGCCTTCAGCGACGACCCCGAGTGGAAGCGGGCCTACGCCGAGAGCCACAAGAACGGCGTCCTCGTGAAGAAGGTCGAATCGGTCTACATGGACCCGACCGACTACAGCGAGATGAAGTGACCGGCCGCACAACCGGGCCTTCGCGGCGGAGACTTCATTGGCACTCCCCGGACATCCGCAATACGATGAAGGGCGCGGACGACGAGCCTCGTCCGGCACTCGCCTAGCCGGATGCACATGGGATCAGCGGGAGGCGTTCCGTGAGGAGTGTTCGGAGCCGTGGGAGCGCGCGAAACCTGGCCCGGGCTGCCGGCCTGGCGATCGGGCTGATGGCCGTCACGGCCCCGCTCCACGCCGCGCCGGATGACCCCGCCGCTGCGATGCGCCCGCTCCTCCGGGAATACTGCATGGACTGCCACGGGGGCGGGCTGGCCGAGGGCCGGATCGACCTCGAAGCGATGACCGACGCCAAGGATCTCGGCCGGGACTTTCGGGCCTGGGAGAAGGTCACCCGGATGGTCCGCGAGCGGCGGATGCCGCCGAAGGACGAGCCGGGGCCGGGCGACACCGAGCGCCGGCGGATCGTCGAGGCCGTGGAGGGCGGGCTCCGCCGCTTCGTCGCGGAGCACGAGGGCGACCCCGGGCCCGTCGCGCTCCGGCGGCTCACGAGCGCGGAGTACACCTACACGATCCGCGACCTGACCGGCCTGGACCTGAAGGTCGCCGACGACTTCGTGAGCGACGCCGTCTCCGGCGAGGGCTTCACCAACGCCGGCGACGCCCAGTTCATGCAGGACTCGACCCTCGAGCGCTACCTCCGCGCGGCCAGGGCGGTCGCGGACCACGCGGTGATCGGATCCGGGCCGCTGGAGTTCTTCGCCGACCCGGGCAGGACCGGACGCGAGCTCTCCTCAATCGTGCGGATCCAGGCGATCTACCGGCAGCACGGCTTCCGCAACGCCGGCGGTGAGGGGGCCAGGCCGTTCGGCCTGGACCGCTATCCCCGGGCCATGTTCGTCGCCTGGCGATTTCGCCACCGGGACCGGCTGGGCCTCGGCGGTGCGAGCCTCGCGGAACTCGCCCGGCGGGAGGGCGTGAGTTCCCGGCTCTGCGAGTACGTCCTGGGTGTGCTCGGACGCTCGGATACGCCCTTTCCACTCTCCGAGATCATCACGCGGTGGAAGTCGCTGCCGCCGCCGGGCGAGCTGAGCCCGGAAGAGGTCCGCGCCCGTTGCGGCACGATCTGCGACGACCTCCGGAGCTGGCAGTCCACGCTCGCCGGGAACACCGGCATGGAGGAGGAGGCCGCCGTGCTGACGGCGGCGGAGATCCAGGTCGCCCTTAGTCGCTCCCTCAAGGCCAGCATCCGCTGGCCGGAAGGGGCCAGGGTCGCCGCGTTCGGGCTCTCCGTCACGAGGGCCGGCAGGGACCCGGCGGCCGGGGCCCTGGTCATCTGGAGGAATCCCCGGCTGCGGCTCCGCTACGCCGACCGGCTCGAGCCGCCCCGGCCCCTGAGCGAGTTCCTGATGCCCGAGGCGGCCCACCGGCTCTCCCCGGGGAAGGCCTCGCCGGGCGTATCGATCGGCGAGGGCGATTTCATGACCACCGGCGAGCTCGCGGCCCCCGTGTCGCTGCGGGTTCCGGAGAAGGCGGCCTCGGCCCAGCTCCTCGTCGACGTCGAGCTGGTCGCGCGGGGCAGCGAGACCGACATCGTCCGCTGCCGGATCGCGCCGGCCGAGACGGCGGAAGACGACGCCGCCCGGGTCGGCGACGCCTCGACGCTCCTGGCGGACCCGGCGAGCCCGCCCGTCGCCGCCTGGCGCGCGGACGTGAAGGAATTTGCCCGCCTGCTCCCGGACATCTCGCAACGGGAGCCGGCCCCGTCCGACCGCGACCCGATTCCCGCGCCGTTCGACAACACCTACAACAAGCCGGAGCGGAACCACTTCCACACCGCGATCAAGTACCACCGCGACGACGCCTTCTTCGTGGAGCACATCGCCGACGACGAGACCCGTCGCCGGCTCGACCAGGCATGGACCGACCTGCTCACGGCCTTCGACTATCACGACACCTACCTGCGGTTCGTCGCCGGGAAGCTCGCACCGGACCTGAAGGGCAAGGGGATCGACGACCTCGATCGGCGGGCAATCGACCGGCTGCCGCCGGGTCCGCGCGAGATCGTCCGGCGGTTGAGGGACGAGTCCGACGCGATGCGGGCCGCCCTCCGCGCCGCCGAGCCCGGCCACCTGGACGACGCGCTGCGGTTCGCCGAGCGGGCCTGGCGACGGCCCCTCACCCGGGCCGAACGGCAGCGGCTGCGCGACCTCTACGCCCGGCTCCGCGCCGGCGGCCTGGCCCACGAGCCCGCAACCCGGGCACTCCTGGCTCGGATCCTCGTCTCGCCGGCCTTCCTGTACCGGGTCGAGCCGCCCCGGTCCGTCGTGAATGGGAGCGGAAGCGGGCGCGGGATCGTGCCGCTTTCCGGGTGGGCGCTCGCCAGTCGGCTAAGCTACTTCCTCTGGTCGTCGCTGCCCGACGAGGAGCTGCGGGCGGCGGCCGCCGGCGATCGGCTGCGGGAACCCGCGGAGCTGGAGCGCCAGGCCCGGCGGATGCTCCGCGACCCGAAGGCGCGGCGGCTCGCGGCTGAGTTCTTCGGCCAGTGGCTGGGCTTCTACCGGTTCGACCGCTTCCAGGGCATCGACGCCGGCAAGTTCCCCGAGTTCACCGACCGGCTCCGGGCGGCCTTGCACGATGAGGCCGTCTCGTTCTTCGAGCACGTCGTCCGGGAGGACCGGCCCGTCGACGAGATTCTCTTCGCTGACTACACGTTCCTGAACCGCCCGCTGGCCGAGCACTACGGGATCCCCCTCGGCGCGGCGTCGGGCGACGACCTTGTCCGGGTCGACGGCTTGCACACGTACCATCGCGGGGGCCTGCTCGGTCTGGGTGCCGTGCTGACGGCCACCTCGGCCCCGCGGCGGACCAGCGCCGTGAAGCGGGGCGACTGGGTGCTCCGGCGCGTCGTCGGGACACCGGTGCCGCCGCCGCCGGCCAACGTCGGGTCGATCCCGGCCGATGAGGTCCTCTCCGACGGGCTGACGGTCCGGCAGCGGCTGGAGGCCCATCGCAAGAACGCGTCGTGCGCCAACTGCCACGCGCGGATCGACCCGCTCGGCTTCGCGCTGGAGCCCTACGACGCGCTCGGCCGCTGGCGAGAGTCCTACGGCGATGGCCGGCCGATCGACGCCGCCGACACGCTCGGCGACGGTACGACGGTCTCCGGCCCGGACGGCCTGCGGAGCTACCTCCGCCGCCAGCGAGGGCAGTTCCACCGGACCATCAGCGCCAAGCTGCTGGGCTACGCGCTGGGCCGCCCCGAGCTGGCCTCCGATCGTCCGGCGATCGAACGGATGACGGCCGACCTCGGCGGCGGGGGCCGCTTCGCGGACCTGGTGGTGCGGATCGTGACCAGCAGACAGTTCCGGGATCGGCGATCGGAATGAGGCGAGACACCCGCGAGGGGTCCCCGGGAGGGGCGTGATGACCGACCGTTCGAGGAGCGCGGACCAGCGACCGATCAGCCGGCGGGGTTTCCTCCGCGGGGGCGGGGGCCTCGCGCTCACGCTCCCCTGGCTGGAGTCGCTCCCCGTCCTCGCCGAGGACCCGGGCAAGCGTGCGACTCCGCCGGGCCACGCCGAGCCGCCCGTCCGGTTCGCCTGCCTCTATTTCTCCAACGGCGTGGAGCCGGCCCACTGGTGGGCGAAGGGCATCGGCGCCGCGATGGAAATCGGTCCGGGCCTGGAGCCGATGCGGCCATTCCGCCAGGACTTGGTGTTCCTCAAAGGCCTGTTCAATGAGCAGGCCGCAAAGCACAAGAGCCCCCACATGGGGCGGATGGCCAACCTGCTCTCCGGCGCCTGGGTCAGCACCGATCAGGGCGAGATCCGCGTCGGCCGGAGCATGGACCAGGTCCTCGCCCAGCGGATCGGCGCCCGGACCGCCGTGCCCAGCCTCGTCGTCGGCATCGAGCCGACCGAACTCCGCCTGGAGGACGGGCTCTCGATGATCTACGGCTCGAGCATCTCGTGGGCGAGCGACACGAAGCCGGCGACCAAGGAGATCTATCCCGCGCGGGTCTTCGACCTGCTCGTCGGCGACGCCGGCGGCCGCCGCCTCGACCGCAGCATCCTCGACGAGGTGCTCACCGACGCCCGCGACCTGGCGAGGCGGGTCAGCCTGAGCGACCGCCGGAAGCTGGACGAGTATCTCGAATCGATCCGCGACATCGAGCGGCGGATCAGCCGCGCCTCCGACGACGGCCGCCTGGAAGGCTGGCGGCCGCCCCTGAAGGCCCCAAACCTCGCGCGCCCCGCGGAGAGCCTGCCGCAGCACATCCCCGACCACATGCGGCTGATGCTCGACCTGATCGTCCTGGCGTTCCAGATGGACAAGACGCGCGTCGCCACCTGCATGCTGAACAACGACCTGTCCCAGATGAATTTCGGGTTCCTGAAGGGCGTCCACGGCAGCCTTCACCTGGACCTGACGCACAACGGCCACGATCGTGAGCGCGAGGCGATGTACCTGAAGACCAACCAGTTCCACGTCGCCCAGTTCGCCTACGTGATCGACCGCCTGAAGTCGATCCCCGAGGGCGAGGGCAGCCTGCTCGACCACTCGCTGCTGATGTTTTGCTCGAATCTGTTCGACGGCGACGCGCACCAGGCCGACGAGATGCCGATCCTGCTCGCCGGACATGGCGGCGGCCTGGCCACCGGCCGGGTCCTCGACTACTCCGGCCGCGGTCCCGAGGGCCGTCGCGCCTGCAACCTCTACTTGTCGCTGATGCACCGCATGGGCCTTCCTCTGACTCGCTTCGGCGACGCCGACCGGCCGCTCGCGGAGGTTTGAGCGCCGAACCGGGAACCAACCGTTCCGCGGTACACTCTAAGCAAGTCATCACCGTCCTCGACCTGGGGTGCGGAGGGAGGCATGGCAACGGAGTCCCGGCCCCGGCCCGGTCGAGGCGGTGAGCCCGGCGGCCTGTGCCCATGAACGACCTGACCCGCATCCTCTCGGCCATCGAGCAGGGCGACCCGAGGGCGTCCGAGGAACTCCTGCCACTCGTCTACCAGGAGCTCCGCCATCTCGCCAGGCAACGGCTCGCGCGGGAGAAGCCCGGGCAGACGCTCCAGGCCACCGCGCTCGTCCACGAGGCCTACCTCCGACTCGTCCACGGCTTCGATTCCGAGCGGTGGAACAGCCGCGGCCACTTTTTCGCCGCGGCGGCCGAGGCCATGCGGCGGATCCTCGTGGACAACGCC
>JAXMBE010000026.1:0-102799 GCA_046349995.1 Isosphaeraceae bacterium | reverse complement strand
GATTGGTTCCCGCGCGAGAAATGTCGCAGGTCAACGTACCGCAGTCCTGTGGGACACAGAAGCATGTTCCCTCGCGGCCGCCCTCGAATCTCGGGGCCAACCGGCCGGTTTGCCGACGACCTGGTTCAGCCGCGAGAAAGGGCCCGGCGCGTTGTGCACGACGAGGATCGACCGGCCGAAAGACCTCAGTGGGTTCAAGAGCCAGGGCAGCAACCAAGACCTCATGCATGGCTTCAGGCGCGGCCTGCACTTTGACAAAGTCGGCGAAATCCTTACACTGAGGGTTTCACCTTTTCGATGCCGCGGCGCGACGACCACGAGGAGAGGGCGGCGGGGACGGGCCGGAGCTTCGGGCCCGGGGGCAGGGGCCTCGCGGCCGGCCTCGGATCCCGAGGGCGGCTGGAAGACAGGGGAGACCTGATGGCATGGCCGAGATGATGACCACCGATGTCCGCGCGATCATGGATCGGACGCCGTTCGACGCTTCCGCCGTGGCGGACCTCCGCGAGCTGTTGAATCGCGATCCGTCGCGCTATCGCACCCTCCGCGAGGCCGTGGCCAATATCCGGGAGCGGGAGAAGAAGGATCCGAAGCCCGAGGCGCATCTCCGGCTGGGCGTGGGCGAGGTGCTGCTGGGGCGCTATTCGGCGGGCCTCGACCACCTCAAGAAGGCCGGCGAGGTCGGCATGGCCTCGTACTTCCAGGGCCTGGCCTACGAGAACCTCCAGAAGTCCGCCGAGGCGGCCAAGGCGTTCAGCCAGGCCGCGAGCCTCGGCTACGACGCGAAGAACTCCGAGCTCCATCGCGCGGGGGCCCTCCGCCGGATGGGGCAAGTCGCCGAGGCCAAGAAGATCCTCGACGGGCTGCAGAAGCAGGCCGGGGGCTCGCCCGAGTACCACTTCCAGGTCGGGGCCATCCTCGCCGCCGAGGGGGAGCTCGCCCAGGCGGCCGGCGAGCTCGAGCAGGCGCTCAGCCTGGACAAGGACCACAACGGAGCCCTCTTCGAACTCGCCTACATCAACGACCTCTTCGGCAACGACGACGCGGCCGTGGACCTCTACAAGCGGTGCACCGAGCGGCCCCCCGTGCCGATGGCCGCCTGGATCAACCTCGGCGTCCTCTACGAGGACGAGATGCGGTTCCGCGAGGCCGAGCAGTGCTACCGCCAGGTGCTCTCGTACGACCCGAATCACCCCCGGGCGCGGCTGTTCGTGAAGGACTGCCAGGCCAGCAAGGGGATGTACTACGACGAGGAGGCGGAGAAGGGCTACACCGTCCTCAAGCAGTTGCTGGAGATCCCCGTCACCGACTTTGAGCTCTCCGTCCGGAGCCGGAACTGCCTGCGGAAGATGAACATCCGCACGCTCGGCGACCTGACGCGCACCACCGAGGCCGCGCTCCTGGCCAGCAAGAACTTCGGCGAGACCTCGCTGGCCGAGATCAAGGAGATGATGACCTCCAAGGGCGTGCGGCTGGGCATGGCCCTGGAAGGCGGCGACCGCAGCCCCGTGACGCACGACCACCGCGCCGAGCCCCCGCAGGAGGTCCCCCCCGAGGTCCAGGCCCTGCTCAACAAGCCGATCAGCGAGCTCAGCCTCTCGGTGCGTGCGCGGAAGTGCATGAGCAAGCTCAACATCCAGACCGTCGGCGACCTGGCGAAGCGGTCCGGGGACGAGCTCCTGGAGTGCAAGAACTTCGGCGTGACCTCGCTCAACGAGGTCCGGGACAAGCTCGGCACCCTGGGGCTGAAGCTCAAGAACGACTGAGAGACGATCCGGGGAGCTCGGTTCGACAACAGTGTAGGGTGGGCACCGCCCACCGTCTTCTCCGGAGGACAGGTGGGCGGTGCCCACCCTACGAGGACTACAGGAAGATAGGCCCTCAGCGACGCTCGCTTATGAACATCGACCTCAGGCAAGGTCCCCTCGATTGACCACTGCGAGCAGTCGCCGGCCCGGCGTCCTCGCGGGTCGCCCTGTCCGGTTCACGACGCTGGCCGAGGATCCGTGCTCGGCCGCCCGGCTCGGACGCCTTGAGACGCCCCACGGCGAGCTGGAGACCCCGGCGTTCATGCCCGTGGGGACGCAGGCCACCGTCAAGGGGCTGACGCCCGACCAGGTCGCCGCCGCCGGCACGCGGATGCTGCTCGCCAACACGTATCACCTGGCCCTGCGTCCGGGCGAGGAGGTCGTGGCGGCGATGGGGGGCCTCCATGCGTTCATGGCGTGGGACGGGCCGATCCTGACGGATTCCGGCGGGTTCCAGGTGTTCAGCCTCTCGGACCGGAACCGGATCAGCGACCACGGCGTGGCGTTCCGTTCACACCTGGACGGCCGGCTCCTGGAGCTGACGCCCGAGCGGGCCGTGCAGATCCAGGAGGCGCTGGGGGCCGACGTGGCCATGTGCCTCGATCACTGTCCGGCGCTGCCCGCGGGCCGCGACGAGATTGGAGAGGCGGTGGACCGGACGATCGCCTGGGCGATCCGCTGTCGCGAGGCCCATCGCCGGGGAGATCAATCGCTCTTCGGGATCGTGCAGGGGGGCTCTCACGCCGACCTGCGCGGGCGTTGCGCCGAGGCGCTCATCGCGCTGGATTTCGACGGCTACGCCGTCGGCGGGGTGAGCGTGGGCGAGAGCCGCGAGGAGGTGAAGAAGGCCCTGGAGGTGACCACCGGCCTGCTGCCGGCGGACCGGCCCCGCTACCTGATGGGGGTGGGCCGCCCGCAGGACATGCTGATGGCCGTCGCCACCGGGATCGACCTGTTCGACTGCGTGCTGCCGACGCGAAACGGCCGCAACGCCACGTGCTTCACGGGCCGCGGCCAGGTGAAGCTGCGCAACGCGGCCCACGCCCGGGACCCCCGGCCGATCGAGGAGGGGTGCGACTGCCTGGCCTGCCGGCGGTTCAGCCGGGCCTACCTCCGGCACCTGTTCCTGGCGAAGGAGATGCTCGGGCCGATCCTGGCGTCGATCCACAACCTCGCCTACCTCCACCGGCTGACTCGTTCGATCCGCGAAGCGATCGCGGCCGGCCGGCTTGTCCAGTTGCGGTTGGAAGTTCTTGAAGCTTTGGGCCCTTAGGCGTTAGAGTGCAGATTCGCCAGTCGGTCGATCGCGAGGCCCGGGTCAGGGAGTTTGCCCCGGGTGAGCCTCGGTCCCGGGCGGACCGTCGATACCCAGCCCCCCACGGATTGCCAACATGCCGGGATTGTTTTTCAGATCTGGGCTCCTGTTCGCCCAGGAGGCGGGGAATGCGAGCCCCTGGTCGGGGATCCTGATCCTGCTGCCCATCCCCTTCCTGCTCTACTTCATGATCTGGCTCCCGCAGCAGCAGCAGGAGAAGAAGCGGCGGGGCATGATCGAGGCCCTGAAGAAGAACGACAAGGTCGTCACGGCGGGGGGCATCTACGGCACGGTGGTCTCGGTCGATCCCTCGCTGGACAAGCTGGTGCTCCGCATCGACGACGACAAGGGCGTGCGCATCACCATGACCCGGTCGAGCGTCGTGCGGGTCCTGGACGGCGGCTCGGAGAAGGGGGCGGACGCGTCCTGAGCCGGGACGACCGCGAGGCCGGGACGATCCCGATCGTCACCTCGCCGGCGGCCCGCGGGCCTCTTCGCCCGGGGCCGAGGCTCGTCGGGGCGGGCGGGCGTGGGCCTCGGCAGCTGGTCAGGGAGGATCGGGCGATGCGTCGGATGGACGGATGGCGGCCGACCGGGCTCCTCTTCGCTTCATGAGATCATTCGGGAGAGTCGGCCGCAGGACGCGGCCGGCCGTGGCACGTCGGGCTTGAGGAACGAACATGAAACCTGCTCGCTGGAAAATCATTCTCATCGTGGTCTCGGTCCTGGCGGGCCTGCTCGCCATGTACCCGCCGTCCAAGAAGCTGAAGCTGGGCATCGACCTCTCCGGCGGCACGATCCTCGTCTACGAGGTCGAGCGCGAGAACCTCGGCTCCAACTTCAACATGGATGAGCTGATCTCGGCCCTGAAGCAGCGCGTCGACCCGGAGGGCGTCGCCGAGACGCCGATCCGGAAGATCGGCAGCAACCGGATCGAGATCATCCTGCCCCAGAGGACCGACGACGAGGTCGAGGAAATCAAGAAGATGCTGACCGATGTGGGCTCGCTGGAGTTCCGCATCCTGGCCAACCGCAAGAAGGACCGCGACGTCATCGACCGGGCCCTCGGGCCCCAGGGCCTGACCAAGCCCCCGGCCCGCTACAAGTGGGCCAGGCTCGGCGAGATCTCGACCGGGACCAACCCGACCACCAGCGACGACCAGCTCTCGATCACCGACCTCCAGCAGAAGTGGAAGAAGGACCTCTACGCGGGCACCGAGGTGCTGCTCACCGGCAAGGGCCCCGGCGGCACGGAGCAGACCGTCGGCGTCCCGGTCAGCCGCAACACCGCCACGACGCTCACCCTGGCCCGGCCCCACGGCCTCAATTCGGTCAGCTCCTACCGGATCGAGTACAACCCCAGCCGGATCACCGGCGGCGACCCGAACAACCCGCGGCCGATGGACAACATCGTCCGCGAGGAGAAGGTCGCGCCGGGGCGGACCGAGCTCTGGATCCTCTGCCAGCTCGACCGCCAGAACGTGACCGGGAGCTACCTCTCGGGCACCAACGCCACCACCGACGAGCGGCTCCAGCCGGCCGTCGGCTTCCACTTCAACCGCCAGGGGGCCCGGCGCTTCGGCCAGCTCACCCGCGACCACCTCCCGGAGGAGGGCGACGCGTTCAAGTACCAGCTCGCCATCCTGCTGGACAACCTGGTGATGTCGGCCCCGTCGATCAACTCGGAGATCCGCGACCAGGGGATCATCGAGGGGGGCGGCCAGGGCTTCAAGCCGAAGGAGGTCGAGCACCTCATCAAGATCCTCCAGGCCGGCAAGCTCCCCGCGAGCCTCAAGCCGACCCCCGCGCAGGAGGAGAAGGTCGGGCCGACCCTCGGCGAGGACTCGATCGCCAAGGGCTGGCGGGCCATCTGGGTGTCGATGCTCGTCGTGCCCATCTTCATGATCATCTACTACCGCTTCGCCGGCGTCGTGGCCGTCGTCGCGCTGGTCGCCAACATGGTCCTGCTGGTGGGGACGATGGCCTTCCTCCAGGCGACCTTCTCGCTGCCGGGGCTCGCCGGGCTGGCGCTGACCATCGGCATGGCGGTCGACGCCAACGTGCTGGTCTTCGAACGCATGCGCGAGGAGAAGGAGCGGGGCGCCAGCGTCGCCCAGGAGATCCGCAACGGCTTCAACCGGGCGTGGGTCACGATCTTCGACTCCCACGTCACCAACCTGCTGGCCGCGATCGTGCTCTACGCCGTGGGCACCGAGGAGGTCAAGGGCTTCGCCCTGACCATGATCATCGGCATGCTCTGGAACCTGTTCACGGCGGTCTTCATGTCCCGCGTGATCTTCGAGTACGCCTACTCGCACGGCTGGCTCAAGCAGCTCCGCATGCTCAAGCTCTGGGACAAGACGAACTTCGACTTCATCGGCCCGCGCTACTACTGCATGGCGGGCTCCCTGATCCTGATCCTCCTGGGCCTGGTGGCGTTCTTCGCCCGCGGCCGGACGATGTACAACATCGACTTCACCGGCGGCACGCTGGTCACCATCCGGCTCAACGAGAACGACCCGACCGTGCAGTCCCTCTCGGAGAGCCGCCGCGCCGAGTTCGTCCGCCAGAAGGCGAGCGTGCTGCCCGACGTGACGGTCGAGAGCCTGCGGGTCGGCAACGACGCCAGCCTGGCGCGGTTCAACATCCGCACGACGGCGACCGACAACGAGACGACGCCCGAGCAGGAGAAGGTCAAGAACCGGATCCTGACGGCGTTCGGCGACACCCTCGCCAAGGTGGAGATGAAGGTCGGCGAGCCGAAGCCCATCGCGGCCGCGCCGGCCGCGGGCAACGCGCCCTCGTCGGGGGCGGCCCTGACGAGCCGGTTCGGCGGCGGGCGCGAGTATCCGCTGAGCTTCAACCGGGCCGCGTTCAACAGCACCCAGGAGCCCGCCAAGCTGGTCGCCTCCGAGTTCTCGAAGGTCATCGAGGCCGCCGGGATCGCCAACCCCAACGCCCGCTTCGAGGTCGCCGAGGCCGCCGCCGAGGGGTCCGCGACCGCCGGCACGAACCTGGTGCTCCGGACCGACCTCGAGCCGGACGTCGCCGGGGCCCAGCTCGACAAGCTGAAGGGCGCCCTGGCGAGCAATCGCGACCTGCTCTTCGAGCGGGTCGCCACCTTCGGCGGCACCGTGGCCGCCGAGACGCGGACCCTGGCCCTGATCGCCACGGTGGCGAGCTGGGTGATCATCATCGTCTACCTCTGGTGGCGGTTCCACTCGTTCACCTACGGCCTGGCCGCCGTGCTCGCCGTGGTCCACGACGTGCTCATCACCTTGGGCGCGATCGCGGTCAGCTACTGGCTGGCCCAGATCCCGGTCTTCAGCAGCCTGCTGATGATCGATCAGTTCAAGATCGACCTGCCGATCGTGGCCGCCTTCCTGACGCTCATCGGGTTCTCGGTCAACGACACGATCGTGATCTTCGACCGGATCCGCGAGATCAAGGGCAAGACGCCCCACCTGACCAACAAGATGGTCAACGACGCCATCAACCAGACCCTGAGCCGGACGATCCTCACCTCGCTCACGGCCTGGCTGGTCGTCGTGATCCTCTACATCCTCGGCGGCGAGGGCCTGCACGGCTTCGCCTTCGCCCTGGTCGTCGGCTTCCTGAGCGGCACCTACAGCACCGTCTACATCGCCACCCCGATCCTCATCGACTGGGTCGGCACCAAGGACGAGGTGCCCGCCAAGGCCGGCGAGAAGAAGCTCGCCACCGCCAAGTAAGCGGCGCGGCAGACCTCCGTTCGACATCGCGGGCAGGCCGGAGACGCTCTCCGGCCTGCCCGTTTCGCTTGACCCCGCGACGACGGCCCCATAGGATCAATGCCTGGTCTGACATTTGTCCTTGACGTGCGGGGCTTGCCCATGCGACTCTCCTTGTCGTGGATGACGGCGACCGCGATCATGCTGGCAATCGCGGTCCCCAGCCGGTCGGCCGAGCCCGACGCCGCGGCGCTCGTGCGCCAGGTTCGCGAGCGCGAGTCGTGGATCGAGCGCATCGAGAGTCTCCGGGTCACGGCGGTCCAGCACTGGGAGCACGCCGAAGGGCCTGGAGCATTCGCGCCGACAGCAAGAGAAGGTCTTCCCGGGCAGTCGGCCGGAGACCGACCCCAACCTCCGCAAGGATCCCAGATGGACCATCGAGCTGGCCTTCGACCGGAAGCGGATCCGGCTGCGGGTCCAGGACGAGGGGTACTCGGACGACCTGCGGATCTGGGACGGCCAGCGATTCATCCTCCAGAACCGCTACGCCGACTGGCCCGGCCTGCGGCCCGACCAGGACGGGACGCTCTACAAGCCCGACCTATCGATGCTCTCCTGGCTCGTCTGGACCAACTTCTGCTGCTTCCGCGCAGGTCCCCATGTGTTCTGGTGGAACAGCCCGCAGGAGCGCGCCGACATCGAGCGCATGGCGGCCCGCCCGGAAGACTTCGCCTACGAGGGCCGGGCCGAGTTCCACGGCTTCGCCTGCCACGTCGTCAGCCATTTCGACTCCTGGACGACCCTGTTCATCGGCGTGGACGACGGCCGCCTGCACGGCATCCGCTCGGGGGCCCTGACGTCGGCGAAGCTCAAGCAGTCGATGCTCACGCTGTTCCGCGAGCTGGGCCGCCAGGCCCGCGACGAGCAGGACATGGAGCGCCAGGCTGCCTCGATCACCGAGGAGGAACGCGCCAGGATGAAGCTCCTGGGTGCCGCCCGGCTGACGAAGCTCATCGACCCGGTCTTCGAGTTCCATCTCACGCTGAACAAGGAGGTCGGACCCGGCTGCCGCTTGCCCCTGGTCCAGAGGATCCGTTTCTTCGAGGTCGACGAGGATGGCCAGGCCTTCGAGTCGCAGAGCAATGAGCTGAAGGTCCTCGAAGTGAAGGTCAACGAGCCGCTGCCCGACTCCCTCTTTCAAGTCACGCTCAAGGAGGGCGAGTGGATCAGCGATCAGACCGTCGAGCCGCCGCTCCGCTACCGCTACAGGCCGAACATGACGCCGGAGGAATGGTCGAAGATCCGCAAGGAGGCGAGGAAGAATCCCGGCCGGAATCGGCCCATGAAGAAGTGAATCCGCGGTGTGGGCACCGCCCACCGGGAGGGCAGATGTCGGTGCCGGTAGGCGGTGTCCAACCTGCACGCTGGTGGGCGTATTGCATCGCCGGAGGGGTGGGAGGTGGGCTCTTCGGCCTCATCTCCGGACCGATCTCGATGCTCGCGTTCATGTCCCTCGATCACTACCTCCATGGAACCGTGTTCCTGGGTCTCGAGTTGCTCGCCGCTCCGATCTTCGGGGTGATCATGGGGACCGTTGAGGGGGTGGGTTTCGGTGCGATCTGGGCATACATGGCCGCCAGGCCCCGCCGTCTGACGCTTGCCGGCCTCATGCTCGTGGTGGCGGTCTCGGGGCCGAGTCTCGCGTTCTCGATCGCCTTTCCACCAATCGCCCTCATCGCGCTGATCAATGCCATGATCCTCCTTCCCGTGGCGATCATGATCAAGGTCGCCGTCGATCAGCATCAGGATGAAAGACGCCGATCGATCCGACGAACTCCACGCCGGACCTCACCCCGTCAACATGAGGACGGAATCGAGGACCTCAACGTGCGGTTCACGGACTGGTAAGGTCCTGGAGCGGCGGCATGTCGTCGTATGTCTGTAGTACCGTTTCCGGCCTGATCAGCTGGGCCGTGGCCCGCGTAGTCCCGCTTCCGGTGTCATCGTGTGGGCCGTTGCTGCCGGATCAAGGTGTCGCGAGCCCGGGGGACGTTCGCCCTCGCCCCGCGGAGCGGGGAGAGGGTCGGGGTGAGGGGTCCGCCAGGGACCGCCCGGCGGCCGCCCCCCTTGTATGTCCGAAGGACCAAAAGGGGCTGTGTGAAACGACGGGGTTTTCCGCGAAAGAAGGTCGAAAATAACCCCGGCGTGGAACACAGTCGCTCATCCGGCACTGCGTGCCACCTTCTCCCCCTCGCCGGGGGAGAAGGGTCCGGTCGGCTACGGCCCACCAAGTTGGACTGGATGCGGTAGTAGGGTGGGCATCGCCCACCGTCATCGACATATACTCGCCCGGTGGGCGGTGCCCACCCCACGAGCCTCACAAGAGGTGTGCCTGACGGAGCCGGAAGCGTCAGCGACGGCAGGACCAGGCGAGCCCCGTGGTCCCTCGCCCCTCACCGATCCCGCAACACCTGCCCCCCGAAGAGCCGCTGGATCGCGCCGCCCTCGTCGATGCAGAGCGCGCCCTGCGGGTCGATCTCCCGCACCGTGCCGGCGACGATCCGGTCGCCGAGGCTGACCCTCACGTGCTCCCCGCGCAGCAGGTTCAGGCCCTCCCATTCGCGGGCCTGGTCGGCCGAGTCGTCGGCCAGCCGCTCGATCTCTCCCGGCAACCGGGACAGGATCTCGTCGAGGAGCCGGACGCGGCACGTCGGATCGAGCGGCTCGGGCTGGAGTGCCGAGAGAGAGGTCGCCATCCGGGCGACGTCCGGCGGGGCGTGCTCGAAGCCCGTCAGGACGTTCAGCCCGATGCCCACGAGCAGCCGGTGGCCGTGCTCGGTCTCGACCCGCTCCGGGAGGATGCCACCGAGCTTGCGGCCGCCGACCTCGACGTCATTCGGCCAGCGGATCCCGATGCCAGGATTGACGAGCCCCAGCGCGTCGATGGCCCGGATCACGGCCACCGCGGCGGCCAGCGAGACCCGCGGCTCCTGGTCGATGCGCAGCCGGTGCACAGCCGGATCGATGGCGACCGTGAAGGTGAGCGAGCCCTCGTCCGACCACCAGGAGCTGTCGCGCTGGCCCTTGCCGAGGGTCTGCGAATCCGCCCAGACCAGGAGCGGCAGCTCGTCGACGCCCTGGAGCAAGAGGCACCTGGCCAGCCCGCTGGTCGAGTCGACCACGGGCCGGTGCAGGACTGTCCGGACGAAGGGCAGGGGAGCAGTCATGTCGTCGCCTGGGGATGTCGAATCGGAAGAGAATTAGCCACAGATGAACACAGATAAACACAGATGGAGAATAGAGAAGACGGGAGAGGCTGTCATCGGACGACCAGGTACGGCACGATGAAGAAGGTCGGTGACCGGGTAGAGAAGGCACGCTTCAGCGACGTGCAATTCCTAGCATTTCATCTGTATTTATCTGTGTTCATCTGTGGCTTATTCTCTCCGAGGTTCTATTCACTCGAGAGCTTCAGGAGGAGGTCGCCCGTCTTCACCTGCTGGCCGACCGTCGCGAGCATCTCGGCGACGCGGCCGGGACGTTCGGCGTAGATCGTCGTCTCCATCTTCATCGCCTCGATGGAGAGCAGCTTCTGCCCCTTGCGGACCGGGTCTCCGGGGGAGACGGCGACGCCGACGATCAGCCCCGGCAGCGGGGCGCCGATCTGGTTCGGGTCGGCGGGGTCCGCCTTCGGCGTCTCGCGGACCGCCGAGGCGAGCGAGCGGTCGAGGACCTCGATCTCGCGCGGCTGTCCGTTGAGCTCGAAGAAGACCGTGCGCTTGCCGTCGGCGTGGGAGTCCCCCACGGCCAGCAGCTTGACGATCAGGGTCTTGCCCTCCTCGATCTCGACCTTGATCTCCTCGCCCGGCTCGGGGCCGAAGAAGAAGAGCGAGGTGGGCAGGATCGACGTGTCCGAGTACATCCGCTCGTGGGCGGCCAGGTCGGGGAAGACGCGGGGGTAGAGCACGTAGCTCAGCGCGTCGCGCTGGCTCGCGTCGCGGCCGAGCAGGGCCGTGGCTTTCTCGCGCGCGGCGTCCAGGTCGGCGGGCGGCAGGTTCGCCCCCGGCCGGTCGGTCAGCGCGGGACGCCCCTTCAGCACCCGCGCCTGGAGCTCGGCCGGGAAGCCCCCGGGGGGCTGGCCCAGCCGCCCCTGGAAGAACTCGACGACGCTCTCCGGGAAGGCCAGCTCGCGACCGGGGTCGAGCGTGTCTTCCGGGGTCAGGTTGTTCGCCACCAGGAACAGGGCCATGTCGCCCACGACCTTCGACGAGGGGGTCACCTTGACGATGTCGCCGAAGAGGAGGTTGACCTCGCGGTAGGCCTTGCAGACCTCCAGCCAGCGCGGGGCCAGGCCCAGGGCCTTCGCCTGCTGGAAGAGGTTCGTGTACTGGCCGCCGGGCATCTCCAGGTCGTAGAGGTCGGCCGCCGGCGCCCTCGGGCCGGACTCGAACGGGCCGTACAGGTTCCGGACCTCGTCCCAGTAGCGGCTGACCTCGATCAGCGCCTCGTGATCGACGCCGGTGTCACGCGGCGTGAACCGGAGCGACTCGACCACCGCGTTCAGGCTGGGCTGAGACGTGAGGCCCGACATCGAGGCCATGGCGCCGTCGGCGATGTCCAGGCCGACCTCCGCCCCCTTCAGGATGCTGGCGGCCTGGCAGCCGCCGATGTCGTGGGTGTGGAAGTGGATCGGCACCCCGACCTCCTCGCGCAGGGTCCGGATCAGCGTCTCGGCCGCGAACGGCTTGCAGAGCCCGGCCATGTCCTTGATGGCGATCAGGTTGGCGCCCCGCTTCTCCAGCTCCCTGGCCATGCTCACGTAATACTTGAGGTCGTACTTGGGCCGGGCGGGGTTGAGGATGTCGCCGGTGTAGCAGATGGCGGCCTCGCAGAGGACGCCCGCCTCGCGCACGGCCTCGATCGTGCGCTCCATGTTCGGCACCCAGTTCAGCGAGTCGAACACGCGGAACAGGTCGATCCCGGCGGCGGCCGCCTCCTTCACGAAGGCGACGATCACGTTGTCGGGATAGCTCGTGTAGCCGACCGCGTTGGAGCCGCGGATCAGCATCTGGAAGAGGATGTTGGGGATCCGCTCGCGGAGCTGGGCGAGCCGCTCCCAGGGGTCTTCCTTGAGGAACCGCATCGCCGTGTCGAAGGTCGCGCCGCCCCACATCTCGATCGAGAAGAGCCCCGGCAGCAGGTGCGCGTAGGCGTCGGCAACGCGGAGCATGTCGCGGGTCCGCAGCCGCGTCGCCAGGAGCGACTGGTGGGCGTCGCGGAACGTGGTGTCGGTCACCAGCAGCGGCACCTGCTCGCGGATCCACGCGGCGAACTTCTCGGGGCCCAGGCCCCGAAACCGCTGCCGCGAGCCGTCGGTGATGCGCTCGATGTGGTTGTAGGAGGGCGGCCCCGGCTCCGCATGGACGATCGGCTGCGCGTCCCTGCGGATGCCCGGGAAGCCGTTGACCGTGATCTCCGCGGCGTAGGTCAGGAGCTTGCTGGCCCGGTCCTGCCGCTGGGCGAACCGGAAGAGTTCCGGCGTCTGGTCGATGAACCGGGTCGTGCAGCGCCCTTCCAGGAACGTCGGGTGGGTGATCACGTTGAGCAGGAACGGGATGTTGGTCTTCACCCCGCGGACTCGGAATTCCTGCAGCGCACGCTCCATCCGCGCGGCGGCGTCCGGGAATTGCCGGGCGTAGGCCGAGACCTTCACCAGCAGTGAGTCGTAGAACGGCGTGATGATCGCCCCGGGGGCTGTCGAGCCCCCGTCCAGCCGCAACCCCGGCCCGCCGGAGGAGCGGTACGTGGTGATCCGCCCGTAGTCGGGCGTGAAGTTGTTGGCCGGGTCCTCCGAGGTGATCCGGCACTGGATGGCGTGCCCGGTGGTGTGCACCTCGTCCTGCCCGCCGATGCCGATCACCGGGTCGGCCAGCGCGCGGCCCTGGGCGATCAGGATCTGGCTCTTGACGATGTCGACCCCGGTGACGATCTCGGTGACGGTGTGCTCGACCTGGAGCCGCGGGTTGACCTCGATGAAGTAGAAGACGCCCGTGTCGTCGTCGACCAGGAACTCGACGGTCCCCGCGTTCTCGTACTTCACCCGGCTGCCGATCGCCAGCGCGGCGTCGCAGATGGCCTTCCGCAGCGCGGGGTCGAGGCTGGCGGCCGGGGCGATCTCGATGACCTTCTGGTGCCGCCGCTGGATCGAGCAGTCCCGTTCGAACAGGTGGACGAGGTGCCCGTGCCGGTCGCCCAGGAGCTGGACCTCGATGTGCTTGGCCTTGCGGATGAACTTCTCGAGGAAGACGTCCGGGCAGCCGAAGGCGTTCTGGGCCTCGCGGCGGGCCTGGTCGAGCGCCGGGTCCAGAGCCTCGGGCGACTCGACGACCCGCATACCCCGGCCGCCGCCGCCCATCGACGCCTTGACGATGACGGGATAGCCGAGGGCCGTCGCGGCGGCCTGGGCCACCGCGCCGGGCTCGACCGGGTCGCTCCCGGAGAGGATGGGGACGCCGGCCTCCTGCGCCAGGGCCCGCGCCGCGACCTTGTCGCCCAGCAGGTCCAGCAGCTCGGGCCTCGGCCCGACGAAGGTGATCCCGGCGGCCTCGCAGGCGCGGGCGAACTCCGCGTTCTCCGAGAGGAAGCCGTAGCCGGGGTGGATCGCGTCGACCCCCTTCTCCTGGGCCAGCTCGACGATCGCCGGGATGTCCAGGTAGCTCCGGATCGGCTCGCCGGGCTTGCCCACCTGGTAGGCCTCGTCGGCCTTCAGGCGGTGCAGCGCGAACCGGTCCTCGTGGGAGTAGAGGGCGACCGTCCGGATCCCCAGCTCGTGGGCCGACCGGAAGATGCGGATGGCGATCTCGCCGCGGTTCGCGGCCATCAGTTTGCGGAACGCAGTCATCAAGGCATCCCGAGGATTCAGGGGGAGGAGTCAAGGCAGCCGTGGACCGGGCGCAAGGCGATCAGCCCGGCGGCTCGGACTGGCCCGGTGGATCAAGCAAGCTTATAATATTTCAGGCTGGGACGGCTAGATTCGGTCACGGCTTCGGGCCACTTTCACCCTCATCGCGGGCGTGCTGCCGAAGGATGACCTCATCGCGATCGAGATCGAGATGCTCCGGTCGCAGGGGAGTCGAGACGCCTGACCTCACGGCCCGTCGATCGGCTCGCCGCGCGGCTCCCCGGCCCGATCTCGGCAGACAGGCAGGTCGTAGGCGGGCGATCGACCGGGGTCAGGAGGTCTGCGTGAAATACACCGTTGCCATTCACCGCTCCGAGGAGGGCATCACCGTTTCCGTCCCCGCGCTCCCGGGATGCTGGTCCGAAGGGGATACCGAGGTGGAAGCCCTCGAGAACATCCGCGATGCGATCCGCGAGTACCTGGCGGCCCTCGCGGATCGGCTCAAGGGCGAGGAGGTCCGCGAGGTCGAGGTCGAGGCGGCGGTGTAGCCGTGCCCAGGATCCCCGGGGTCAATCACCTGGACGCCGTTCGGGCGCTTGAGAAGGCCGGGTTCCAGGTCGTCCGACAGGGCAAGCACATCGTCTTGAGCGATGGGCGGCGCCAGGTCACCCTTCGCCGGAACAATCCGATCAAGGCGATCACAATGGGCGGGATCGCCCGGGATGCCGGCGGAGGAGTTCCGCAACCTGCTGTAGCGGGGGCCGTGCATGCGTCGGCACGGCTCGCCTTATTCCTTCCCCTGCACCGGATTCTCGAGCGTGCCGATCGGCGCGATCGTGGCGCGGACCGGGTCGTCGAGCGGCTCCTGGGCTGAGACTCATGGCGGACCAACTCCCGAGGCCGGTCTTCGCGGTGTGTGTGGCCGACGAAGGCGGCGACGACCTCTCCCCCGGCATGATCTATCGGGTGCTGCCCGACGAGGACGCGGCGGGCGAGGGCCTGCTCCGCGTCATCGACGACTCGGGCGAGGATTATCTCTACCCGGCCGCCCGCTTCGTCATCGTCGCGGTGCCTCCGGCCGAGGAGGAGAGACTCCTGGCCGTCACGCCGGCGATCGTCGCCTGACCTCCCGCCTCGGGGGCCAGGCCCGCAGCGATTCGACGTCACGCCTCGATTTCCGCCTCGACCGGGTTCTCGAGCGTGCCGATCGGCGCGATCGTGGCGCGGACCAGGTCGCCGGGCTTCAGGAACGTCCCGCTGGCCGAGCCGACGCCCGCGGGCGTCCCCGTGGCGATCACGTCGCCGGGCTCCAGGGTGACGAACCGCGAGAGGAACGAGACCACCGCGGCGACCGGGAAGACCATCTCGGCCGTCGAGGCCTCCTGCTTGACCTGGCCGTTGACCGTCAGCTTGATGGGCAGGTCCTGGGGGTCGGGCACCGCGTCGGCCGAGAGGACGCACGGGCCCATCGGGCAGAACGTGTCGTGCCACTTGCCATGCAGCCAGTCGAAGAACTTGTCCCGCTCGCGCGGCTTGCGCCCGGGATTCGGCTTGAAGTCCCGGTCGCTGATGTCGTTGACGACCGTGTAGCCCGCCACGTAATCGAGCGCGTCCGCCTCGGAGACGCCCCGGCAGTGGCGGCCGATGACGACCCCCAGCTCGCATTCCCAGTCGATCTGGCCGGGCGAGACGCGCGGGATCACGATCGGGTCGCCCGGGTGCGTCAGCGTGGTGGTGGGCGGCTTCATGAAGACATAAGGGAACGTCTCTTCGCGCTCGACCGCGGTGCCGCCGCGCTCGGCGACGTGCTTGGCGTAGTTGCCCGCCAGGAAGAGCATCTTGGGCGGGCTCGCCAGGGGGACCAACAGCTGGACCTCCGCCAGCGGCACGATCAGCTCGTCGCGGGCCAGCAGGTCCAGGCTGCTGACCCAGGCGAACAGGTCTCGGGCCAGGCCGTAGGAGGCCCCGTCGGGCGGCAGCAGCTCGAGCAGCTCCTCGGTGGACGGGAGCACCAGCTCCACGCCCGTCTCCTGGCTGTAGACCTCCGCGGCCTGGTCGATGGGGATCACGCCGCTCTCGTCGTAGAAGCCCGTGAGCACCATGTCCTCGTAAGCGAACCGGCAAACACGCATCGTCTGGCTCCTTGGTGCCCCTCGGGAGAGGTCGCGGCTTCGGGATCCTCCGGGGCGTCGTCGGCGCCCGAGCTCCTCCGGGCTAGCCTCCTCGGGCGGAATCACCCGCGCCCGAATCCGGACCTCGATCATGACATGCGCCGCATGGCGTCGAGCAGGATCGGCTCCTCTGCCCGCCACGGCAGGCAGGTCGAACAGGACGGCGCGCGCCGGACCCTCGGGACCACCGGCGGCTCGCCCGACCGCAGCGCCCGGGCCCATGCCGCTTCCGAGTCGAAGGGAGCGGGGAAGGGGGGGGCCACGCTCACGGCCATCGTGGGGATCGGCCGGACCGGGACGCTGCCCCCGCCGATGAACGACTCCGAGGCGACGGCCGCGGCGTTCAGGCCCAGCTCGTCGCGCAGCCGCGCCGCCAGCCGCGTGGCGCGGGCCTCGAGGTCGGGCAGGGACGTCCCCATCATCCGCCAGAGCGGGATCCGGGATCGGCCCGCCTCCCCGTCGAGGATCAGGCCGAGCGTCGTCTCCAGCGCGGCCAGCGTCAGCTTGTCCACCCGCAGGGCACGCATCAGCGGATCGGCCTCGATCCGCCGGATGGCGTCGCTCGTCCCGACCATGACGCCGCATTGCGGGCCGCCCAGGAGCTTGTCCCCGGAGAAGAGCACCAGGTCGGCCCCGGCGCCGATGCCCTCGGCGACGGTCGGCTCGTCGTCCACGCCCGGCGGCAGCCCCGGGGCCAGGGCCCCCGAGCCGATGTCGTCGATCAGGAGGAGCCGGTGCTCGCGGGCCAGCTCCGCCAGTCCGCCCAGGGGCGCCTGCTCGGTGAAGCCGACGATCCGGAAGTTGCTGCCGTGTACCCGGAGGATGGCGGCCGTCTCGGGACCGACGGCCTTCGCGTAGTCGGACAGCCGGGTCTTGTTGGTGGTGCCCACCTCCCGCAGCCGCGCCCCGGAGACCTCGAAGATCTCCGGCAGGCGGAAGCTGCCGCCGATCTCGACGAGCTGGCCCCGCGAGACGATGACCTCGCGTCCGGCCGCCAGGGCCCGCAGGGCGAGCACCGTGGCGGCGGCGTTGTTGTTGACCACGGTGGCCGCCGCCGCCCCGGTGAGCTCGGCCAGCAGCCGCGCGACGTTCGTGGTCCGCCGGCCGCGTTCACCGTCCTCGAGCCTGAATTCGAGGTTGCAGAAGCCTCGGGCCGCCGCGGCCACCGCGGCCGCGGCCTCCTCCGCCAGCGGTGCCCTGCCGAGGCCGGTGTGCAGCAGGATGCCGGTCGCGTTGATCACCGGCCGGAGCCCGGGGCGGCCCGCCTCGACCAGCGCCCTCGCCCGGGCGGCCAGGCCGCCGGCGTCCGCCGGGAGGAGTTCACCCGCCCGCAGCCGGGCGCGGGCCTCGTCGATCGCGGCCCGCACCCCGCGGACTACCGCGTCGCGGCCGCGGCGCTCGATCAACCCGCCCAGCGACTCGTGCCCGAGCACGACGTGCACGGCCGGCAGCCGCCTGAGTGCGCCGGAGTCCTCGGTCTCGCCGGCCCCGTTCGTTTCCACCCCGTCGTCCCTCCCACATGCGAAACCGCGCGATCAACCGACATGCCCCGGCACCGACGCCTCGCCGCGACGCGGCGACGGCCCGCGCTCAGGCCGGAGGGGCGATCTCCCCGAGCCGCCGCACGTCCCCCTCGCGCCTCGTCAGGCCGATGCGGTCCAGGTACTCACCGATCGGGACGGCGTATTTCCGCGTCGTCCCGAGCAGGTCCCGGAGGTCGGCCATCGTCATCCCGGAGCCGTCCGAGAGGCGGCCGATGACTTTCACGCGGAGCTCGGCCGCGACGTCGAAGTCGAGGTAGAGCGACGGCGAGATGTCGACCAGCTTCTGCTCGTCCCGGAGGAGGGCCAGCAGCTCGGGCACCACGGCCGACCGGCCCCCCGCGGCCGCGGCCAGCTCGGAGGCCTCGGGGGGGCTCATGCCGCCCTTGCGGATCGACTCGAGCAGCTCGACCTTGAGCTTGCGCTCGCCCTGGCTGAGCTTCGGCTCATACCCCTTGAGCGCCAGGGTGCGGGCCTCGGCGATGACGCTCCCCTTCTGCTTCAGGCGTTCGACGATCCCCGAGATGAGCGCCTCGCTCCCCAGGTCGGGCAGCTCCGCGGCCAGGTGAGTCCGCGGGATCGCCGAGAGCCGCGGGCTGGCCGCGTGCAGCCGTCCCAGGGCCCGGGTGACCCGATCCTCCAGGTCCGCGACGAACTCGGCCAGGATCCGGACCGAGCGCCTCGGGCCGACCGGCACCTCGACCAGCGCCCCGGCCGCGGTCAGCTCGTCCATGTGCCCGGGGATCTCCTCGAGCGGGATCCCGGTCAGCGCGCAGAGCCCGCGCTCGGTCCAGGCGTTGAGGCCCAGGAAGGCCAGGGCCGAGGACAGCCGCTCCTTCGGGTCGTCCGAGCGGAGCCGATCGAGGCGGCCGATCGAGGCGTGGTCCCTGCGCCGCAGCCGACGCGCCAGGGGCTGGAGCACCCGGCCTCCCCCCAGGGTCGCCGGCGGGCTCTCCTCTCGGAGCACGAACGGCTGGCCGTGCACGGCGACGACCGGCTCGGCCAGGAAGAGCTGCCCCAGGGCCCTCGTCCCCGGGGGCAGCTCGTTGGCCTCCAGCAAGGAAAGCGTGGCCGAGACCTCCGCAGTCCCCAGGTGGATCCGGTAGCGGCCCCGATGCCGGGGCGGGCGGGCCGCCTCGTCGGCCCTGACCAGTTCCACCGAGAGCACGCGGGTGGCCCGGAGATACCCGGGTGCGGCCAGCTCCTGGCCCCGAACGATCTCGCCGTGATGGACGCCGACGAGGTTGATCGCGGCGCGGGAACCCCGGCCGACACGCTCCACGGGCCGGTCGTGCCGGTGGAGGCCCCGGACGCGGACGGCCCGGCCGGCCGGCTGCCATTCCAGGTCCTCGCCGACCGCGATCGATCCGGATGCCACCGTCCCCGTGACCACCGTGCCGTGGCCGGCGACCGTGAACGACCGGTCGATGGCCATCCGGAAGAGCCCCGGGTCCCGGCGGACGTGTGCCCGCTCGCAGAGCGTCCCGAGCGCGGCCTTCAGCTCCTCAATCCCGGCCCCGGTCGCCGCCGAGGTCCGCACGATCGGGGCCCCTTCGAGGAAGCTGCCGCGGACCAGCCCGCGGACCTCGTCCTCGACCAGGCCGATCCACGAGGGCTCGGCCAGGTCGCACTTGGTGAGCACCACGAGCCCCCCCGAGAGCCCGAGGAGCCGGAGGATCTCCAGGTGCTCGCGGGTCTGCGGCATGACCGAATCGTCGGCCGCCACGACCAGCATCGCGAGATCCAGCCCGGACGCCCCGGCCAGCATGTTGCGGATGAACCGCTCATGGCCGGGCACGTCGATCAGGGCCAGGCGATAGGGCCCCAGCTCCAGGGCCGCGAAGCCGAGATCGATCGTGATTCCACGCTGCTTCTCCGCGGGCAGGCGGTCCGTGTCCACCCCGGTCAGCGCGCGGACCAGCGCGGTCTTGCCGTGATCGATATGCCCCGCCGTCCCCAAAACCAGGTCGCGTTCGCCGCTTGCCATCACCGTCTCGCTCGCCGCCGGTTCGCTTGGCCACCGCAGGAATCAGTCTATCGTCTCCCCGGGAAGCTGGCGAGAAAGCGAGATTGGCCTCGTGCTCCACACGGGTCGGAATCCCCCCCCGGGTCGTGTCCGAGATTCCGGTTACCGCTCGTGATTGTGATTCATTACAATCCGCGGAGCCGCTCGAACCCTGCACCCGGAGAGATTTCGCCATGCCGTCGCCACGTCCGCGGTTGATCGCCGCCATCCTCGTCGCGTCCGCCTTGCTGGGGAGGGCCCATGGCCAGCAGCCAGGCAGCGCGGACTTCCGGCCCGATCCCGCGACGGTGCAGCGTTTCGGCGCGGGCTACTGCTATCCGCAGGCGGGCTGGACCGTCCTGCACATCGAGGGCGAGCCGTATGAGCGGGGCTACCAGCACGGCCGTCTGCTGGCCCCGCAGATCGCCCGGCTCGTCGAGTCGCTGGCCGTCTATCGCAGCACGAAGGCGCCCGAGGACGCCTGGCGCGATCTCCGGCTCATCGCCAACGCCCTCTTCCTCCGCAAGTTCGACCCCGAGTACATCGAGGAGATGAAGGGGATCGCCGACGGGGCGGCGGCGGCCGGGGCGAAGTTCCGGGGCCGCCTGCTCGACTTCCTCGACGTCGTGACGCTGAATGCGGACATCGAGACCACGTTCCTGGACGAGGCCCTCGACGCCACGGCCACCGGGCTGGAGGGCAAGCGGTTCCGCGAGCCTGCCGAGGGCGCGCCGAAGCCGCCGAGGGAATCGCACTGCAGCGCCTTCGCCGCCACCGGGCCGGCCACCGCCGATGGCCAGGTGGTCTTCGGCCACATCACGATGTGGAACCTCTACCACGCCGTTCATTACAACGTCTGGCTCGACATCAAGCCCTCGCGCGGCAACCGCGTGGTGATGCAGACCTATCCCGGCGGCCTGATGAGCGGGCTCGACTACTACATGAACGACAAGGGCCTGATCGTCTGCGAGACCACCATCACGCAGACGGGCTTCGACATCCAGGGCCTGCCGCTGGTGGACCGCATCCGGCGGGCCTTGCAGTACTCCGACTCGATCGACGGCGCCGTGCGGAGGCTCCGCGAGGGCAACAACGGCCTCTACTCCAACGAGTGGCTGCTCGCCGACGTCAAGACCGGCGAGATCGCCATGTTCGAGCTCGGCACCCACAAGAGCAGGCTCTGGCGGAGCAGTCGGGACGAGTGGTTCGGCGGCACGAAGGGGTTCTACTGGGGCTGCAACAACGCCAAGGACCTCCAGGTGCGGCTGGAGTCGATGCCCTCGGCCAGCGGCCGGCCCGAGAACGTGGTCTTCCACCCCTCGGATCGCGACCGCACCTGGCTACGGCTGTTCGACCAGAAGAAGGGCTCGATCAACGCCGAGTTCGGCTTCCTCGCGTTCACGACGCCCCCGCTCGCCGCCGCGCGCTCGCTGGACGCCAAGTTCACCACCACCGCGATGGCCCGCGACCTGAGCTGCTGGGCGAAGCTCGGCCCCCCGCTCGGCCGCGTCTGGGAGCCCACCGACGCCCAGCGAAGAGAGTACCCCGATCTCGGCTCGCTGATCCCGAACGACTGGACCACCCTCCGGGTCGTCCCGCCGGGAGATCGTCCCTCGACCATCCGGCCCGCGGAGGACCTGGCGGGGACGGCTGAAGGGAGCGGCGGTCACGACGAGCCCGACCGCGAGCGGCCGCCGGCCTGGCACGGGACGATCCTGCCGGCGGCCGACGGCGACGCCTGGCTCGCCTCCGCGTTCGCCAGCTACGAACACATCATCTCGCTGGAGCAGGCCCTCAAGGCGCGCTCCCGGACCGGCACGCTCTCGAACACGGACCGGGAAGAACTCGACGCCGCGCTGCTGGTCCCCGCCGCCCGGTACCTCTCGGCGATGGCCCGGCGGGGGGGCAAGGATATCGCCATTGCGGCGGTGCGGGCCGACCTGAGGTCCGACGAGTGGTACGACATCTCGGCGGGCAGGGGGGTGCTGATCCTCTCGGAACTCCGCAAGCGGATGGGAGACGAGCCCTTCCTCAAGCTGATGGACGAGTTCGGCCGGGAACACGCCGGTCGGACCGTCAGCACGGCCGAGTTCTTCGCCGCGGCCGAGAAGGTCCATGGCCGTTCGTTGAGCGAGCAGAAGGACGCCTGGCTCGGCCCCGACGCCGCGAGCCATCTCGGCGACGACGTGCGCGGGAGGCTGGCCGCGAAGCGGTTCTGGCTCGTCGATGCGTTCGAGCGTGAGCCCGAGTCGTCGCTCATCGTCTACGGCACCCTGGCCGAGGCGGAGGCTCAGCGGGAGGCCGCGGGGCTGCTCCAGCGCAAGCTGGCCGCGCGATGGTTCAACGCCACGATCCCGATCAAGTCGGACCAGGAGGTCAGCGAGGATGAGCTGAAATCCCGGCACATCCTGCTGATCGGCCGTCCCGCGACGAACCGTATCACCGCCCGGCTGGCCCGGGCGCTTCCCGTGCAGTTCGGCCCGGCCTCGTTCCTGGCTGCGGGGAAGGTCTATGCCCACCCCGACACGGCCCTCGCGGTCGCGGGGCCGAACCCCGCGGCCGGGGATCGCTCCGTGGTCCTCTTCGCCGGGCTGAGCGCCACGGGGACATACCAGGGCATCCGACGGTTCCCCGACAACGGCGGCGCCGCGGCCG
This sequence comes from Isosphaeraceae bacterium, assembly GCA_046349995.1. Lineage (GTDB taxonomy): Bacteria > Planctomycetota > Planctomycetia > Isosphaerales > Isosphaeraceae > Aquisphaera. The sequence goes on along the minus strand of JAXMBE010000026.1, from coordinate 80,693 downwards.
AGATGCTCCTCATGGAGGCGGGCCGGCCGATCAAGCGGCGGGCGATCCCCGTCCGGCATGAGCCTTCCTCTGGAGCCGAGGCTGCGGAAGTTGCCCCGGCACGGCGCGGACCCGAACAAGCTCCGGCGGCCCGGTCCGCGGGCGGCGGTGCGGACTAGGCTGATGGGCAGGGCCATCTTGCTTCGCGGGAAGGCCGTCCGACCCTCGCCCGCGAGAGCGGGAGAGGGTGGCACGGAGTGCCGGGTGAGGGCCGGCGCGGGCCACGGCCGATGGGATCCCCCCTCATCCGCCGCTGCGCGGCACCTTCTCCCCGCTGCCGCGGGGCGAAGGTCGGGACGATCCCTCGCCCGCGAGAGCGGGAGAGGGTGGCACGGAGTGCCGGGTGAGGGCGGAGCGGGCCTCGGCGAGTGCCCCCCTCATCCGCCCCTGCGGGGCACCTTCTCCCTCGAGGGGAGAAGGTTCGAATACCTCGCGCGGGGCGAGAGATTCAGCAAGGCCATGGCCAACCGCCTGGTCCAGCCGGCCGAGGCCCCGGCCCCGGCTCCGCTCGAACATCCAGGCGAAGAAGCCTCACTCCGGGCGGTGGGCCTCGCCGCGCTCGACCCGCCCTACGACCTAGGCTCGGAAATAGAGTCCCAGCCCTTGGAGAAAAGCCAGCCCGATCCAGCACGCCCCGATGACTCGCCCGGTTCGATCAAGCCAGGACGCCTCCCCAGCCCACCACCGGTTCACGGCGAGGATCAGCCATGACCCGGCAATCAGTCCGCCCACGACGATGTGGTGGGCGCGCGGGTGGATTCCAATCAGAGACACGAGTATGGCCGAGAGCACGACCATGCAGCACGCGACGAACCCAGGCTGCCTGAGGAGCCACGTGCCCGATGGTCTGGGCCGGCGGAGTCGAAGCGGTATGAGCACAAGAGCGGGGTAGTAGAGGAACGGCATGCTAGTCCTGACGATGGACTCGAGGATGTCCGCCCAAGAGCCAGGAGGCATCTCGAAGATCAAGTGATGGAGATAAGACACGCGGCCGGGCAGGAGTGCCAGAGCGAGTGCTAGTGCCCCGAGCAAGGCCATCGAGTCGAGCAGGGTAAGTCTACGGCTGTCTGTTGCAGCGACCAACAACGTACTCCTTCTGAGTACTCTCATCGCATACACCAGCTCTAATATCAAACTAGCCCGTTCCACCTCCACGCATATCCGACACGGCCTGTCCGTCCCATCTATAGAATCTGCCTTGCCGCTTCGCTTGGCCCAGCCGATAGGCATTTATCCCGTCTTTAATCCAGCCGCCCCAGCCCCCGGTCCCGGCTCCGCTCGAACATCCAGGCGAAGAAGAGGATCGACAGCGCGAGATAGACGAGGTTCAGGCCGAAGCTGATGGCCAGGTCCGCGATCGGCATGGCCGAGCCGCTGAGCACCTTCCGCATGCCCTCGAAGATGTAGGTCATCGGCAAGGCTCGCGAGACCACCTGGGCCCAGGGCGGGAGCACGGAGACCGGATAATAGACCGCGCTGAAGGGGGCCAGCGCGAAGCCGGCCATCCAGGCGATGCTCTGGAGCCTCCGTCCGTAGTAGATGATCACCCCCGAGGCGGCGAAGCCCAGGAACCAGCCCGAGATCAGCAGCGAGAACAGGAACGGCAGCATCAGCCAGCCGACGGAGAAGATGTTCAGCCGGTAGAGCAGCCAGACGGCCCCCGCGCCGACGAGAAGCGTGATCACGTTCTTGAGCAGCCCCAGGACCACCAGCCCGAGCGACCATTCCCAGACGGTCAGCGGGGTGGCGAAGAGGTTGACCATGTTCTGGTTCCAGAACTCCTCCAGCAGGTTCACCGAGATCTCGTAGTTGGCCCGCCAGACGACCTGCCAGAAGACGACCCCGGTCAGGACGATGAGCGCCAGGTGGGGCACCTCGCGGCCGGAGGACTCGATCCAGCGGCTGGTCAGGCCCCAGAGCATCAGGTCCAGCACCGGCCAGTAGATCGATTCCGACCAGCGGTCGAGCGTCCGGGGGAAGAGGTAGAGGTGCCTCATGATGACCGCCCAGACGCGATGCAGAGCCATCATGCGCCGCCTCCGTTCCGCCCGGCGGCACTCAGGGACGCCGCGGGGCCGTCCGCCGAGCCGGCCCCGTCGTCGCCGTTCTCCTTCGCCCGGGCCGCGCGGCGGGCGAGCATCAGGAAATAGTCCTCGAGCGTCGGCTTATCCAGCGTGATGTGGGAGTAGCGCACGCCGGCGGAGGCCAGCTCCGCGAGCAGGCCGGCGACCTGGCGCTCGTCGATCTCGACCTCCGCCTGATCCCCGGACGCGCGGACACCAGGCCACGGGACGCGGCGATCCGCAACAGGTCCTCGAGCCCGGCTTCGACCTGGAGGTGGAGCCGGGTGGCGGCGGCCGAGGCGGCCAGCTCCTCGGGCCGGCCGATCGAGGCGATCCGCCCGCGATCGAGGAACAGGACCCGGTCGCAGATCTGGGCCACCTCGTCCATGTTGTGCGAGGTGTAGAGGATCGAGAGGTCCTCCGCGTCGCGCCGCTCGCAGACGAACTCGCGGACCTCGTGGGCGATGTCCGGGTCGAGCGAGGCCGTCGGCTCGTCGAGCAGGACGATGCGGGGGCGGGCCAAAAACGCCTTGGCGAGCATCACGCGGGTGGTCTGCCCCGCGGAGAGGCCGGCCATCTGCCGCTTGCGGAGGTCCCACACCCCGAACCGGTCGAGGAGCTGGCGGCTCCGCTCGCGCCGCTCGCGGGCCGGCATCCCGTAGAGCCGCCCGAAGACGTCCAGGTTCTCCTCGATCGTCAGGTGGATGGGCAGCTTGGAGTAGGCGCTGGCGAACCCGATCCGCTCCAGGATCGCCTCGCGCGCCTCGGCCAGCGACCGGCCGAAGTACTCGATCCGGCCGCTCGTCGGCTTGAGGACGCTCAGGAGCATCTGGATGGTGGTCGTCTTGCCGGCGCCGTTGGGGCCGAGCAGGCCCAGGATCTCTCCGCGTCCCAGCTGGAACGAGAGACGATCCACGGCCGTCGTGGCGGTGCGGCCGGGATAACTTCGTCAGCGCATCGACGACGAGGACCGGCGCCTGCTCGGATGCAGTCATGGCTGCCCCTCCTCACGATCTGGGCGAGGGAGGGACATCCCAGGGTCCCTGGTCCTGGCCGTCTCCCTATTCCGATCCGGACACCGGGACATTCTACCGGGTTCGCGCGGCGGGGAGGTCACCTCGCCGCCGCCGCGGCGAGCGTTGCATCAGAAAATCAGCGATTCTGGATCGAATCTCGCCGGACCGGGCCTTGCCGCGGCTCTCGCCGCCGGGTGTTATGATTGGGAAATTTTCCGGGCACGCGCCCCTCGAAATCCTCGGGGCGTGCGCGGCCCGATGCGTCGGTGCCGGCCGGGCCTCGGGCCGCCCGGCGCCCAACCCAAAGCGCGAGCCCAGTCCCGCCGCGAGAGCGACCTACCGTGCCCAGACGTGACGATATCAAGAAGATCCTGATCATCGGTGCCGGGCCGATCATCATCGGCCAGGCCTGCGAGTTCGACTACTCGGGGACCCAGGCGTGCAAGGCCCTCCGCGAGGAGGGCTACACGGTCGTGCTGGTCAACTCCAACCCGGCCACGATCATGACCGACCCGGAGATGGCCGACCGCACCTACATCGAGCCGATCACGCCGGAGACCGTCGAGCAGATCCTGGCCGTGGAGAAGCCCGACGCGGTGCTGCCGACCCTGGGCGGTCAGACGGGGCTGAACGTGGGCATGGCCCTGCACGAGTCCGGCGCCCTGGAGCGGCACGGCTGCATCCTCATCGGGGCGACCGCCGAGGCGATCCGCAAGGCGGAGGACCGCGCGCTCTTCAAGCGCTGCATGGAGGAGATCGGGCTCGAGAGCGCGCGCAGCGGCCTGGCCCACTCGCTCGACGAGGCGCGCACCATCCGCGACGAGGTGGGGCTCCCCTGCGTCCTGCGGCCGAGCTTCACCCTCGGCGGCTCCGGCGGCGGCATCGCCTACAACCGCGAGGAATTCGACCGCATGGTCGCCTACGCGCTGGAGCTCTCGCCGGTCCACTCGGTCCTCATCGAGGAGAGCGTCATCGGCTGGAAGGAGTACGAGATGGAGGTCATGCGCGACGCCGCCGACAACGCGGTGATCGTCTGCTCCATCGAGAACTTCGACCCCATGGGCATCCACACCGGCGACAGCATCACGGTGGCCCCGGCGCAGACGCTGACCGACAAGGAATACCAGCGGATGCGCGACGCGTCGCTGGCGATCCTCCGCGAGATCGGCGTGGAGACCGGCGGCTCGAACGTCCAGTTCGCGATCAACCCGCGCGACGGCCGGATGATCGTCATCGAGATGAACCCCCGCGTCAGCCGCTCCAGCGCGCTGGCCAGCAAGGCCACCGGCTTCCCGATCGCCAAGATCGCCGCGAAGCTGGCCGTCGGGTTCCGGCTCGACGAGATCCGCAACGACATCACCCGCGAGACCCCCGCGTGCTTCGAGCCGACGATCGACTACGTCGTGACCAAGATCCCGCGCTGGGCGTTCGAAAAGTTCCCCGACGCCGACCCCGTGCTCACGACCCAGATGAAGTCGGTCGGCGAGGTCATGGCCATCGGCCGGACCTTCAAGGAGTCGCTCCAGAAGGCGCTGCGGGGGCTCGAGGTCGGCCGCTTCGGCCTGGGCTGCGACAAGAAGGACCTCTGGGGCACCTCCCGGCAGCCGACCGACGACGAGATCAAGTCCAGGCTGGCCATCCCCAACACGGAGCGGATCTGGTACATCCGCTACGCCCTGCTGGCCGGGATGGACGTCGAGCGGATCCACGCGATCACGGGGATCGACCCCTGGTTCCTGGCCAACATCCAGGAGCTCGTGGAGATCGAGGGCCGCTTGCGCGAGGCCCGGGGCGTGGACGAGGCCGGCGACGACCTGGTCCGGCTGGCCAAGCAGAACGGGTTCTCCGACCGTCAGCTCGCCACGCTCTGGGAGACCACCGAGGGGGAGATCCGCCGCGACCGCCAGCGCCGGGGCATCCGCGCGGTGTTCAAGCTGGTCGACACCTGCGCCGCGGAGTTCGAGGCGATCACCCCCTATTACTACTCGACCTACGAGCAGGAGGACGAGGCCCGGGTGGGCGACAAGCCGCGGATCGTGATCCTCGGCGGCGGCCCGAACCGGATCGGCCAGGGCATCGAGTTCGATTACTGCTGCTGCCAGGCCGCCTTCGCCCTGAAGGCCGACGGCTACGAGGTGGTGATGGTGAACTCCAACCCGGAGACCGTCAGCACCGACTACGACACGTCGGACCGCCTCTTCTTCGAGCCGCTGACCGTCGAGGACGTCCTGAACATCTGCGAGCGGGTGCAGCCGCAGGGCGTGATCGTCCAGTTCGGGGGCCAGACGCCGCTGAACCTGGCCAAGGCGCTGGCCTCGCAGGGGGTGCCGATCGTCGGCACGAGCCCGGAGAGCATCGACCTGGCCGAGGACCGCGAGCGGTTCCGCCTGGTGATCGAGAAGCTCGGGCTGCGGCAGCCCCCCAACGCCTCGGCGACCCGCTTCGAGGAGGCGCGGCGGATCGCCGAGCAGATCGGCTACCCCGTGGTGGTCCGGCCCAGCTTCGTCCTCGGCGGCCGCGCGATGGAGATCGTCTACGACGAGCCGAGCCTCGACCGCTACATGGCCGAGGCCGTCGAGGCCAGCCCCGAGCACCCGATCCTGATCGACAAGTTCCTGGAGGACGCGATCGAGGTCGACGTGGACGCCGTCTGCGACGGGGCCCGCACGATCGTCGGCGGCGTCATGGAGCACATCGAGGAGGCGGGGATCCACTCCGGCGACAGCGCCTGCGCGATCCCGCCGTTCTCGCTCTCGGAGGAGATCGTCCGGCGGCTGAAGGAGCAGACCTACGCGCTGGCCCAGGCGCTCGACGTCCGCGGCCTGATGAACATCCAGTTCGCGGTCAAGGACGGGGAGATCTACGTCCTGGAGGTGAACCCGCGGGCCTCGCGGACCGTGCCGTTCGTCTCCAAGGCGACGGGGCTCAACCTGGCGCAGGTCGCCGCCCGGGTGATGGTGGGGCGTTCCCTGGAGGAGCAGGGGGTCACCGCGGAGCCCGTGCCGACGTACACGTCGGTCAAGGAATCGGTGTTCCCCTTCGCGAAGTTCCCGGGCGTGGACATCGTGCTCGGGCCCGAGATGCGCTCGACCGGGGAGGTCATGGGCATCGACCAGGATTTCGCCTCCGCGTTCGCCAAGAGCCAGCTCGCGGCGCTCTGCCGGCTGCCCACCCAGGGGACCGTCTTCGTCAGCGTGGCCGAGCGCGACCGCCAGGCGGTCGTGCCGATCGCCCGCTGCCTGGCCGCGATGGGCTTCCGCCTGATCGGGACCAGCGGCACGGTCGGGACGCTGCTCCAGCACGGCATCGACGTGACCCCCATCCGCAAGATCCGCGAGGGCCGGCCGAACCTGCTGGATCACCTGGCCAACGGCGCCATCGACCTGATCGTGAACACGCCCAGCGGCAAGGGTGCGCGGACCGACGAGGGCCGGATCCGCGCCAGCGCCGTCAGCCACGGCGTCCCGTGCATCACGACCATCGCGGGGGCCAGGGCGGCCGTCACCGCGATGGAACGGATCCGCGAGGGGAAGCTCGGCGTGTATGCGCTCCAGGACCTCCTCCGCGACGGCCGCCCCGCCGCGCCCTCCGCCCGGGGCTGAGGCGAAGCGGCCGACGGCGCGGTCGATGTGGCGGCTATCCCCATTCCGAGATAGACCACATGAGATCAAGCTCATTCTCGTGGAACGAGACGGTGACTCGGCCGCAACCCGGGGGGGCGGACTCGGGGCCGATCGTGATCCGATGGCTTGGCCGCTCCGCGTAGCTGGCGATCTCCGGCCTCTGGGCGGCCTGGCGAATCAGGGGCATGAGCCCCGTGGCAACGATGCGGGCAGTCTCCTCCCGCTGATCGCGGGAGTGCCCGAATTGTTCCCGGCGATCTGGCGTGAACAGGAGGTCAAAGAACCGGAACAGGCCAGCACTCGCATAGCCCACCTGGTAGCGGTCGAAATCAGAGACCAGCCGGCCGAGCCGCTCACCAGCCCACCTGGCCTCGAGCCGGTGGTCGCCCTCGCAGAACCGGACGAGGTCGTTCTCCCGGCCGGCAAGGTACTCTCGCGTGAGGCGGTCCAGGATCTCCTCCTGGCCAGCGAAGAACCAGTCATCGAACGAACGATGCGTCGGTTCCTCGTCCCCGAGTCCCTCCTTGAAGGCGAGGTATTCATCCCAACTCGTGGCGGTGGCGCGGATTTCGGCGAGACGCTCATCCTGCGACCGCCCCCGGATCCTGGAATACTCGCGGAGCGCTTCGGTCGCCCCGATGCGTTGCAGGGCCGTCGCCGCCGCGTCGCGGATCAAGGGATGTGCGTTGAAGAGGAACTGCGAGATGCCGCCGTTGGAGATCTCACCGCAGAAGGAGTTCAGGGCATACAGCGTCTGCTGGGCCTCGTTCAATTGCCCGAATGTGCGGTGAAGCTCGGTTGCGTCCGTCGCGGAGAAGGCATCGAGCAACCGCCCGGAGTAGCGACCCCCGAAGGTGACGGGGCGGAGTGGCGGGGGCACGAGGAGGCGCTCGAACTCGAATCGCCGCAAGATGACGCGATAGTCCGTCCGGGACATCCTCCCCGCTCCACCTCACCGCCTAACTTCCGAAGCCCGGCGGATCGCCCACCGATCGAGTCCCATGATCGGAGTGTAGCGTGAGCACCGCCCACCGTCATCCAGGACTCCTCTCTGCAGGGGACGGGCTCACCTTCTCGCCGAGGGAGATGGTGGCCGAAGACAGGTAGGGTGGGTCAGCCGCCGGAGGCGGCGCAACCCACCGATTGCCGGTGGGTTGCGCGTCGCGAGCGACGCTGACCCACCCTACGGAACTACGGAACTCGAGTCCCTGTCGAGTGCATCGAGCGGCGATTGCCGAGGACCCTGCCACCTCAGGGTGAGCGCGTCTCCGTCAGCTTCTCGACGATCGACCGGGGCACCATGAGCACGGTGCCGTGCCGGGCGTCCCTCGGGAAATGGACCCGCGCGGTGATGTCCTCCCAGTCCTTCAGGTTCCGGGAGCGGACCGCGCCGTAGCGGTGCTGCGTGTAGCGATCGAAGTACACGAGGGAATCGTCGCCGAGGCGGATGGCCGACGGGCCTTCGACCCACGACGGAGTGAAGGGAGCGGAGACGTCGCCGAACGGCCCCTCGGGCGAGTCACCCACCGCGAGGCGAAGGTGCTTCTTCACCGGCCTGAGGGTCTCGTCCTTGACGATCAGGAACCACTTCCCGTCGGCCCGCAGCAGGGTCGCGTCGATGACGTTGAAGCCGCCGTCGAAGAGCAGCCGCGTGGGCGTGAAGTGCTTGAAATCCACGGTCGTCGTGCCGTAGATGCGATGGTTGTACTTCTCGTCCCCGGTGCCATCCGTCTCCGGGAAGCGTCCCGGGATCGTCGTGGACCAGAAGATCAGGTAGTGCCCCTTCGCGTCGTCGTACACGACCTCGGGGGCCCAGCAGTTGAGCGCCCTCGGCTCGTGCTCCATCACGCCGATCGCCTGCTGCTTCGACCAGCGGAGCAGGTCCCGCGACGAGGCGTGCCCGATCGTGCGGCTGTCCCAGCTATCCGTCCAGACGAGGTGGAACGTGCCGTCGGGCCCTCTCGCCAGGCACGGGTCGCGCATCAGCCGGGACTTGCCCACCTCGGGCGCCAGGAAGCTCTTGCCGCCGCCCAGCGGCTCCCAGGTGTAGCCGTCCTCGCTGCGGGCGAGGTGCAGCCCGTCCTCCCCGTTTCCGACGAAGTAGGTGAACAGCAGGCACTGGTCCGCGGGCAACGGGCGCGGGTCGGCCACGGCCCGGGGCTCCGCCGCGGATGCCCGGAGGCCGATTGCGATCAGCAATGCCAGGCATGAGTACAGGGTTGAGTTCTTCATGGTTTGCCAGGGCACGAGGGACGTCAGCCGCCTCGCGAGCGCCTGTGGAGGCGGAGCGGCCGCACCGAACGCTGGCCGATTCTAGACGTCCCCGTCTGGGCGGTCCAGGCCGCGGCCCTCCCCGACAGCGCCAGCCGGAGACCATCCTGCCCTGGCCTGGTGCCGGTGGGCGGCGCCCCTGACCCTACGAGTCTCGTCCCGGGCGCTCCTCGTCCCCTCCCGAGGCCGGACCGGGAAAAATTCGCGGCAGCCTGGCACCGTTCGACGGCCGTTGTGCATGGCATTGAGGGTCGAGGACCGATGAGGGCAGGCAGGATGCCTACCCTCATGCAAGTCCCCCCGATCCTCGGATCAGGCGCGATCCGCCGACTCGCCGGAATTCTCCCTCAAGTTATCCCGGCGTAAGTCCGATGGTAGTACGACGAGCAAAGGTGCCGGATGTTCCGGGAATCAGGCGCTTTCGGAATAGGGTGATTCTCCGGGCCGGTTCGGCCAATACCTTTCAGCCAGGAGGGCTCAAGGGTCATGTCGCACGAAGATGCCGCCAGCCGTTCGTTACGCGAGACATCGCGGCGTCGGGTGAAGTTCCAGGCCGTCCTCGAGGACCTGGAGGGTCGAGTACTCCTCTCCGCCAGCCCCGCGCGGCTCCGGGCCCAGCAGGCCCAGGTCCGGCTCGCACGCATGCAGAGGCCGCGCCCGATGGCCTTGCGCCAGCTCCGGCTCGCGGGCTACCGGCAGGGCCAGACGATCAACGTCACGCCGGCCATCAACATCCAGAACAGCGTCACGCCGCCGACGGCCACGGCGACCGTCCAGCCGACCCCGAGCACGACCCCCGCCACGACCTCGACGCAGAGCATCCAGGCGATGACCCCCCAGGGCTCGATGAGCCAGTCCTGGCCCGCGAACGTGTCGTCGCCCTCGACGGCCAAGCCATCGGGCTCGACCACGACCCCCGCGTCGTCGAACCAGAATTCGACAACGACTCCCGCGCCCACGACGGGACAGCCGACTTCGACCACGCCCCCGGCGTCGACCACCACGCCGTCGACGCCGTCGACCACGACACCTCCGGCCACGAGCAATCCGCCCGCCACGACGCCGGCCACGCCGACTCCCCCGGCGCCGACTCCCCCCTCATTCGCCGAGGGGACGCTGCTGCTGAACGCCCAGACCGGTGAGATCGCCCAGTACGGCGGCGGCGTCAGACACCTGATCTCGCCCCCGGTCGCGACCAAGATGGGGCTGAGCCAGAACCAGCTCACGGCCATCGCCGCGGACAAGTTCAACCTGATTCCGTCCGGCCAGGACTACTACCCCGACGGGATGTTCGTGCGGAACGTCCAGAACGGCGAGATCTCGCAGTACTCCGGCGGCTCGTTCCACTGGGTGTCCGTGCCGGTGGCCACGAAGCTTGGGCTGACGGGCAACGACGTGGCGACGGTCACGGCCGAGCAGTACAACAAGGTGTCCAAGGGCTCGGACTACTTCCCCGAGGGCATGCTGATCCAGAACGTCCAGACCGGGGAGATCAACCTCTACAGCGGCGGTCAGCGGCACTGGATCTCGGTGCCGGTGGCGAGCAAGATGAACCTCTCGGTCTCCAAGGTGACGACCATCAGCGCCAGCCAGTTCAACCGGGTGGCCCAGGGCAAGGATTACTTCCCCGAGGGCGCCTACCTCCAGAACCAGGTCACCGGCGAGATCGCCCAGTACAGCAACGGGCAGAACCACGTGGTCTCGGCGCCCGTCGCCGTGGTGATGGGGCTCACGCCGGCCCAGTGGATCTCCGTCGCGCCGAGCCAGTACGACAGCATCTCCAAGGGGAACTTCTACTACCCCGAAGGGATCTTCATCCAGAACAATCAGAGCAGCGAAGTCTCCCAGGTCGCCGGCGGCCAGCGGCACTGGGTGTCGTCCGAGGCGGCCCTGGCCATCGGCCTGACCAGTGCCAAGGTCGCGGCCATCGGCGCCGATCAGTACAACGCCATCCCGCGGGGTGGCGATTTCCAGGTGCCCCAGGCACAGAATCCGGCCCAGGCCTGACTGAAAAGTCCTGGCGAAACCCCGGCTCGTGGTGAGGGCCGGGGCGCTCCGACCCCCTCCGACTCCCCCTTTTCAAGGGGGAGAGTCCTTCGTTTCCATCCGTTGGAAAGGGGGGATGCAGGGGGTCTCCCGGAGTGATCGGCAGCGCATTTCGAGGACAGAGCCAGGAGGCCCCGCCCCCCGCCCACGCGGCCGCCCCCTGCAATCCGGGGACTCATTTCATCGGGTCGTAGCCTGCCGCGGAGGCTCTGCTCGTAGACGTTGGCCCAGGCCAGGAAGTCGTAGAACGACAGCAAGGTGCAGAACACCAGGCCCGGCTTGCCGTCCAGGAATCCGAGCCGGACGACATACGAGTAGGCGAAGCGGACGAGCGGACGCAACGGCAGCCGCAGGTAGACCTTCTTGAGCCACCGCTTGAGCCGCTTGCCCTTGCCGATGCCGGCGGGCACGGGCTCGTTGCGGAACCGTTCGTACATCGTGGCCTCCCAGACCGCGTACCGGTTGTGCTTCTCGACCCAGGTCGCGATCGTGGGGTAGGCGTAGTGATCCAGCTCATTCGTCAGCCGCAGGACGCGGCCGTCGAGCTCGACGTGCTCGTGGGCCTCGTTGTCGCCGGCCCGCCCTCCGGTGTGGTCGGGCATCCGCTCGTAGCGCCCCAGCTTGTGGCGGAAGAGCCGCAGGTTCCAGCACTCGGAGTAAGCTGCAGTGGCGGGATCCGTCGCCCAGGAAGAAGTATTTGGAGTTGAGGTAGTAACCTCCGGCCTCATCGGTCGCGATCCGGCTCGCGATCTCCTCGGCGAGTTCCGGCACCACGACCTCGTCGGCGTCCACGATCAGCACCCAGTCGTTGCGGAACGGCAGGGTGTCGAGGGCCCAGTTCTTCTTCTGGGATACGTGCCGTTGAAGCGGAACTGGACCAGGACGCCCCGTGCTCCCGGGCCACCTCGGCGGTTTCGTCGCGGCTCTGGCTGTCCACCACGAAGACCTCATCCGCCCAGGCGAGCCGCCGGGAGGCAGCCGCCGGAGGTTGTCGGCCTCGTTCTTCACCGGCACGATCACGCTCATCAGCGCCCTGAGCTGCTGCGCGATCGGCCCGCGACGGCGGCCCTCGAATCGGCAGAAGTCTCGAACGCCAGGGACATGATCGCGCCCTCCGCGGGGATCAACGAGGAGAGCAGACGAAAGAAATCAAGAAAGGCAGACCGAACGAACCACGGAAAGCAGACCGCAGACAACCACGGAAAACACGGAAGACACGGAAAAGGAACCCTGTGAAGGGAGAGTGCGCCGACGCGCGATGCCAGCCAGACCGACTCGCCGGCCTTCTCTGATCTGTGTTCATCTGTGTTTATCTGTGACTCATCCACTCCGGATCTGTGGCCCAGTTCCCCCGGACCTGCGGCACACTTCTTGCTGAATCCTGAACGTACACGGCCACGGTTCTCCTGCACATCACTCGCCGTGGATGGGAAGCCCAACCCGGGCCACACGCTGAGCGCGTACAGATTCAGAGCACGACGCATTCGGGCCGCTCGCCGTGACCGGTCAGCCACCGGTAGACCGCGGCGAGGTTCTCGGCCTGCCGGTCCCAGGTGTAGCGCGACTCGACCAGGCGGCGGCCGTTGCTCGCCAGCGTCCGTCGATCCTCCGGGGATCTGGACAGGAGATCGCGCAGGCCCTCGGTCACGGAGTCGGCCCGGGGCTCGACGATGATCCCGCCCTCCGCCTCGCCCAGCTCGGGGAAATGGCACGCCGTGGTGACCAGGCAGGGGAGCGAGCAGGCCAGGGCCTCGAGGATGGCCATGCTGAACCCCTCGCTGTAGCTGGGCAGTACGAAGGCATCGGCCGCGGCCCAGGCCCGGCGCGCCTGCTCGCCGCCGACGTGCCCCAGGTAGGTGACCCGATCGCTCAGGGCGAGCCGGCCGAGCCGCTCCCGGAAGGGCGTCCACGCGCCGTCGTCCTTGCCCGCCACGACGAGGTGAAGCTCCGGGAAAACCGGACAGAGCCGGCCGAGCCGCCTCCGCCAGCAGGCGGTCCAGCCCCTTCTTCACGTGGACCCGGCCGAAGAACAGGAGCACGAACTTGCCCCCTCAGCTCGGGATGGCCCTGCTCGGAGGTCGGAACGCGCCGGTAGATTTTCATAAAAGTCGAGATTGACGCCATTCGGCACGAAGCAGATCGGCGTCCAGGGCGCCAGGTCGCGGAGGTGGCCGATCTCCGGCCGCGAGAGGGCGTGCAGGCAGGACGCCCGACGCAGGTTCTTCGACTCCACGAGCGCCAGGTACAGGCTCTTCTTCCAAGCTGCTTGTGCCGTGCGCCGCCCAGGGCTCGGCCATCCTTGTGCGCGGTGATCAGGTAGGGCACACCTGCCCTGCGGGCCGCTGCGGCCCCGCGGCGAGTGTGACCCTGCCAGAGGCCGTGCATGTGGACCAGCTCGGCGTTCCGGACCGCGTCTTCGAGGTCGGTCTCGGGGCCCTTCAACGTCAGGCTCCCGTCGATGGCATCCGGGTCGAGCCGCGAGGGGGTCGGCGTGACGATGGTCACGTCGCCGCCCCGACGGCCCAGGGCGCCCGTCATGCCGAGGATGCTCGGCACCATCCTCGTCGCGGACTCCCGGATCGAGCCCGTTGCAGAGGTGGAGCCATCCCGATCGTCGAGGGAGGTGGCCGGAGGCCGAGGGCTGAGAGATGGTCCTCGTCGCACTCATCACGCTATCTCCTTTCCCCGGCGATCGCCGGCTCGAGGGACCGACGCGCCTCCTTGGCGAACTCCAGGGCCTGCATCGTTCCTCGGCAAATCGATCCGGGCCCCAGGCCCGGGCAATTTCCGGCGGCCCGCCGCCCCATGGCTGCGCGCTCCTCGGCCGGCAGCCGGCTCAGCCAGAGCAGCCGCTCGGTAAGCTCGGCGACGTCGCAGGCGTCGAACTGACTGCCCGTCGTGCCGCGAGGCTCCGGGACGAACGTGTCCGCCCGGCAAGCGCGAGACGAGCAGGGGCAGGCTCCGCGCCAGGCCTCGTCGACGATCAGCCCCGGCGTTCGAACAGCCCAGGCCAGGCGGACGCCGAAGATCAGCCCAGCGATCAGGTCCGGCCTCGAGGAAGCCCGGCCGATGGATCGCCTCGACGATCTGCTCTTCAGCGCCGATGGCGCCGTCGATCTCACGCTTGCTCGACCCGTCGCCGCAGAGGACGAGGTCCCAGCCCTGTCCCGGCCCGGACTTCGCGGTACCGGGCGAACGCCTCGATCAGGCGGAGCAGGTTCTTCTCGGGGACATACCGGCAGACCGAGAGGAAGAAGGACGGGAGAGGAGCGGGCCGGCCTGCTCGCGATGACTCCTCCAGTGCGTGGTCCGCTCCTCGTAGAAGGCGTTGTCCACCGCGTTGTAGCCCAGGGCGATCCGCCCGGCGGACATCCCGAGCTCGACGAGGTAATCGCGTGCTCGGGCGTCATGACAAGCCGCCGCGTCGAAGAATCGGAGCCGACGCCGCTTGATCCGCTCCTTCCACCACGTCCTCGGGCGGTCGATCGCCTGGCTTTCCGACATCAGGATCGAGGCCGCCCCGTTGCTTCGCGCCCAGCGTGCCGCGGCCATCGATTCGGGACGCGCGTAGCCCACGCTGCACACGACGTCCGGCAGGTCGCGCGTCGAGCCGCCTGGACGACGCAAGCCGGGCGCACTCGGCGGACGAGAGATCCTCGAGCACACGCCCCGGGAAGAGGGTGATCCAGTCGAACGGCTCGTCGCCGTGCTGCCGTTCCCACGGGTACTTCGACTCACCCCCGGCCACCTCGTAGGCGATCAGCCCGTCTCCGTCGATCCGGAGCCGCCTGGCCAGGGCGCGGAGCCGGGCCAGGTGGTAAGGGCCGAAGTTGGTGAAGCAAACGGCGACGATCATCGGCTCATCCTTCGGGTGCTGGACGGTTGCGACGTCGAGTCGACGGAAGAAACCACGGAAGGCAAACCTCAGCTAACCACGGAAGACACGGTAAGGAACGCCGGAAGAGCCGGAGGGTCGGCCGTCGCGCGACGCCGACCAGACCCGCACGCCGGCTCTCTCTCTGATCTGTGTTCATCTGTGTTCATCTGTGGCTAATTTCTAGGCCGAAGTCTGCGAGTCCACGAACCGGCACGCCACCCAGAGCAGCGCGACGATGGGGAACGTCGTGTAGCCCCAGTTGTAGTAAAACCAGACCATCGGGTCGTCGTTGACCACCATGAACCACGCGTTGAAGTACGTGATGGCCCACCAGAACTGGACCCAGAGCTGATCCTGGTAGCGTCGGAAGAACTGGTAGGCCGTGCGCTGCAGGAGGGCCACGCAGGAAATCACGATCAGCGTCCCGAGGGCCCCGCCGTTGAGCTGGGCGGCCCCCAGGATCCCGATGGCCGGGCTGGTGAAGTCTTCCTCGCGGTCGATCTCCGACCCGGCCACCCACGCGGCCTGCCACTTCGCCCGCCCGAAGATCGGCTTGTCCGGCCAGACGATGCGGGGGATGAACGTGGAGAACGTGCGGATGTAGTTGGCCCCGTAGTCGTAATCCGCCTTCATCGGCACCGTGTCCATCATCAGCAGGAAGCCGCCGTACTCGGTGCTCTCGTGGGTGATGAAGTCCTTGTCCTCCTCCTCGCCGAGGTTCAGGCTCTCGCGGATCTTCTGGGGGTCGAACTCGGAGAGGTACTGGACGAACCCAGCCATCGACGCCTCGTAATTCGGGTTGTTCCGCCAGCCGATCGCGATCGCGACGACGAGCACCCCCGCGCAGGACGTCGCGAAGAGGACCGGCCAGGAGGGACGCCTCAGGCGCGAGATGTACCAGGCGCAGACGGTCGCCAGCACGCCGATGAGCGCCGGGGACCGCTTGCCGTTGAACATCCAGATCACGGTGTAGAACGCCGACGCCATCAGCCCGGCGATGAGGAACGCCGGCCGCGGCGCCTGGATCGACCGGCCGGTGACGATCAGCATCACGGCCGCGACCATCATCAGGAACGGGAACGAGCGGAGGAGCACCTGCTCCGGGGTCAGCACCTCGGACGAGTCCGCGAGCGAGAGGCGGGAGCAATAGAGCCCCCAGATCACCAGCGGCGGCGTGAGCGCGACGATCAAGGATGGCGGCCAGCTCCGGGGCGGGCGCGGGAGCCTCGCCGCGAGCCACGAGCCGATCGGCATGTGGTAGACGGCGAGGAACCAGAGCAGGGCCCAGAGGGCCCGCAGGTTGGCCGAGGTGACCAGCTGCACCCCGCGCGTGTTGATCCCCCACTCGCGATAGGACGTCGCCTGCACGACGTAGACCTGGACGTACCCCACCAGGAACAGCCAGACCGGCGCGAACGGGTCGAACTTCCGGGCCAGGACGTGGCCGAGGAAGTAACTCGCGATGATCCCGGCGATGGCATAGGTGATCGTCTGATCGTCCACGGATGCACCTTACAGCGAGTCGTCTCCGGGTCCATCAAAGGCTGAGCATTCAGGGATTCGCGGGCCTCGCGCGGCGGATCAGCATGCCCCCAGGGCGCCGGAGAAAACGGACCCCGACCGGCGAGGCTCCGCGACCAGCGAGCCCGCCACGGCGGCGACCTCGGAGTGATAGCGGGGCCAGTCGAACTCGAGGGCCCGGGCCCTCGCCGCCGCGGCCATGCGAGCCCGGAGCGCGGGGTCGGTGCCCAGCCGCTGCATGCGGTCGGCGATCGCGGCCACGTCGCCGGGCGGGACCTCGAACCCCTCGATGCCGTCCCGGACCACCGAGCCGGCGGACGGGGTGACCACGGACGGCAGCCCGCACGCCAGGGCCTCATACGTGACGACGGCCGAGCCCTCGAAGAGCGAGGGGAAGACGAAGACGTCGGCGGCCGCCATGAGGTCCGGCATTTCCGCGTGACCCACTCGACCCAGCAGCTCGACGTCCCGGAGCAACGGCTCCAGCGGCCCGGGCCTCGCCGGCAGCGGGCCGAGCAACTGGAGCTTCCAGCCGGGGCGGCGGATCATCGACCAGGCGCGGAGCAGGTACGAGATGCCCTTGCGCTGATTGATCCCTCCCGCGAAGAGGAAGGTACACCGATCCCGATCGCGACCCGCCTCGGCGGGACGGAACCGGCGGCTGTCGGCCGCGTAGGGGATGACCCGGACCTTGTCCGGGGGAGTGCCATGCCGGATCAGCGTCCGGGCGATGTGCTCGGACGGGACGAGCACGCGATCGGCGAGCTCCAGGTCGCGGAGCCGCCGGCGGTGCAGCCAGTCCAGCTCCCGGAGGTCGAGCGTGCCGTCACCGAGGTAGAGCGGGAAGAACTCCGGAGAGGTCGACGATTCGCGGGCGAGGACCTCGGCCTCCTCGCGCACATCGCCGTGCACCATGCTCAGGACGGTCGGGATCCCGAGCCTGCGGCACAGGGGCAGCGTCGCCCCGGATGCCACGTCGCTGAAGACCAGCAGGGCCGCGGGCCGTCGCCGGGCGACGAGCCGCGAGAGGCGGAAGTCGAACCACTCGGTGCGGGCCCGCGCCAGGAGCCGCTTGACTGCCGGGGACTTCCCGGCGGCCCGCGACTCGGCGCGGAGGATCAGGTCGACCCAGGAATTCGCATGGACCCGATCGGCGGGGATCTCGGGATCGAATCGGCGCCGGAGGACGCGCTCCCATCCCTGGCTCTTGCGCGGCATCCACCGCCGTGCGAGGCTGATGAGGCGTCCGTCGGGGTTGAAATAGGACGCGGTGACGAAGCCGGCGAGGAGGCCGGCGTGGTCGAGGCCGATCACCGCCTGATAGGCGGGAGGCCGAGCGTCCGGGCAGGCAACGAGGACGGACCGCGAAGCGGGCTGTACATCCATGTGGCAGCGCTCTCTTCCGTGATGAGGTCGCCCGCAGTATATCGACGCCCCCGGGGCATGGAAACCCCAGCTCCGGGACATTCGCCGACGACCGACGACGCCGGTTCCGTCTTGGTGATGTGGGGTGAGCCCCTGTGAAAATGAACTCAGTCCAGGAAGGGTAGCACGCCCGCCAACCAGGTGGTCAAATGACCATAGGATTACAGATTTCGTTTTTCATTCAAGGTCTACAGCTTCTCAGCTTGATCGAGGACCGGGAGACGGGTGCCACGGGTTCGGGAACCGAACCCGTGGGGCTGGCCTACGACTCGAGGTCCCCCGGCAGGGTCGCGTCGATCTCCAGCCGGACCGGCCGGGCCCCCTCGTACCACCGGGCACTCGACCATTCCCAGTCCCCCGGCCGCTCGACCAGCCCGCGACGCACCGGATTCTGGTGGATGTAGTCCACGACCGCCCGGAGGGTCCGCCCCTGCACGATATTTCGGTCATAACCCCCTCCGGCCTGCCAGAACCGCCGCTCGGACGTGCCATCGGCCCTCAGGACCGTCAAGCGATCCAGCCAGCCTGGAGCCCGGGCCCGGAGATACGCGATGGCCCGGCGCCCGACGGGCCGCTTGATCCGCCAGAGGATCCGGCCGATCTCGTATCCGGGCTCCCTCGGGCAGAGCAAGACATGGACGTGCTCGGGCATGATGACGTACGCCCAGAGGTCGAACCGGAGCCGATCGCGCGCCTCCTCGATCGCCTCGACGACCCACCGCCTGGTCCTGTCCCGAGACAGCAGCGGGAGCCGCCGGTAACACGAAAAGGTCAGCTCATGGGCGTGCCCGGCTTCGTTGATCCTGCGGCATCGCTTGCGTGCCATGGCCTCGTGCGGACCCTCTCGCCTCTTCGGCGTCGGCTACGCTCGCACGGGTTCGGTTCCCGAACCCGTGGCACCCAGCGGACCGTCATGTCCGGTCGATCCCGAACCGCCGACGGGCCTCTTCGAGCGACACCGTGCGCCCTTCGCGAGACTCCTTCAGTCCCGCCTCGACCGCCTGGCGGAAATCGATCTCATACTGGAGGTCTTCCCAGGTCGCATCCTCCGGGAGGCGCTCCACCCGGCGGCGTGCCTCGTCCTTGATCGTCGTCTCGGGCATCATCTTCCCTTCCGGTCACAAGAGGCTCGTGAAGTTTCGATTATGGATCATCGATTGCGGCTCAGTCGCAGCAAGCGAGTCCTGTCGATGCCAATAGGTCTGCACCTTGGCCTATCGCCCAACGTGCTGGAGCATCTGGAACCGCATCCTCTGCATTTCTGCCTCGGCCCGGAGCTGTTGCTCCCGTACCGCCGCTTGCCGGAGCAGGATGGCCTGCATGATCACCGTCAGGATGAGGGCCAGGAAGGCGATACTGATCATGAGAGTTCGCAGCCGGAATCTGGGCAGCCGCATGTTACGGTCTCCGCTCGAACCGGCTGGCACGCCGGTTCCCTGGTCCGCCCCTCCCACGTCCACGAATCGTCTCGCGCCCGACTGTCCTCACCAACCATTTGGTTCATCCGCCAAGATCGTTGACGCCTCTTGTCACGGAAGGAACCAATCAGCCGGCCCGTTGGACCACGCGACTGTCAGGTCGCTTGGCGGATGGACCAACTGGATCACCCGTCGCGACCGGGGCCGGCGGGACGAAGAGGAGGTCGTCATAGGGCGGCATCGCTCGGTTCCTCGGTGACCTCCTTCACGAAGTCAGCCGCGAGTTCCGGACGGACGAGTCGGGGGCTAGCCATGTGAAACCGAATCGCCTCCTCGACGCCCGGGACCACGACAAAGACCTTCGCACGTTCCGGCAGCCGCACCGACTCGGACAGTCTGATCTGGCCGTTCTCGACCGTGCCCTCATACGTAGCTACCTTCATCGCCCCGCCTCCCGATCGCCGTGGGGCACCCTGAAGTTGTCGGTTCGCGGAATGTCCTGGCGGGACAAGGATTTCACTTCTATTCCTAGCGACGAATCGGTTCTCTGGCCGTCCGACGGATGACTGCGATACAGTTGTTGGTGCCCTGGACCAACCGGGGCACGCCACGACCTATCGTCGGTGCATCTTCGCTCCGCTCGAGACGCACCCTACGCTACTTGGCGAATGAACCATATTGTTGGGGCGTTGTGCCTTCCCGGACTCCTGGCCAGCATCCTTCTCTGCGACCCAGAGCCCCGTACAGGGAACTCATGCCGTTGGCCTGTCTCGAACCTGTTGCCTGATTGCCTCGACTAAAGCTCGCAGGTACGGGAGCCAACGAGCCTCATCATAACCCCCAGCTGTGCTGCCGTAGTGGCGGTAGCGGCTGGCCTCGAACGACAGACAAGCCCTAAGGTCGTCAATGTTCATCGGTAGCGATCTGTCTCGCTCGTAGCCATGTGCTACCGACTTTGCGAATCTCGCCAACCGAGAGAAATAGGAGTCTGAGGGGTCTCCCTCAATCGCGAGCAAAGCCTCGGCATGCTGTTTCCTATCGAATTTCATGGCGAATCGATAGATGGCCGTGAAAGTCGCCTCCGGGCTTGGGAGGTCCGATTCCACAAGCTCGTCATTCTGTACGGGGCGGGGCCGTTCCAAATTGATTTATCCAAGCAAGTCCAACAATTCTCAAGACTTGATCACGCGTTACACCAGGGACTTAAAGTAAGCACCGAATCGCCGGCGCGGGATTCGTTAATAAGAAAGGGATAGTGACCCGTTACACTTTCCACCGCCATCGGAGACTTCAGTCAGGCCACCGCCGCTCACGCATACGCGCATGCAATTTTAAAAGAGTATCTTACCATAATGCGTCTTCCGCTGCGCGTCTCGTTCTCTTCGATATTGTGACCCGCGGTCGTTGGCGCTCTGTGCGGCCACCCAGCAAGGGAGGATACAAAAGGGCTTCCCACAGCTCTCGACAGGGTACGACGGCCCGTCACTCGCCGGCGAGGGAGATGGCCAGCGGCGGTGGGGCGGCGGCTTCCGCCGTCACTCTTTCCGGCCTGAGGTAGTCGAAGCGATCCTTCAGCCGGAGGATCGGCTGCTCGATGTATCGCCAGGAGAGTCCGGCGACCGCGAGGGTGAGGCCGAGCGTGAGCAGCCCTTCCAGGGCGCGGAAGCCCACGATCGAGCGCGGGAGGATCGCGTCCACCGAGTGGAGCACGGGGACGTGGTACAGGTAGAGCCCGTAGCTGATCGTCCCGAGGGCGCCGGGCGGGCGCCATCGCAGCCAGGCGAACCGGCGGTGTCCCGAATCGACGACGACCCAGGCGACCAGGGCGAACGCGAGCAGGCTGACGGTGAGGACCTCCGCCGCGGCGTCCTCCATCCGGAAGCCGAGGGGGAGGCGGACGCGTCCGGTCCTCCATTCGTGGCCGAGCCGCATCGCGAGCAAGAGCACGAGACCGAGGGAGACGCGAATCCAGGGCCGCACGGCCGCCTTGCGATCCTCGGCCGACTCGATCGCGGGGTCGCTCAGGATCGAGGCCAGCAGGGCGCCGAGGGCGAGGCCGTCACATCGGGAGAGCAGCAGGGTGTGGGGATAGCCGGCGGAGCGGGCGGCGACGGAGACCGCCAGGCCGAGCCCCGCCAGCAGCGGGACGCGACTCCGGCCGGCCAGGAGGAGCAGCGCCGGCCAGACGAGGTAGAACTGCTCCTCGACGGCCAGCGACCAGGTGTGGTTCAGGGTCGGCCAGTCCGGGCCGAAGACCTTGCCCCGAAGCTCGTCCCAGGGGAGGAGATAGAAGCCCGTGTTCTGGAGGTACAGGGCGAAGGGGAGCCAGACCCTCCAGGAGACGGCCGTCGCGACGAGCAGCACGACGATGGTCAGGTAGTAGATCGGCCAGATGCGCAGGCTCCGCCGCGCGTAGAACGTCTTCAGGAAGCCGGGCCGCTCCATCTGCTCGATCACGATGCCGGTGATCAGGAACCCGGATAGGACGAAGAAGAGGTCCACCGCGGCCCAGCCGAACGGGACCGCGGTGATGTAAAGGTGGAACATCACGACGGTCAGGGCGGCGAGGCCGCGCAGGCCGTCCAGCTCGGGGATGCGTCTCATCCGTGTCGCCCTCGTGCGTCCTTGCCTGGGAGGCGAAACTCTGCGGCTGCGGGGGGCGTCTCAGCGCCCCGGGAATGTCTCGGCGTGCTTCTCGCGCCGGGCCAGCTCCAGGTCGTGCTCGACCATCATCTTGATCAGGCCGCGGAAGCTCACCTCGGGCTTCCACCCCAGGACCTCGCGGGCCTTGGTCGCGTCGCCTAGCAGGACGTCGACCTCCGAGGGGCGGGTGTACTTCGTGTCGAAATCGACGAAGTCCTTGTAGTCCAGGTCGACGAGTTCGAAGGCCAGCTCGAGGAGCTCGCGGACCGAATAGGTCTCGCCCGTGGCGACCACGAAGTCATCCGGCCTGTCCTGCTGGAGCATCAGCCACATCGCCCGGACGTAGTCGCCCGCGAAGCCCCAGTCGCGCTTCGAGTCGAGGTTGCCCATGACGAGCCGCTTCTGGAGTCCTTCCTTGATGCGGGCGGCGCCCAGGGTGACCTTCCGGGTCACGAACGACTCTCCCCGGCGCGGGCTCTCGTGGTTGAACAGGATGCCGGAGCAGGCGAACAGGCCGTAGGCCTCGCGGTAGTTGATCGTCTGCCAGTGGCCGTAGAGCTTGGCGCAGGCGTACGGGCTGCGGGGGTGGAACGGCGTGTCCGGCCCCTGGGGGGGCGGCGCCGAGCCGTACATCTCCGAGCTGGAGGCCTGGTAGAACCTCACCGGCTTGGAGCGGCTGAGCTGCCGGACGGCCTCGAGTAGCCGGAGGGTCCCCAGGCCGACCACGTCGGCGGTGTACAGCGGCTGATCGAACGAGACCCGCACGTGGCTCTGGGCGCCGAGGTTATACACCTCGTCGGGGCGGACCTGCTCGACGACCGTCGAGAGGCTGGAGGCGTCGGCCAGGTCCGCATAGTGGAGGTGGAGCCGGTCCCGGACCGTGGAGTCGTAGCGGAACAGGTGGTCGATCCGCTGGCGGTTCAGGCTGCTGGAGCGCCGGACGAGTCCGTGGACCTCGTAGTCCGGCCGGCCGAGGAGGAATTCCGCCAGGTAGGAGCCATCCTGTCCGGTGATGCCCGAGATCAGTGCACGCTTCATGTCGTCGAGTCCAAGCTGTCCCGATGCTGAGTTTCGCGAGGTCGGCCGCGCTCAAGGTATGTAGTACTGGGCTCGCTCCGGAGGGAGCACGGGGTCCAGCCCCGTCAGCAACGCCTTGGCGAAGTCGGCCAGAGCATCCCCCTCCGGATCGTGGTCGCCCGGGTAGAAGATCTCGACGGTCATCGAGGAGCCGCGGGTCGTCCGACCATGACTGCTGCGGCTCGTGATCGGCAGTTGCCGGACGAGGTTCTCGAGTTTCCCTTCACCAAAGATGTAATACCAGAATCCCACGTGCTCGACCAGTTCTCCCTGCCCGTACCCGAGCCGGGTGATCCGCACGTCCGAGCCATCCGGCGCGGGGACGCTGAGGATCCTGGTCTGGGACTCGACCTTGCTCCAGCCGCCGGAGGGCAGGCAGATCTCCGGGGTGTGGCGGAGGTTCGTCCCCTGCTCGGAATAGTTAATCCAGAGCGTCAGGCGAAGGCCCGGGTGGGACGGATGCTCGTAGACCCGATTGAGGTACTCGGTGGTCTGGGCCCGCTTCACGATGTCCGGGGCGACGGGCTCGTCGCGGCCGGCCCACCCGCCCAGGACCATCGGGAGCCCGGCCAACGAGCCGCGCAGTGGGGGCCGCTCCGTCTGATTCAGCCGCTCGAGGCCGGCCTGCGCCGCGATGCCCGTCGTCAACAGCCCGGCGCAGAAAACGCAACGCTGGAGTCTCGTCATGGGTGTTCCTTGGATGCGTGGAAGGAGACCAGGTTGTCGGCGATCACGCCCCCGGTCCAGCCGGCGGGGCCCGTCAGCACCGCCCGGCCCGGCAGGGCGGCCGGCGCCTCGGGCTCCCGGCCAGGGCCCCGGTCGGTCCCCGTCGGCTCGACCGGCTGGCAGAGCGAATTGAGCAGCGAGCAGAGGGTGTTCAGCAGCAGCAGCCCGAGCCCCATCATCAGGATGCCCTCGACCGTGTGATAGGCCCCCGAGGCGTACTCGCGGTTGACGAAGTGCATGATGTACCCCGTCAGGACGACGCGGGCCACGTTGGCCGTCAGGGCGATCGGCAGCGAGGCCAGCAGGACGACCGCCTTGTACCAGCCCGGCCGCCGGATGAGATAGGCGACGGCCGCGGCCAGGGCGAAGAACCCCGTGATCTGCCTCATCCCGCTGCAGGCCTCCGCGACGAACATCTGGACGCCCCCGGGGAGCGTCATCCGGTTCCCCTCGCACAGGACGGGGACGCCGGTCAGGTTCATCACCCCCGAGGCCAGCCGGCTCGCCAGCAACTGGAGCGGGGACGCGATCCGCGAGTACATCGCGATCGGCAGGGGCACCATGAAGATGAGGAAGAAGAAGGCGAACCAGTATCGTCGCAGCGCCGCGGACCCCAGGAGCAGGGCGAAGGCCCCCGCCAGCCCGACCAGCAGCGCGAGGTCGCCCAGGAACGGGATCGGCAGCGGGATCGTCAGCAGGCGGACCAGCAGCGCGAGCCCCAGCAGGCACGACCCGAGCACCACGCCCGACCGCACGGGCACCGGGCCGCGGGCCGCGACCTGGCCGGCGAAGTAGAGGCTCAGGAACGGGACCAGGAAGCCGTGGCTGTAGTTGTCGTCCGTCGTCCAGGCGTAGAAGAAATGCCAGATGTTGTCGCGGAAGAGGACGCAGAAGAGGACCAGGCAGGCCAGGCTCCCCATCAGGCTCACGCGCCCCTCGGGATCGTCGTACGCGCGGAGGAGGAGGTCCTTCAGCGTATGGGCCGTCGTCGGCTCGGCCGTCGATGGGCCCGCGCCGTCGACGGGGGCCTGCTGGTTCGTTGCGGACATGGCTGTTCGTCCTTCAAGTCGACGCGACAATGATTCCCCACTCGTCACGTTCAATTCGCCCTCGTCCCGCCCGGCCGGAGCCGCGTCAGGGGCTCGGCACTCCGCTGGAGCTCCAGCGCGCGCCGGCCGATGTCGTCGCTCGTCGTGGCCTCGAGGGCCGCGTGGATCGCCAGGTCGCGCTGCCGCTGGTCGTCGAGCCGCGAGGCGACGTTGGCCAGGTTGAACCACCACGACCGCCTGGTCGTGGGATCCTCGGCCAGGTCGATCGCCTGGCGGTACGCCTGCCCGGCCTCCTGCCAGCGCGAGCAGGGCGGCTCGCCTCGGCCTTGACGGCCAGCCGCACGGCCCGCTCTCGACCGGGGATCTGCTCATCGACCCGCGCCCCGGCCATGCGTTCGAGCCGGGGCGGCCTCGGCGTGGCCCTGCTCCTTCAGGAAGCGGGCCGCCGCCAGCTCGGCGACCGTGTCGGCCGGGACCACGCCGGACCAGTCCTCGAACGACCAGGAGCGTTCCCCGGCCAGCTCGCGGACCAGCTCGAGCGCCAGCGACTCCCCGGGCAGGAGATAACGCCGGACCTCGCGGTCGTCGTCGAAGCCCAGCTCGTCGCCGAGCGCGAGGCCCGCGCGGCCGGCGACCTGAAGCGCCTGCCGGTACACCCGCAGCGCGGCCTCCTTCTTGCCCGCCTGGCGGAGCCGGCGTGCGCTCAGCCGCAGGCTCACCACGTCCCGGCTCAGCCCCAGGCTCCTCGCGAGCCGGTCCGGCTCGCCCGGTCCGTCGGCCCGCTCGGCGCGCATCAGCCGCGGCGTCGGGTGCAGCGGCGCGATGCGGATCGCCGCGTCGAGGAGCTCCCGGCCTCCTCCGCCCGCCCCCTCCCTCCGCCGCGCGATCGAGGTAGGCGCTCCACTCGGCGAGGTGCTGGGGAGTGGTGGACCACCAGGACCCATGAGGGGGCTGCACGCCCTCGGGAAGGGGCTTCCCCCTGCCTCCCTGGGCGTCTCGCGTCAGGAGCCGCCGATGGACGATCGCCGCGTTGTAGGAATCGCGGGCCCACCGGAAGGCCAGCGCCGATCCCACGACGCCCAGGGCGAGGACCAGAAGGGCGGCGGGCGGCCAGGCCAGCCAGAGCGGCGGGGACCACGAGGCCGGCTCCCGGGCCATCGTCGCGATGGATTGATCCCACGACGCCGGCGCAGGCGCCGGCTCGTGGCGCGGCGTCGCGCGACGGCCCGCGGCGGCGAGGATGTCGCGGGCGCTCGGGAGATCCCACGGACCTGGGCTCGCCATCGCCATCGGGCCCGGGCCTCGTCGATGTCCACGACTCCGCCCCGGCCCGCGACGGCCGATCTTGCTCGGCGGCCGCCGAGGGCGCCGCCCTCCCAGGAGTGTTGCGGTACGGACGTCCGACCTCGCCGCTCCCGCTCCGGCCCCGACCGCCGCGCCGTCGACCGGCCGCGGGTCGAGGGTCGCCGTCCCGGGCGACCCGATGATCGGTTCGGCGACGCCCGGAGGCGGGCCGCCGAGATGGCCGCGATCGCCGAGGGGATGCGGCTCGCCGATCGCCACGTCGGGCATGACGAGATTGACCGCATGGCCGCCCGGCAGGTCGCAGCATCCGGCCGAGGGCAGGAGATCCTGACGGATGGTGACGCCGCCAGCCGGCCCCTCATCCGAGAGGACCAGGAGGGTATGGGGATCCCGGCCGACCGGCCCCTTCGCCGCGGCCGCGGCCGGGACGGATGCGGACGGTGCCGGGGCGGGGGCGACCGGCCGCGCCACATCCGGCGAGTAGTACTGGAACCAGGCCGAGAGGTCGTGAGGGCGCGGATCGTCGACGACCGTGCCGAGGGTGGCCGGGGACCAGTCGGACGTCTCCGGGGATTCCACGCCGCCGGGCACCGTCGCCACACCGGGATGGCCGGGCGCGGATCCGGGATCGGGGCGTCGCTGGTCGAGCCCGGCACCGTCGCCCCGGCCCTCGGCGATGTCCGCCGTCATCTCGCTCTCGCAGGCCGGGAGCCGACCGGGTGTGTCGATCGCGACGCAGGGATGGCCCTCGACCGGACCGGGGTACTCGGCGACCGGGCGGGGCGGAGGCTCTGGCGAGGCCTGTGCGCCGCCGCCGGCAACCTCCTCCCCACGAATCGACGAGGTATCATACAAATACCCGGGATGCGTCGGCGCGTGAGGGACGGCCGTCGTCGCCGGAGGGTCCGGGGCGGGACTCGACCGGCCCTCGACCTCGATCACGGGGCCAGGCCCCGGAGGGCCCGGCGGCTCGGCCCGGCGGACCTGGGCGGGCATGGGCGGTCGCGGCGCCGGAGCGTCGGCCCACTCCGGCGGGGCCCATGCGGGCGGCTGGGCCGTCGCGATGCCGAGGCCGGCGGGCGGCGGGTCCGCCTCCTTCAACGGGACGCCGCGGTAACGCTCGGGAGACCTGATGGTCGGCGGCCGCACGCCGACGCCGTCGTCCGGGTCCTGCTTCAGGCGCGCGGCCGCGGCCCTCCAGCGAGCGGCCCAGGGATTCTCCGGGTCCGGGGGAGCGGCCCGCGAGAGGGACGCATCCAGCAGCGGCACCGCGGGCGCCGCCGGGGACCGCCGGGGGATCGACGAGCCCCGCTCGCGGGCCCCGGCGTCGGGCCGGCTCGCCGACGGTCGCGGCGTGACCTCCGGGGGGCTCGTCGTCGAGCGTCGCGGGGCCCTCGAAGGGTCGGGCGTCTGGTACGGCGGGCGGATCGGCTCCAGGGAATGGACCTTCCGGAGCACGAGGGTATGGGCGCCGAGCTGGAACGGGACCTCGAGCGGCAGGGGGCAGGGGGCCTGCACGGACTGCCTGCCGAGCGAGATCGGGCCGGAGGCCGCCAGCGGGACCAGGTACCAGGTCCGCCCCCGCCGCTGGAGCCGGCAGGCCTCGGGGGCCAGCTCGGGCCCGTCCAGGCGGACCTCGCAGAACGCGGCGCGGCCGATGCGCACCAGAATCCACGGCAGCTCCACGACGCGAATCGGGCCCGATTCTCGATCCTGGATGTGGAGAAACGCGGATTCGGACATCGCGGGTTCGACTCCTCCATGAGTCACGGGCGCGGCGGGCTTCCTCAACGGCGATCGACGAACAGATCGGTGCCGCCGGCCAGCCAGCGGTTGCAGGTCCCACCCAACGCGCTGGCCGAGAGGGCCACACTGGTCAGCTCAACCGTCCAGTGGATGGCCGCAAATAGACTAAAGCTGAGGGCCGCGCCGATCAAGCCGTGCGCGAGCGAGCGGTCGAACCGGCCGACCCGGCTCAGGCCGATCGGCAGCCGGATCAGGCACCACAGCAGGCCGATCGCGAGGATGCCCAGCCCGGCGGCGCCCGCCTCCGACGCCCACTGGAGGAGGGTGCTCATCGCCGTGTTGCTGGTCGGGTCGTCGCTTTTGAAATAGGGATCGACCGTGCCGCAGGTCCCCAGCCCCGACCCCAGGTAGGGGAACGCGCGGATCACGCCCAGGGCCTCGGACCACAGGCCTCGCGCGGAGTCCAGGTCGGGCGGCCGGACGGGGACCTGCCCCCCGAGCAGGTCCGGCCAGGCGGTTCGCAGCGAGCCGCCCAGCCCGGCCCCGGCCAGCAGCAGCACGATCAGCCCGAACGCCGACCAGCGCGACCCCGGGCGGATCAGCGCCGGCATCCCGACCGCGGCCAGGCCCAGCGCCAGCGGCAGGCATTGCCACGGCGCGGAGATCAGGGCCAGGAGGAACGCCCCGGCGAAGAGATAGAGCAGGAGCAGGACGACGAGGCTCCCTTGCCCGGCCTGCCCCAGCCGGTCGGCGAAGCTCTCGCGGCTGCCGCGGGGCGCGATCAGGTGCAGGCTGACGGCCATGGCCAGCGGCATCGCCATCATGCCGAGCGCCAGGAAGGCCCCCCCTCCTCCCATCGTCGTGCCGAGCAGGAAGGGCCTGACCGGCAGCAGGACGGCGTGGGCGGCCCCGGGCCCCCCCGGCCTGTCGCCGGGCAGGGTCCGCAGGACGGCGGTGCCCGGGGCCTCCAGCAGGTCGTTGAGCGAGGGGGCCCAGATCGATCCGCCGCCGGGGATGATCGCCCCGTACAGGCCGTCGCTCCGGTTGGCCAGCTGGACCAGGGCCAGCGAGGCGTTCACGAGGAACGCCGCGATGACCAGGCCCCAGATGAGATAGAGCCGGCTGAGCCGGTCGGCGAAGTGCGCGGCCGTCCAGAAGACCCCGATGCAGGCCGCCGCCCCGACCAGCCAGCGGACCGTGGCCGAGCGGTCGAGGCTCGACGGCGAACGGACCTCCGGCGGCTCCGGCAGGACGGCCTCCGCGTCCTGGGCGAGCACCTGCCCGGCGAGCTGGCCTCGCATGTGCGCCTCGTGCCCCGCGGGGGAGAGCCGATCCGCCAGGCCCGGCGGCAGGGGCAGCAGCTGGACCGCCCCCAGCCCCAGGGCCGTCACGCCCAGCAGCGTCAGCGGGCTCTTGAGGATCGGCATCCGGCCGAGCAGGAGGTATTGCAGCAGCTTCGCGAGGACCAGCAGCGAGGCCCCGACCGTCAGGACGGGACGGAACCACCAGACGCCCCCGCCGAAGCAGAGGGTACTGCCCAGGACGAGGAACGCCAGGAGTGCGACGATCAGGGCGTCGCTCGCCGCCACGAGCTTCTTGCGCAGGTCCACAGGTGCTCACTCCCTCCGCGGTGCCGCTTCGCCGATCAGGCCGCGCCCGTGCCGGCCATGACGAGTCCTTCATCCCGGACGTCCGCCCCCAGCGCCCGGCCCCCCCGGCCGTCCCTGGGGATCCGGCCGGCCGGCGCCGACAGGGCCGAGTCGGCCCCGTAGCCGTAGCTCGACCAGTTGTGCACGTCGTCGCTCAGGTTGTTGACCACCACACCGGCCAGCGAGACGCGCGACTGCTCCATCATCGCCCGGGTGCGCTGCAGGGTCATGAACTGATGGGCCCCGGAGCGGACCACCAGGATCGCGGCGTCGACCATGCGGCCGAGCATCCGGCAGTCCGCCATGCCCAGCACGGCGGGGCCGTCGAGGATCACCCGGTCGTAGTGGTTCCGCAGCGCGGCGAGCAGTTGCCGCAGCTCGAGCGTCCCGAGGATCTCGATGGGGATGTCGCGGGGGTCGCCCGTGGGGATGAAGTCCAGGTTGCGGAGCTCGGTGTGCCGGAGCGTCGCCTGCCAGGGCACGTCGCCCCGGAGCACGTCGACCAGGCCGAGGACGGTGCTCGGCTTGTCGGGCTCGGCGGGGAAGACCCCGCCCAGGCTCGGGCGGCGGAGGTCGACGTCCAGGAGCAGGGTCCGCTCGCCGGCGCGGGCGCAGGTCGCCGCCAGGTTCAGGGCGGCGGTGCTCTTGCCGTCGCCGGCCTTGGGGCTGGTGACCAGCAGGGTCACGATCGGACCGAGGCGATCGGAGACGCCCAGCAGGCTGGCGCGGACGTTCCGGAACGCGTCGGCCTCCAGCGAGTCGGGGCTGCCGGGCGTCCAGAGGTGGCCGGCACGGTGCGTCTGCGCCGTGCGGCGGATCCTCGGCACCACGCCCAGCAGCGGCAGGGTGAGTCCCTGCGTCACGTGCTCGGGGACCTTCACCGAGTGGTCGACGTGCTCGAGGAAGAACACCAGGCCCAGCGCCAGGCCGAGGCTCATCACCAGGCCCATGCCGATGTAGGTCACGCGGCTGGGGCGGATCGGCACGACCGGCTCGATCACGCTGTCGGGGATCTTCACGGAATCTCGCTGAGACTTCGTGATCGTGAGGACCTCGAAGCCCCGGAGATTGTGCTCCATCTCGGTGATCGCCTGGCGGATCCGGGTGCGCTCCTCGAGCCTCGACAGGTATTTCTGGTACGCCGGCATCGACGCCTGCATCCTCTCGAGCGCCGCCTCGTACTGGCCCCGGGTGTCCTCGAGCTCGCGATGGGCGTTCTCCAGGAGCATGGTGGTCGGGTCGCGCGGGATCTGGGTCCTGATCGAGCCCAGCTCATCGAGCTCGTCGAGGATCTCCTGGAGGCGCAGCGAGATGTCGCGGGCCGCCGGGTCGGCGTCGAAGCGGCGGGCGGTCCGCTTGATCCTCTCGAGGCCCTGGAGCAGTCTCGCCTTGTCCCGCTTGAGCATCGCGATCCGCTGCTCGCGATCGGACCTGGCCCCGCCGAGGTCGGCCTTCGGGAAGCTCTGGGCGAGCATCAGCTGCTGGTTCAGCTCGTCGACCTTCATCTGCTTGTGCGCCAGCAGGTTCGAGAAATCGACGTACTGCTCCTCGAAGATGTTGCGCCCGCTGGGGCCGATCGTCCGCTCCTTCTCGTGATAGGTCATGATCTCGCCGTCGATCGCCGTCAGTTGCTTCTTCATCTCGTCCAGCCGCTGGACGGCGTAGTCCTTCGTCTCCTGGATCTTCTCGCGGTTACTCCGCTCGGCCTGGTCCTTGAACTCGTAGAGCAGGGTCTCCAGCAGCTTCTTGGCCCGCGCCGGGTCCTTGCCCTCCAGAGAGACCACGATCCTGTTGGACTTGAGGACCGGCCGGACCTGGAGGCGGTCGAGGATCAGCTCGAATGCGGGGTCGTCGAACTGGTTGATCTCCGCGGCGAAGGCGGGGTTGCTGACCACCAGCTCCGCGAGCGTCTTGCTCCGGAGCAGGGCGATCAGGTTGGGGATGTACGACTCCTGGGTGTGCGTGTCGTGGCGGCCGATCTCGCGGGAGACCAGCGTCGTGAGGATGGGGTCGAGCTGCGGCGGGTCGATCGTGACCTCGGCGACCGCCTGGTAGATCCTCGGCTGCCGCAGCGCCCAGATGGAGCTCGCGATGGCCAGGGGCAGGGCGACGACCAGCACCAGCCAGACCCGCCGCCGGATCGCCCGGAGGTAGTCGGACGGCGCCTTGACGGCCGCGGGGTTGACCGGATGGGCCGACGCGACGCCGACCGCCGCCGGGCGGCCGTGATTCGGGGCCGGGGATGCCCACGTTGCGGGCGGCGCGACGGCGTGGTCTCCTCGAACCGGCACAATTCCTTCCATGGCAGCCTCCGTGACGGATCCGGGGGTCATCGACGTACGAGGCCGGTCGAGCCCGCGACGGTCTCGACCATCGGCAACGGGCTCGGGGCCGGGACCGCGGGGCGGATCAGCCGGGGCCGCAGCCTCAGGATCCGCGAGGCGGCGCCGGCCAGCCCGCCGGCCCCGACGCCCGGCGTCGCCGCCGGGGCGGGCAGGGGCCCCGGGGCGGTCGCCGCCGCGGAGGCCCGGCCGATTTCCGCCGTGCCCGGCTCGACCGCGAGCAGGGCTTCCAGCCGCCCGGCCAGCGCCTGGCCGAGCCGCTGGAGATAGCGGAAGGCGATGTCGGCGGCCAGCTCCGACTCCCCGCCGAGTTCCACTCGGAGGGTGATCCGGAGCCCCTCGCCCCCTGTCAGTCGGAAAACGACCCCCGTCCCGGACGACGCCCGCGAGGAAGACGCCAGCGTTTGTAAATCTTGCTCGCTTGTTGAACCCTCTGACGTCGGCTCGACCCCCGTCGAGATGGCGATCCGCTCGCATCCCAGCTCCCGGGCCGTCCGCTCCACGATCTCCAGGGCCGCCGGCACGGCCTCGCAGACCTCCAGCCGCTGGATCGCCTCCCACGTCAGCTTGGCCGCGTGCCGCTCCTGGCGGCCTCTCATCAGGCGGTCCTGGAGGTCCTCCCTCAGGTTGCTCAGCTCGTCGCGCCGGCTGGTCAGGACCACGAGGAACGCCAGGCAGCCGAAGATCCCCATGGTCAGCGCCAGGAACTCGCTCCGCAGCGCGACCCCCAGGAGCACCGCCCCGCAGAGGAACCCCGAGAAGCAGTAGAGCATCAAGGCGGCCTGGCGCGGGTTCAGGCCCAGGCCGATCAGCAGGTGGTGCACGTGGCGGCGGTCCGCGGCGCTGAGCGGCAGGTTGCGGACCCAGCGGCGGAAGATCGCCATCGCCGTGTCCGAGATCGGCAGGCCCATCGCCAAAATCGGGAAGAGGATCGAGATCGCCGAGGGCCCCTTCATGGAGCCCTGGACGCCGATCACGCCGATCAGCAGGCCGATCAGGAGCGCGCCGCTGTCGCCCAGGAAGATGCAGGCCGGATGCCAGTTGTAGAGCAGGAACCCCGCCAGGCTGCCGGCCAGCGCCACCGACAGGATGGCGACGTCGATGTTCTCATTGTGGATCGCCACCAGGGTCAGCGTGCCGCTGACGAGCAGCCCGACCCCGGAGGCCAGGCCGTCCATGCCGTCGATCAGGTTCCAGATGTTCATGCAGCCGAGGAACCAGAACAGCGTCACGACCAGGCCGGGCAGGCCGATCTCGGAGCCCAGCCCCCAGGCCTGAAGCGGGATGCTCGGGTAGTTGAGGTCGATGTTCACGCCGAGCATGTCGATCGCCTGGATCCGGATCCCGCCCAGGTAGAGGGCGAGCACCGCCAGCGACTGGCCGAGCAGCTTCACGCGGGGCCCGAGCGACCGGGTGTCGTCGATGAACCCCACCGTCAGGATGATCAGCGCGGCGATGAAGATGGCCCACTCGTGGTGGAGCTCCGGCAGCCGCGCGGTGAGCGACCAGGGCGACCCCGAGAGGTGCGGCACCAGGATGCCGACCGCGATCCCTAGGGCGAGCCCCAGGCCGCCGAGCCGGGGGACCGCGCCGCGGTGGATCCGCCGGAACTGGTCGGGCCGGTCGATCGCCCCGATCCAGGCCGCGAAATGGGTCACGACCGGGGTGGCCAGGACGCAGCCCATCATCGCCATCGCGAAGATCGTCACGTAACCGTTGGAGATCACCATGGCGAGGGCCCTCCCCCTGGATCACGACCCGTCAACGGGAGAACACCGCGGCCGGGCCGGGGAGCGATCGAATCACGCTCTCTCTGCCCGGCCGGGGACGGCCGATTGCCTGGACGATTCGCGGTCGGGAGGGGAGGGAGGGCGCCGGGACCGGACCGGACCGGCCGATCTTCGTGGCGCCGGCCGGGAACGCTCGTGCGGCGATGCCCGGGGCTGCGGCTCGGGTGAGCATCGCGGAGGAACGAGGTGCAGGGTACCACGGTATGTCTCGTCTTCCATGACTCTGGGTGCGACCCGACCCCAAGAGTCCATCTCAGGGTTGAGCATCCGGGTCCGCGGAGTATCGCCTCTGCCCGGGAACAGGTCAAGCGGGAAACAGGCGTGGCGGCAGCCGCGTGTTACCCCTCTTTCCCAGGTTTCCTGGAGACCGACACTCACGGCGTCATGCGCCGGGCCTGCACGAGGCGTCCGAAGGCCGGATGAGGGCTTCCGCAGGGCTGGCCGCAACCTCGACCCCCCTAATCCGCCCCCGATCCGATCCCTCCCCCGCGAGAGCGGGAGAGGGTGGCACGAAGTGCCGGGTGAGGGCGGTGCGGGCCGAGGCTCGCACCACAGACCCCTCACCCCGGCCCTCTGCCCCGCGAGCGCCGCGCCCCTCACATCCCCTCGCCCGCGAGAGCGGGAGAGGGTGGCACGAAGTGCCGGGTGAGGGCGGAGCGGGCCTCGGCGGGCACCCCGGACCCCTCACCCCGGCCCTCTCCCCGCGAGCGGGGGCGAGGGGGACCGTATCCCTGCCCGCCGGGTGGCTGGGGTCCGGGCCGGACCCCGGCTCCACGGCACGCGACCCGGGGTCTCGCGGACGAGACCCTAGCCACCCGCCGGGATCTTCGGGGCCTTCGGGATCTTCGGGGCCTTCGGGATCTTCGGGGCCTTCGGGATCTTCGGGGCCTTCGTCGAGGAGTGGGGATCCCAGGAATCCGCCCCCTCACGAAAATCCCAAGATCCCGAAGATCCCGAAGATCCCGAAGATCCCGCGCGAATGTGTTCCCTGTGCTGGCGGGATCTACGCCGCGGAAGGCTCTCCAGGCG
Source organism: Isosphaeraceae bacterium (assembly GCA_046349995.1). Taxonomy (GTDB): domain Bacteria; phylum Planctomycetota; class Planctomycetia; order Isosphaerales; family Isosphaeraceae; genus Aquisphaera. Next base: position 46,038 of record JAXMBE010000026.1, on the reverse strand, counting down.
ACCGCGGCAGACGTCGGAGCGACCAACGCCACCTCGCGCCCTCCCCGAACCCTTCGCGCCGGGAGGCGACCCCCAGCCGCTCCCGCGCCCGTTCCACCTGCCGCGGACGAGACCCCAGCCACCCGCCGGCTGCGCCCCATGCGCTGTATGCGCGCATGGAGGCGAAGTCCCCACGGATGGCCGCTGATCCATCCCATGCAGTGCATAGAGTGCATGGGGCGCACTCGGGGCGACTTGTGGGAGGGTGTGCCGGATGGGGGCCTAGACGACCGGCAGCTTCCCGCCCACGTCTTTAGCGTCTTTGCATCTTTAGCGTCTTTGCATCTTTGGGCGAGATCGCTCCAAAGGGCGCAAAGATGCAAAGATGTGGTTCATCCGGCAAGTCGTTTGACGCCGCGGGTGTGCTGCGGTGGCGACGAATGCCGGACTCCCCCTTGTCAAGGGGGTAGGGAGGTCGAAGCCCGGGGCGGTGCGGCGCCGATCGGCCCGGGACCCCCCTGTGTCCCCCCTTTGCAAGGGGGGAAGTGGCATGCGGCCGATTCCCCCGAAAGGGACTTGCCGGATGCACCAGATGTTGTCCTGTGAAGGCTGGGGCCGGGACGTCATCTATGCCGCCGACGGCCCGAGTCGGGTGCCCGGCGGGTCGGGCGGCGACCAGCACTATTCCCCGTCGCCTCCGTAGCCGGCACGACGCGTGACGACGCCCAGTCGCCGACTCGCGGTTCGTAGATCGTCGAGTGGGTCAGCATCGCCTGCGATGCGCAACCCACCGGCATCTCGTGGGTTGCGCCGAATCCATCGGCTGACCCACCCGACCAGAAAGCCCGCTCACTGGTTGTTAACTGAGGTGCATTGGGCCTAGACGACCGGCAGCTTCCAGGGGTCGCGGCGTTCGCGGTCGAGCCATTTCTTGTTGGCTTCCGCGTCGCCGATGAACTCCCACTTCACGGGGTCCCAGCGGAGCGGGCGGCGGTTCCAGTAGGCGATGTTGCCCAGGATGGTGATGGCCACCGAGCGTGCGCCGATCTCGACGTCGGCGACCGGGCGCTGGCGCGAGCGGATGCAGTCCAGCCAGTTGCGGTGATGGCCGGGAGACTTCTCGAGATGGACGTCCTTCTCGCCGAGCGGCTTCTTGACGATCGCCGCCGGGTCGCTCGAGAGATGGTTGCGGTCGATCCGCATCGTCCCCTTGGTGCCGGTGAAGGTGCAGCCGCTGGGCCCGCCGTGGACCATGACCACGCCGTTGGCGTAGCGATAGACCACGCCGTGATCGGCATGGGGATCGATCGGGGGGATGACCTCGACCGGGTCCGAGCCGTCCATGCCCATGCACCACTGGGCGATGTCGTAGTGATGGGCCCCCATGTCGGCGTGCCCGCCGCCGGCATATTCGCGGTACTGCCGCCAGTTCGGGAAGTGGTTGTGGACGCCCCGGGGGCTGAGGATCGAGTGATACGGCCGCTCGGGGGCGGGGCCGAGCCAGAGGTCCCAGTCCAGGCCGGGCTCCATCGGCTCGGCGGGCAGGTCGCACCGGCGGCTCGGCCCGCCGACGCCGACGGTGACGGTCTGGATCTGCCCCAGGCGGCCGCTGCGGACGATCTCGGCCGCCTCGCGGAACTGGCCGAAGACGTTCGACCGCTGCTGGCTGCCGGTCTGGAAGACGCGCTGGTACTTCCGGGCCGCGTCGATGCACGCCTTCGCCTCGGCGAGCGTCAGCGTCAGCGGCTTCTCGCAGTAGACGTCCTTGCCCGCCTTCATCGCCTCGATGGCCGGGATCGCGTGCCAGTGCTCGGGCGTCGCGATGCAGACCGCGTCGATGTCCTTGCGGCCGATGATCTCGCGGAAATCGGCGTAGGCGTCGCACCCCTTCGAACCGGCGCTCTGGTCATACGCCTTCTCGACCCGCCGCCTGGCGTGCTCGCGCCGCTTCGGGTCCACCTCGCAGACGGCCACCACCTGGTCGTCCCCGAGGCGGAGCAGCTCCGGGAGATGATAATCGTTGGCCATCTTGCCGCAGCCGATGACCGCGACGGTGACCCGCTCGCTCGGGGCCGATCGCGTGGCCGTGCCGAAGACGGTGTCGGGCACGATGGCCGGGAACGCGATCGAACCGACAGCGACGCTGCCGGCGAAGCGCCGGCGCGTGACCTTGCCTGCGGGTTTCATTGCCTGAGCCCCTGTCTCTTCGCGGTCGTGTGATTGCCCGGGACGGCTTTCGGTCGGGGAGAAGGTCCCCTCGGTCATCTCGCGGTGAGGACCCCTCAATTAGAGTGGGCTCCCGGCCCGCAAGCAACCCCCGGGGCTCCCGGCGGCTCGCCCGGCGCCGCCCGCGCGGCGCGGCCCCGGAGGGCTGGCGGATGAGCCGGCGGGCGACATCCGCGCGTGGATCAGGGCTTCGGGGTTGCCAGGGGCCTGAAACGGCGGCGGAAGGCGATGCCCCCCAGGCCCAGGGTCAGCCCGATCGCCGCGGTCACGAGCGACGACGGCTCGGGGACGGCCGAGATCCGGATCGAGGCGCCGTCGAAGCGCACATCCAGCGACGGCGGCTCGCCGTCCGAGGGGATCGGCCCGAGGAAGAAGGTGGACGGCCCGCGGATCAGCGAGAGCTGGAACACGTCCCCGTCCTGGACGCCGGAATCCTCGGGCACGGTGACCTGCAGGACCAGGAGGATCTTCGCCGCATCCTGGGTGGGGACGGCGACTCCCAGGCCGGAGAGCGTGCCGTCTCCCCCGATGTAGGTGTCATCCGGGTTGTCGACCGTCGAGACACTCCCCGAGGGCGGCCCGACCAGTTCCGAGACGCTGTCGTCGTGGAAGAGGTAGGCCGGATCGCCGAGCTGGGCGTCGGCCGGGGGGCTCACGAAGGAGAGGTAGTGGCCGGTCGAGCTGGTGAGCCGGAACTCGACCCCGAAGGCATCGAGCACATCGGTGCCATCGCTGCTGGCGACGCTGATGGTGATGGTGCCGGTGCTCCCCGCGCCCGGCGTCAAGGTCAGCGGCCCGGCGGAGAGGATCAACCCTCCCCACGCGGGCGCCTGGGCCACGGCGAGGAACATGGGAACAATGAGCAGGGCCGCACGACGGTGAAGCAGGAACATCAGATGAAAACTCCAGGGTCGATCTCAGGGGAACTGTCTGCATGCGGGGCAAGGCGGAGTGATCGTCGAGAGGTCGTCCTTTCCTCAGTCATCGATCAGCAGGGAGGACCCGAGCCGCCGATTGCGCTGCCGGATGGCGATCACGCGGTCCAGCGCGTTGACGACGCCGTCGCCCGTGACGTCCGCCTCGAGCGCCGGCCCGATCTGGCCCAGGGCGCCGAGGATGAGGGCGGCATCCGTGCTGGTGACCGCGCGGTCGCCGTCGACGTCGCCCAGCAGGCGGTAGAATCGCCGCGTGGCGTCGGCCACGCCGTCCCCATCCTGGTCGATGCTCAGGACGTAGTAGCCGTCGCCCGCGGCGGTCAGCCGGTTCCCGCCGATCCCCTGCGCCCCGAAGTCAAGGGCCACGGTGTTCCCCTGTGCCGACAGCACGCCCGGGGCGATCGGGACGCTCACCGGGTTGTTGCCGTCCAGGTCGGCGCGGGTCAGCGAGATCCGGCCGCCGCTGATCAACGAGGCGAGGCCGTCGGTGCTCTCGAACGCCAGGTCGACGTAGCGGATGTAGGACCGCTGGGTCGCCCCGCGCTGCACGTCGAAGCCGGAGACCTCATTCACGTTGGTGACGCTGATCGTGAAGGTCTGCTCGAAGCTCTTGCCGCCCTGGTCCGTCACCCGGGCGCGGATCGCGTAGCTGGATTTCGCCTCGAAGTTGAACGCCCCGTTGGTCACGAGCTGGTTGCCGGAGACCGAGAAGGACCCGTTGTCCGCCGAGCCGTCTCCGGGGACCAGGCTGAAGGCGAAGACCTGGTCGGGATCCGGGTCGGTGGCCGTGAAGCTGCCGACGACCGTGCCCGCCGGCTTGTTCTCGAGGATCGACGTACTGGAGATCGCCAGGGCGGTCGGGGCCGAGTTGGTCGAGGCGCTCGCGCCGAAGTCCACGCTCTCAGCGATCTCGCCGTCCTCGAGATCCTCGAACTCATACCCCTGGCCGGGGATCGTCGTCCCCAGCACGACGGGGATCGAGCCGAGCACGACGTTCGTGCCCGCCCGGACGAACTGGAGGTCGAACCGGTGCGGCGCCCCGTCGCCCACGAATTCCACATCGAAGGTGGCCGTCTGGCCCGAGCCGACGCCCGGGCGGGTCCCGGTGTGGTTGACGATGTGCACCCGCGGGTCGGACGCCCTGACGGTGACGTCCACCGCCACGCTGGTCACCGCGTTCTGGATCGCGCTGACGACGCCGCTGGACACGCTGGCGGAGAAGCCCGAGGCGATCTGGAAGTAGAGCGGGTCGCCCGGGGCGATCGGCGTCGGGGTCCCGTTGTCGATCGGGTTCGCGGTCCGGTTGATCGCCCCCGTCATGATCGAGAGCGATTCCAGGGCCTGGCGCGGGTCGAGCGTGTGCTCGGTGTTCGTGCCCAGGCCGATGACCAGGGCCCCCAGCGCGTTGAGCGCGGTGATCGTCTGCTGGATCCCCGCGCCCGATCCGTAGGGCGTGGTCGGCCGGGACGTCTCGGCGAACGCGCTCAGCGGCAGGCTCACGCCGCCGACGCCGGTGATGGTCGACTCCCCCTTCGGCTGATAGGCGAAGCCGGTGTCGGTCGCCACCAGGACGATCGGCAGCGCGCCGGCCCGGAAGCCGGCCCCGCCGACGGTGCCGGCGGCCGGGAGCACCGAGCCCGAGGGGTCCGGCTGGAACGAGGCGAAGGGCGGGACGTCGCCGCTGAAGCCGGGGTTGAGCTGCGTCGAGACCAGCCCCGCCGCGCCGCTGTCCAGCGCCGAGCCGTTGTTGTTGCCGTCGAAGCCCAGGCCCGTGACGAGCTGGTAGAGGGCCTCGATGTCGGTCTCGGGCTGGTCGCCGCCGTAGCCGGGCGTCGTCCGGTCCAGCGCGGCCTGGATCGAGGTCATGTAGCCGGCGGTGCCGGCGGCCACGATCGGCTGATTCAGGACGAACGGGCGGCCCGTGTCGTACTCGTAGGCGAAGTTCCCGTACTCCTCGAACCGGCCGACCCCGAAGCCCAGGTCGATGCCGGGCAGCGCGGCCAGCAACTGCGAGATGATCTCCGGGAACGCGGCCCGCACGATCGGGCTGTTGTTCACGAAGCTGCCCGTGTCATCGAAGAGCAGGAAGACGTCCACCAGGTTCGTCAGCGCCCCGGAGCCCGGGAGGGTGAGGCTCACGCTCTGGGAATACGACTGGCCGTTGCTCAGGGCGGTCGTGATGCTTTTTGGCGTCACGTTGCCCACGGCGGGGTTGCTCACGCCGTCCGGCCAGAGCACCCCGCCCCCGGTCGTTGGATAGGTCGAATCCTCCCCGGCGGCGACGAGCTGGCGGACGACGTAGGAGCCCTTCGCGAGTTCCGGGAAGCTGTAGGAGCCGTCGGACGCCGTGAGCGTGCTCGGCTCGCCGGGGTCGAGGGCGTCGTCCCGATCCAGGTCCACGTACACGACCACCCCGCTCACGCCGGGCTCGCCGGGATCCCGCTGATGGTTCCCGTTCTGGTCGTCGAACCGGATGCCGTGGATCTCGCTCGGGCGGTAGATCGCGGCCGTGTCGACGCCCGTGCGCGTCTCGGCCGTGCCGAGGGTGACGACGTGCCGGAGCTCGCTCGCCGGCGTCGCGCCCAGCGTCTCCGGGACGATCACGCGGACGGTGTAGGTCCCGGGGCCGAGGTGCGTGAAGCCGTAACTCCCCGCCTCGTCGACGCCGGGCGTGTAGAACTGGTCCACCGAGGTCTGGGTCTGCGGATCCGTCGGGTCGAGCGCGCCGTTGTTGTCGAGGTCGAGGTAGACCGTCAGGCCGCTGAGCCCCTGCTCGCCGGGGTCGCGAGACCCGTTGTGGTTCAGATCCGCGAAGACCGTGCCGCTGATGCCGGCCTCGCGCAGGGCCTGGTTGCCGAAGTCGAGCCCCGTGGCGTCCTGCCCGTTCTTGAGGGCGAGGCTGTAGACGGATCCGGCCGGCACGGTGGCGCGCCAGCCCGTGGGCACGACCTCGACGACGTACACCGTCCCCGGCTGGACGTTGGTGAAGCCGTAGGAGCCATCCGCGGCGGTGAGCGTCTGCGGCTCGGACGGATCGAGGCCGCCGTTGCCGTTCAGGTCCAGGAAGACCAGCCGCCCCTCGAGCGTCGATTCGGTGAACGTGCCGGTGGAGGGGTCGGTATCCCGCAGCCCGTTGGCGTTGGCGTCGTCCCAGACGATCCCGGCGATCGAGCCCGGGATGGCCGTCGAGAGGTTGAAGTTCGCGAAATCGCCGGCCACCGTCTCCACGCCCGAAAGGACGACGACCGACTGGTTGTCGTCGAAGGTCGGGGCAGTCTCCCATCCGGCCGGGAGGACCTCGCGAACCTCGTATTCGCCGACCTGAAGATCCGGGAAGGTGTACAATCCGCTGCCGTCGGTCAGGGCCGTGGGCTCGCCTTCATCGGCGATCCCGTTGCGATTGCGGTCGAGGTAGATGACCCACCCCGCCAGGCCCGGCTCGGTGAACGCGCCGGAGAGGTCCGTGTCCCGGATCCCGTTGCGGTTCACGTCGTTCCAGACGGTTCCCCGGATGGACCCGTTCAGGACCGTGAAGTTCGCGAAGTCCTCCGCGGTCGCGGTCTCGCCCGCGTTGACGTCGACGAGCTGGCTGGTGCCGAAACCGTCGGCGGGAGACCAGCCCTCGGGGACGACCTCCGTGACCTGGTAAGAGCCCCCGGCGAGGCCGAGGAACGCGTAATGCCCCGACTCGTCGGTGATCGCGGTGGGATCGCCGGGGTCAAGGTTCCCGTCCCCGCCCAGGTCGAGGAAGACGGTCCAGCCGGCCAGCCCCGGCTCGGTGAACGCCCCGGTGCCCGGGTCCACGGAGCGGTCGCCGTCGTTATTCAGGTCGTTCCAGACCGTGCCGACGATGGCGCCGCTGCCGAGGCTGAAATTGCCGAAGTCCTGCGTCGAGGTCGCCAGGGCGGTGACGACCACGTCCTGACGGTCGTCGAAGCCGGCGGTCGGCTCCCAGCCGGCGGGCAGGACCTCGGTGACCCGGTACTCGTCCGCGGGCACGTTCGTGAACCGGTATTGCCCGTCCGCATCGGTGATCGCCGTGGGCTCGCCGGGGTCGACGATCCGGTTGTGATCGAGGTCGAGGAAGACGGTCCAGCCGGCAAGGCCCGGGTCGGTGAACGCCCCGGTGCCCGGATCGACATCGCGGACGCCGTCGTTATTCAGGTCGCTCCAGACCGCGCCGACGATCTCCCCGCCGGCGAAGTTGAAGAAATCGGCCTTCGTGTCGTGGCCGAGGGTGACGACCACGTCCTGGGCGGCGAGCGAGGTCGGCGTCCAGCCGTCGGGGATGACCTGGGCGAGCAGGTACGCCCCGGGCCGCAGATGATCCAGGCGGAAATCGCCGTCCTGATTGGTGACGGCCGCCGGCTCGAGCACCCCGTCGGCGTCCGTGTTCCGCGTGCCGCTGCGATCGAGGTCCAGGTAGACCGTCCAGCCGCTGATCCCGTCCTCCCCGGAGGTGCGCGACCCGCTCCGGTCCAGGTCGTAGATGACCGTGCCGACGATCGCCGTGTCCGCCGTGCCGCTCAGCACCTCCCCGACAGTCGGCCAGGAGAGGACGAGGCGTTGCTCGAGGGAATCGAGGGTGAGCATCCGCCGCCCCCGGGGCCGGCGACGGTCCCTGACCCGGCGGCCATTGGCGGCTCGCGACCTCCCGCCCGGATCGGTCGCCGACCGGCGTGAAAGCTGATGGAAGAAGTTCAACGGAGTATCCTCGGCGATAAAAAAAGGGCCCCACCGCGCGGACTGCGACACGGTGGGGCCTTCACGACCGTTCGCCTCCGCCCGTCGCGAGCGGAGGTCATTGGGTGCCCATTACAGCACGCGCATCGGCTGAATCAAGCGACCGGCCTCGCATGTTGTCATCTTTCATCGAATGCCTGATCATGGCTGCTTTTGTTAACAGACTTGGATTAATGGATAAATCTTGCCGGATCCTTCAAGGAGTCGGGCAATATACTGTTCAACCAGTCTAAGAAAGCCTGAGAGAGACCGAGGCATTGAGAATGCGGGAAATCGGGGCAGGAAGGGCAACGGCATGAACAACCGCAGAGTTAAATGCATGCAAGCTGATGACCGGAGCCATATTCCCGTTACGCGACTGGTTTCTGTACACCCGATCAGATATCTAATCCATGCCAGCAAACATGGTGTGAATCCGGCGGGCCGACGGATCGCGGGACGACTGTTCCTTGAGGCTTCCGATCGTCGGACGCGTGTGACCGCGGCTTGATTGAAGTGGGCGAGGATCTCGTCGAGATTGCCGGACGTGAACGTTGAGCCCGACGTATCGGAGGGACCGCCGGGCGGCGACGGCCCGGAGGTTGCCTCTCGTGCTCCAGCTTGTATGAAGAGGTGACGGAGCGGGGCGCCGGGCGCCTGGTGAAGGCAGGGACCACTCAGGGAGTGCGGCCGATGAGGCGAGGAGACCGGAGGGCGCGGGATGCCCGGGTCGGGCGGGTTGCGCGAAGGCACCAGAGGCCGACGGGCGAGCTCCTCGAGACGCGAGACCTCCCGAGCCTGCTCTCGCTCTTCGATCAATCGCCTCCCCCCGCGAACCCGATCCCGCGATCGGCCCTGAAGTCCTTCCAGCCGACGGGACGACGGGACGGGCTCTACCAGCTCAGCCTCGGGAGCCATCCCCCCTATCAGGGCACCGTCGACGGGCAGGCGATCAAGGCGCCGATGTTCAACACGGCCTACCACGGCCCCAGGCGGATGGACCTCGACGTGACGGCCGCGAGCGTCCAGCTCAACCCGTCGCGAGGCTACAGCCTGACGGGCAAGGTGCTCGGCCCGATCCAGGTCTCCGAGCCGGCGGAGTACCTCTTCCTGATCAATCGCGGCGGGGCCAGGTCGCCGGGCTTCCTGAACATCCGGCCGGGGATCCTCTACGACGCGGAAGTCGCCGTGGCGACGGGCCCGGACGGGCCCGAGGGGACGGTCGCCCTGCTGGACCGCCAGGGACAGGAAGTCAGCTCCGTCACGCTCCCGCCCGAGGCGGTGCGGATCAAGGGGGCCACGGTCCGCATCAGCGTCCCGGCCGGCCTGCTCCCGGCCACTCAACCCTCCCGCCCCAACGCAACGCCGGGCCGCTACACCTACGCCTTCGCGGCCGGGTTGCCCGGCTCGACGTCCTCGGACATCGCCAGCTTCGTGCCGGAATACGTCCCGGCGGTCGTCCAGGTGTCGGTGGGGCAACGCCACCAGGCGCCTCGGGGCAGGGCCGGCCAGGCCCAGGGCGTCGGCGCGGCGGCCTGAGCGCGTGAAGCTCCTGCGGACGGGTCCCGCCTCGGCCCTCGTCGGGGTGCGGGGCCCGGTTGCCGCTTGACACCCGGGACGCGGCGGAATTATCATAAATAGATACTGATAACACCTGAGCCTCGTGAGGGGCTTTGGAGCATCCAGGCAGGGTGGTCCGGTCCCGCATCGAGCGGCACGGCCGGGGCCGTCGACGCCGGGCATCGCAGGCACTTCAGGTCGTGCGGCTCCGTTCGCGAGCCATGGGGATCGGACTCCTGCCGGGGCTCCATCAGCGGGGCCGATCAGAGTCGGAGGGTTCCGCCAGGCCCGAGACACCTACGTGCAAGGGGGGCTGAAGCCATGGCAACCGCAACCTGGATCAAGGAGCTGCTGCAACAACGCGGGGTCGCCTTCGAGGAGAGCCATCACCGCGAGGCCTTCACATGCCAGGAGGTCGCCCAGAGCGAACACATCAGCGGGCATTCGCTGGCCAAGGTCGTGGCCGTGGTCGCCGACGGCCGGCTCTTCGAGCTCGTCCTGCCGGCGAGCCGGAGGGTCGTCCTGGAGGACGTCCGCCGGATGGTGGGGGCCGATCAGGTCCGCCTCGCATCCGAGCCCGAGATGGACCGCGTCTTCACCGACGTCGAGACCGGCGCCATCCCCGCCCTGCGGCACTGGGACGACGTCGACGTGATCATGGACGAGTCGCTCCGGACCGACGGCCAGGTCGTCCTCCAGGCGGGGACGCACGAGGACACGATCAGCCTCGATTTCCGGGACTGGTATCGCCTCGTCCAGCCGCGGGTCGGGGCCTTCAGCGAACCGCGGATGCAGGCGGCGAATCGCCAGGCCTGAGCACGGCATGGGCACGGATCGGGCGTCTCGTCCCGCCCCGACGCCCGATCCGGGTGCGCGATGCGGCGCACGCAGCATTTAACGCCTGTTGCACAAACGCCGCATGGGCCGAAAGATCCGGGCATGCCAGCAGCGACGGTTCTGCGACATGTCCGTTTCGATCCTTCAACAGCGCCGGAAAATTGATTGTCCTGGTTCGCGCACGTCGCTTAAGATACGACCTCCGATTCATCAATCCATTCGTAACACGCTGGATGGCTCAGGAAGGGTCAAAACGTCTCGCGAGGGAGCGAGCGGCGGCAGAGAGGGAATTCGCGGTCCCCGTACGTTCGGACGAACTCTCTGGAGACGTGAAATGCGGCGAGCGAGCTGGATAAGGACATGCCTGATCGGGCTGGCGGTGCTCGGGGCCTACTTCGGCACCGAGGGCTCGGCGCAGGCCGCCGGCATCAAGATCACCGGAGGCGGCCTCAAGCCGTTCGGCGATCCGTTTTACTTCTACATCCTCGAATTCTACCTCGAGGATGGTTATCAGGTTCTCGCGACCGATACGATCACCCTGCATTCCCTGGCCGGGGTCGAGTACCCCGATTCGACGACCGGCGCGCCGGGGGGGGTACCGAGCGGCCCCTGGGCGACGACGTTCGTGAACCTGCCGAGCGGACCGATCCCCGGCTACGCTCCTCCCACGATCGTCCCGTTCGCGGACGTGACCTTCATCAACGCGGGCCCGGCCATCGCGAATGCCGGCCCCGGTGACGATTACCTGGGTCAGTTCAAGGTGCTGACGGCCATCAGTCTCCCGGAACTTCCCCCCTCGTACTTCGTCGACATCAACTGGACCGCGAATATCCACACGATCGACGGCGACCCCTTCACCGCCACGGGCACCGTCCGGTTGACGATCGTCCCCGAGCCGGCGTCCCTGATCCTCCTCGGCGCCGGGGTCGGCGTGCCGCTGCTCTGGACCATCCGGCGGCGCAGGAAGCTTCGGCCCTCCTGAAGCCGAGGAGGAATCCTCGCCCGATCGTGGAGGGACAACATATGGGCGGTGACCCGGGGCGTGCTTCGGGCCACCGCCTCTTGCGTCGCGGCCGAACGGATCTCCAGGCACCGGGCCGTGCGCGGTTCCACTGCACGTCAATCGCTCCCCACCCGATCCTCTCCCGCACAGCGATGCATGACCCATGGGTCGGAGCGGAGGTCATTCCGGTCGGGTGGCTCGGCTGAGCTTGGAAGGCGCAAACCACCAAAATGCCGGTGGGTTGCGCCGCCTGCGGCGGCTGACCCACCCTACACCGAATCGGCTTCGCGAGAGCCTGGCCAGCAGAGCTTTACGCGTTGTGGGGATGCATCGCCCCCAGAGATGGGAGGGCATCCCGTCCGACGCGCCATGAATCTGAACACCGACACACGCCACCCGCTGGAGTCAGGCCGCCGGCCCGGCCGGCGTGCCGGGCGGCGAGCGACCGTTCCCGGGCCGGGCCGGGTCAGCTTCGCGGCTCGGTCCTGACCATGCTCTCGATCATGCTCCGGAAGGCCGGGCGCTCAAGCAGTTCCTTGAAGACCTCGTCGTTGGGAATCGCCTCCGCCAGCTTCGCGTCGAGGTCGACCGCCTGGCGAAGCATGACGACGGTTCGACCGAGGCAATCCCGCGTCAGCTCCTCCTTGCGCTCCTTCGAGAGCCTGGCGTCTTTTTCGAGCTTGAGTGCACATTCGCCCACGTACCTGGCCGCCCTCATCTGAACGTCGGCGGAATGCTGGTTCGCCTGGGCGAGGTCGACCGCCGACTGGATCGTGCCGTTGTAGTCGCCGAGCGAGAGATTGACTTCGGTGAGCCGGACGAGGCTGCCCGTCAGGGCGTCGCGAACGTCCTTCGACCGGCCTCCGGTGAGCTTCAGGGCGGTCTTCTGCTGGTTCACCGCATTGGCGAACGCGACCCTCGCCTCGCTGGCATCGCCCTTCAGGAGCAGGGTCTGGCCTTGCTGATCGAAGACATACCCGAAGTGCCCGCGGTTCTCGACGGAGTTCGGTGCGGCGGCGACGATCTCGTCCAGTTTATCCAGGGCGACCTGTAATTCGGACAGGGCCTCCTCGTACTTCCCCGTTTCCTTGAGCGTCTCTCCCAGGTTGTTGTGGGCCAGCGCCAGCACCTGGTGCTCCTTCGCGGTCGAGGGGACGTCGGCCGCGAGCCGGCGAGCGATGTCGATCGACTCGACGAAGAGTTCCCTCGATCCCGGACGCTTCGCCTCGTGCCGGAAGAGGGCCAGGTTGCTCAGGAGCATGGCCTTCTCGAGACGGCCGGCCCGGGGCAGCTCGGCGAAGGGCTTGGAGGCCAGGGCCGCGAGGGCGCGCTGATAGAGCGACTCGGCATCGTCGGGCTTGCCGGAGGCGGCGAGCCTCCCCGCGAGCTTCTCCAGGCACTGGGCATACTCGATCTGATAGGGGATGTTCTCGGGCGCCTCGGCGGTCAGCTTCTCGAGGATGGTGACGCCCTCCCGGTAGGCTTCATCGGCCTGGTTCCGGCCCAGGGCCTCGAGGGCCTCGCCCCGGTAGCGCCGGGCCACGGCCTGGATCCGTCGCGCCCGGGCCGGCGCGCCGGGGATCACCGCCACCTCCTCGTAGGCGCCGTCCAGCGTCTGGATCGCCGGCTCGGGCTGCCCGCTCCGGAACTGGAGGTAGCCGAGATTGTACGAGCAGGTGCCCAGGTCGAGGACGAGCTCCTGGTCCTGGGGATAGGTCTTCAGGAGCGTCCGATCCAGGTCGATCGCCCGCCGGAGGATCGGCTCGCCCTCCGCGATCCGGTCCTGTTCCGCGAGCACGCCGCCGACGTTCGAGCAGCCGCCGGCGAGCAGCCGCTGGTACTCCGGGCGGCCCGGGAAATCCGCGGCCAGCCGCTCGGCCTCCCTGAGCTGCCGCTTCCAGAGGGCCTCGCATTCCGCCACGCGGCCGGACTTGCGTTCGAACTCGCCCAGGCCGTTGCAGATATGAGTCATCGTCTCACGGTAGCGAGCGACGGTAGGGAATTTCGCGATCAGCGTATCGAGCAGCTCGTGGGCCCGCCGGTAGGCCTTCTCGTAGGCCTGGGTGTCGCCGAGGTCGCGCGCCGTCTTCCCCAGGAAGTCGTTCGCCTGGGCCAGGTCGTTGCGGACCTGGGGATCCTCGGGCTTCGAGGCCAGGACGTCCTCCAGCAGCTCGCAGGAGCGGCCGGCGACCGACCTGGCGCCCTTGGGATCCTCCTTGCGGCGGGCGAGCTCGGCCTGCCCGCCCAGGGCCTTCGCCAGCAGCCAGCGGTCGTCCGGGTCCGCGGGGCCTCCCGGCGAGGACGCCTCCAGCGCGGCGGCCGCCTCCTTGAACTCGCGATCGGCCTCGTCGAGCCGGCTGCCCCGGAGCAGGAAGTCCCCCAGGCGGATCCTGGCCGTGGCCAGGGCGCGGCGGACCTCGCGGTCGTCGGGCCGTTCCCGGGCGAGCGGCTCGAGGATGGCCAGGGCCTGCCGGAAGGACCCGTCCGCCTGCTCGGGCTGGCCGAGCTTGCGCTGGATGTCGCCCATGCGACGGTAGGCCTGCCCCTTCTCCAGCTTGACCTTCGGGTCGTGGGCGGCGTAGGCGGTGAACTTCTCGTAGTAGCCCAGCGCCTTCCTCAGGGTCTTCTCCTGGAGCGGGTCGAGCCGGTCCTCCAGCAGGTTCTCCGCGACGTCGACGTAGAAGTCGTTCACGGCGGTCCTGGCCTGCTCACCCTGGAGCAGCGCCTCGTTTCGCTCGCGGGAGATCAGCGCGGTGCTGACGCCCAGGGCCACGGTCGACGTGACCAGCAGCCCGGCCGCGGCGGCCACGCCGGTGCGGTGCTTCCTGGCCCACCTCAGGGCGCGTCGGGTCCAGGGCTCCGGCCAGGCCTGGACCGGCTCGTCGGCGAGGAACCGCTGGACCTCCTGGGCCAGATCCGAGGCCGAGCCGTAGCGATCGCCCTGGGCCTTCGACAGGGCCTTCAGGCAGACGGCCTCCAGGGCCGGATCGACCTCGGGGTTGATCTGCCGGGGAGGGTTCGGGGGCGTGTGCCGCACCTTGTGGAGCAGCTCGTTGGTGGTCCTCGCGTGGAACGGGGGCTGGCCGGTCAGCACCTCGTAGAGGATCGCCCCCAGGCCGTACACGTCGGTGCGGGCGTCGGTCTCGTTCTGGCGCCCCGACGCCTGTTCGGGGGCCATGAACGCCGGGGTGCCGAGGATCTGGCCCTGGATCGTCCCTTCCGGCCCGGCTCCCGACTCGAAGCGAGGGCTCGATCTGCGGGCGGCCGAGCCGGCGGCCGACCCGTTTGCGGCCGACCCGTTGACGGCCGAGCCGTTGACGGCCGACCCGTTGACGGCCGAGCCGTTCGTCTCCGGGGCGAGCGTCTCCGCCGGGGCCTCGCCGCTCACCGGCTCGGGCTGCTCCTCGAAGTCGTCGAGGGGGCCGTCCTGCTCGCCGCCCGGCCCGGGATGGATGCGCTTGGCCAGGCCCCAGTCCAGGACGATGACCTCGCCGAAGTCCCCGAGCACGACGTTCTGGCCCTTGAGGTCGCGGTGGATGAACCCCTTCGAGTGCGCGTAGGCCATCGCGTGGCAGACGCCCACGAAGGCGCTCAGGAGCCGGACCATCTCGACCTGGTCCGCCTTGCCCGCGACGCGGGCCTTGTGATGGGCCCGCGCGGCCTGGCTGAGCGTGCCCCCGCGCACGAACCGCATGGTGTAGTACGGGAGGTTCTTGTCGCCGAGCTCGTAGACCGGGACGATCCCGGGATGCTCGAGCTGGGCGGTGACCCGGGCCTCCGTCAGGAACCGCGAGCAGATCGACTGGACGCCCATCTGGTCGGGGCGGAGTTCCTTCAGGGCGATCTCGCGTCCCAGGGCCGGGTCGTGGGCCAGCCAGACCTGGCCCATCCCGCCCTTGGCGTACAGGTGGGTGAGCGTGTACCGCTCCCGGCTCTCATTGTCCTCGGGGCTCAGGGAGCCGATGAGGACCGGGCCGGTCGGTTCGTAGGCCGCCGTGGCGCCATCCACCACCGGAGAGGATTCGCCCGCCCCGTTCTCGGCCGCCTTCGCGTGCTTCAAGGCCTCCAGCGAGCGGCGGTCGAGGTTCGCGGCCAGCGTCGCCTCGGGGTTCCCGTCGTGGGCGGCCAGCTGCTTGCGCAACAGCTCATCGATCTGCTCCCGCTGATCGACCGTGATCATCTCGCGCGCCACCAGCCGATCCGCGAGCGGGACGGTCTGGTCGATCGATCCGGCGGCGCAGGTCTCGGCGAGGCAATCGGCGTCGATCACCCCCTTCTGGTAAGCCAGCAGGCCGAAGAGAAGGTTACGCTGCGTGTCCATGGCGGCCTCGGGTGTCTCGGTGAAGGGCAGCGAACACAGGCGAACACTCCGGCTTCCCTGCCGAAACATGCATGCAACGACAGAAGTGGGACTCGGTCGATGCATACAAGTTAATGGAAGTTCTCGATTTCGAGAAGGTGAGGGCGGAAAAGTCTTGAGTCGGACGTCCGCCGGGTTGGCGGCGGGAGAGGTCGCCGCGTCACCGCCCGTGTGACCTGGGGGAGAGGCCCCCGCCGGAGGAGGCTCCCTCCCGTTGCGCCGCGCGAGGGCAGCGGGCCCCCCGTCCTGGAGAGTCCTCCTTTGATCATCAACAACCTCGAGCCGGGACCGAAACGGGGGCCGCGGCGGGGATCGGCGGTCCGCGCAACGAAAAGCCCCCGGTCCGGGCGATGCCCGGGCGGGGGACCTTCACTGCGTTCATCGGATGCGAGGGGAGGGACGTGAAGCGGAGGATCCGGTGATCACTCCGACTCGGACGCCTTCAGCTCCTTCAGCTCCTTCATGAGCCCATTGATCCTGTCTTCCAGGGCCCTGATGCGGTCCTGGCGGCGAAGCTCCCTGGCCTTCCGCTCATCGGAGGAGTGCGCATCCTTGTCGGCACTCTCCCTGGCCTCCGCGTGCCTGGCCTTTTCCTCCTGCTTCGCCGCGTCGTGCCTGGCCTTTTCCTCCTGCTTCACCGCCTCCTTCATCTTCCTGGCGAGCTCGGAGTTCTCCCCGAACTTCTGCTCCATCTTCTTCGCGAAGTCCGATCCGGGCCCGAACTTCTTCTCCATGTCCTTGCCCAGCGACTCCATCTTCTTCGCGAAGTCCGATCCGGGCCCGAACTTCTTCTCCATGTCCTTGCCCAGCGACTCCATCTTCTTCGCGAACTCGGAGCCGTCGCCGAATTTGCGCTCCATCTCCTTGCCGAAGGCCTCCATGGACTTCGCGAACTCCGAGCCCTTCCCGAACTGCTTCTCCATCTGCTTCGCGAGCTTCTCCGCCTGGGCCTCGATCTTCTTCTCGAAATCCGGGCCGAGGACCGACTCGATCTCCTTCTCGATCTTCTGCTCGATCGCCTTCTCGTCGACGTCGCGGCCGCCCTTGTATGCCTTGTCGGCCTTCGAGCGGTCCTGAGACTCGTCGTCATCCGCGTCGTCGTCGGCCTCGTCATCCGCGTCGTCGTCGTCTGCGTCGTCGGCCTCGTCATCCACGTCGTCATCATCGTCGGCGTCGTCGGCCTCGTCATCGCGGTCGTCATCATCATCACTCGATGCCGTCGCGACATCGGCCGGCGGTTTGTCCTGCGACTTCCCGGCCTCCGTGTCCATGACGGCCAGCGCGATCGAATTCGAGCGCGTCCAGGAGGGCAGGGCGAGCAGCGCGAGGAGGCAGATGGCCAGCATCAAGGGGAACGGTCGGCGCCGTTCCGTCGGGTGATCGAGGATCATGTGCAATCTCCTTTCGAGGAAGCGTCCTGAACCGGCCACCCCCAGGGCGGGGGTCGGCGAACCGGTCAGCGAGAACTTGGAGCAGACTTCGAAGAGGACTTCCGCGTAGGTCATCCGCTCGTCCGGCAGGAGCCGGACGACCCAGGCGTCGCACGCCAGCTCGGCCTCGGCGTCGATCCGACGGCGGGCCAGCCAGTAGACCGGGTTCCACCACCAGAGCCAGGAGGCGAGGACCTCGAGCCGGCTGACCCAGTGGTCGCCCCGGTGGAGGTGGGCCAGCTCATGGGCGAGGATGCCCCGCCAGCCCGCGGCATCCAGCGACTTGATCAGGTGCGCGGGCACGAGCAGCCTGGGCCTGGCCAGGCACCAGACCACCGGGGTGCACAGCCCGGGGAGGGCGAGGATCTCCGGCGCCGCGATGCCGAGCCTGGAGGCCAGCTCCTCGGATTCCGCCGCCAGCCACGCCGGCGCGGGGACCGCGAGGCGGAGTCGATGCTGGAACCGGATGATGGCGATCAGGTCGAGGGACGCCCGGACCAGCGTGATCGCCCCCCAGCCGATCAGGAACCAGCCGAGGACCGGGATGGAGCCCAGGACGATCGCCATCCGTGAGGGCTCGGACCGGCGATCGAGGTCGGCCGGTCCGCGGCTCGCGGGCGGCGCGGGCATGATCTCCGCAGGGGGCCCCGGCGCGTCGACCGCCGGGTCGGGGGCCCCGGGCTCGATGGCCGGGGCCGCGTCCGAGGAGGCCAGCAGCGCCCGGAACGGTTCATCGTCGGCCGAGGACGGTTCCGATCGGCCGGCGAGTCCGCTCGCCTCCGGGATCGATGGCGTTTCAGGGGCGATGAGATTTCGAGTCGACTGCGTCAGGTGAACGCCGAGCTCCGGACGGGTCCAGGTCCAGGGAGAGTTGAACAGGGGAGGGAACAGCAGCTTCACCAGGACGATCAGCCAGACGAGATGCCGGGTCGACGCGTCGATCCCGCGCAACCGGCCGCAGAGGGAGGCGAGCACGGCCAGGAGCCCCGCGATGAGCGTGGTCTCCACGAACCACCAGAGCGCTTGGATGAGCATGGGCGAGCTCCCTACTCAACGGATGCCAACGTGACGTGCCGCGGTCGCTCACGAGGTGGGTCTGTTCGATCGGGGCTGACGCTTCGCGTCGTCGAGGAGCTGACGGAGTCGGGCCAGCTCTTCCGGGGAGAACCTGTTCCCCTGGACGAGGGCGAGCAGCAGGGGCGCCACCTGGCCGTCGCAGAATTCGTCGGCCGCGTCCTTGAGGCGGCGGTCCAGCAGCTCGTCCCGGGTCACGGCCGCGCGGTAGACGTGCGGGACGACCGAGGAATCGGAGGCGATGTACTTCTTCACCTGGAGGCGTTGCAGCAGGGTGGCGACCGTGGTGTAGGCCCACGTCCGGTCGCGCGCCGTCAGCGCCTCCCGGATCGCCCGGACGGTGCCCGGCCCCTGGTCCCAGAGGACCCTGAGAACGTCGCGTTCGGCATCACTCAAGCCCGGCTGGTTTCCCGTCATGGTGCCCGCGCCCCCGGCCTTCGTTCTACAACTTGTAGTAGCAGCTTACTACACGATGTAGGAGGAAACAATGGGAATTCGGTGCGGGCCCGGGAATATTTCGCGAAGGGGGGCAGAATCTCCCCGACGGACGCCCGCATCGCCTCGTCGGGCATCCATCCCGGAGGACGTCGGCACGGGCCGGCCCGTCCACGTGACCCGGCGAGCGGCGGGACCCGGAGGGCGGCGTGCTCGACACGAAGCGGCTCCTCCAGGCCTTGTAACCCGCGACCCTCCCCAAGTAGGATGGGCGAGGCCACGACTCACGGGGCACCCGGTCCGGCAAGGCGATGCATCAAAATACCGTTTTTTGCACATCTGAAAATGAGCTTTACCTGAAGCTCTTCATCACCAACGGCGGCGGCTGGTAGCTCTCGCACCGCGCCCCCGTCCTTCCGGCTCGTACCAGTCACCTCGATCGATCCCGCCCTCCGGCGCCGCCCTCGCTCGGGCCTCGCTCCTGCATCCGAGTCGCAAGGTGGCGGGAAGTCGGGACGAAAGGCGAACTCATGACCCTCGAAAAGGGGATCGCGGCGGCGTTCGCGATGGACGAGGCCACCTGGCTGCGTCACGCCAATCCGTGGAGCGTCTGGACGCGGGTGGCGACCCTGCCGCTCCTGGTCCTCGCCGTCTGGAGCAGGGCCTGGCTGGGCGAGTGGGCCCTCGGCCCCGTCGCCCTGCTCGTGCTCTGGACCTGGCTGAATCCCCGGCTGTTCCCCAGGCCGCGGTCGACCGACAACTGGGCTTCCAGGGGAGTCATGGGGGAGCGGGTCTGGTTGAACCGCGACAGGGTCCCGTTACCCCGGCATCATCGCCTCGTGCCCGGGATCCTGATGGGCGTCTCCCTGGCCGGCGTCCCCTTCATCGTCTGGGGCCTGGCCGAGCTGGCGATCTGGCCCACCCTGCTGGGCATGGCCCTGACGTTCCTCGGCAAGTTGTGGTTCGTGGACCGCATGGTCTGGCTGTACGGGGAGATGAAGGACGCGACGCCGGAGTATCGGGGCTGGGAAGCCCGGGGCGACGCGATCACGGTCGGCGGCACGGCCAAGGCCTGTGAGCGATGAGGGTCCTCCTCCTGACGCTCGGGACCCGGGGCGACGTCCAGCCGTTCCTGGCCCTGGGGCGGGCACTGAAGGGCCGCGGGCACGAGGTGACCGTCTGCACCTGCTGCGGGATGGCACCCTTCGTGGAGGAGAACGGGCTGCGGTACGCGTATCTCAACAACGATATCCTGGAGCTGGCCGGCGGCGAGGTGGGCCGCAGGGCCGTGAGCGAGACCGGCGTGCTCGGCTCGCTCCGCTGGACGGCCGAGGCGGCACGGCTCTTCAAGCCGATCTTCCGCCGGGCCCTCGCCGAGGAGTGGCAGGCGGCGCAGGGTGCCGAGGTGGTCGTCTATCACCCCCAGGCGGTGGGCGGCTACCACATCGCCGAGGCCCTCGGCATCCCCGGCGTCATGGCCGACCCCCTCCCGATGTGGGTCCCGACCGCGGCCTTCCCGAACCTCGCCGCCCCCGACCCGGGGTTCGGGGGCCGGTACAATCGCATGACCTACCGCGCGATGTCGCTGCTGACCCGGGCCATGTACGGCTCGGTCGTCACGCGCTGGAGGAAGGAGGCCCTGGGACTGCCGCGCCGCCCGCTGTTCGCCGACGAGCTGGCCCGTGCCGACGGCCGACCCGTGCCGGTGCTCCTGGGGTTCAGCCCGAGCGTGGTGCCGCCACCTTTCGACTGGCCGGAGAGCGTCGTGGTGACGGGCTACTGGTTCCTCGACGAGGCCCCGGGCTGGGAGCCTCCTCCGGGACTCCGTGACTTCCTCGACTCGGGGCCGCCGCCCGTCCTCGTCGGGTTCGGCAGCATGGCCGGACGCGACCCGGCCAGGACGACTCGGATCGTCCTGGAGGCCATGGAGCGGACGGGGCAGCGGGGAATCCTCGTGATGGGTTGGGGTGGGCTCGGATGCCCCGAAGCACCGGCAGGCATCTACGTCGCCGAGTCGGTCCCTTACGACTGGCTGCTGCCCCGGGTCGCCGCGGTCGTCCACCACGGCGGGGCGGGCACGACGGCCGTCGCGCTGCGAGCGGGGAAGCCCTCGGTCGTCTGCCCGTTCGTCGCCGACCAGCCGTTCTGGGGCAGGCGAGTGGCGGCACTCGGGGTCGGCCCGCGGCCCATCCCTCAACGCAAGCTCAACGCCACCGACCTGGCCACGGCCATCCGGACGGCCACCACCGACCCCGAGATGCAGCGACGGGCGGCCGACCTCGGGGCGAGGCTCCGCGCCGAGGACGGGACCGCCGCCGCGGCGACCCTCATCGAACAGGCCGTGGCCGGGTGGCGATGACCTTCGCCTGCCCTCCCTCTTCTCCCCATGGAGGCGAGTCCGAACCGATGGACGTCGACATCGCCAGCCCCGCCCACAAGGCAAACCCTTATCCGTTCTACGCACGCCTTCGGGCCGAGAGCCCCGTCCACCGGGTCACCCTGCCGGACCGGCGACCGGCCTGGCTCGTCACCCGCTACGACGACGTGGCCGCCGTGCTGAAGGATGAACGCTTCGTGAAGGACAAGGCGGCCGCCCTGACCGCCGAGCAGGCCGCCAGGCAGCCCTGGGTGCCCCGCGTGTTCCGGCCCCTGGAGCGGAACATGCTCGACGTCGACCCGCCTGATCACACGCGGCTGCGGACCCTGGTCCAGCGGGCGTTCACGCCCCGCCTGATCGAGGCGATGCGGCCCCGCATCGAGTCCCTGGCCGACGAGCTGCTCGCCGGGGCCGGTCGGCGAGGGGGCATGGACCTCATCCGCGACTACGCCCTGCCCATCCCCACGACCATCATCGCCGAGATGCTCGGCGTCCCCGACGCGGACCGCCGCCGGTTCCATCGCTGGTCCCGCGTGATCGTCTCGGCGACCCCGTCGGGCTGGGGGATGATCAGGGCCATCCCGGGCGCCCTGGCGTTCCTCCGCTACATCCGGCGGCTGGTCGCCTCGCGACGGGCTCACCCCCGCGACGACCTCGTCGGCGCCCTCGTCCGGGCGGAGGAGGAAGGCGAGCAACTGAGCGAGGATGAGCTGGTCGCGATGATCTTCCTCCTGCTCATCGCCGGGCACGAGACGACCGTGAACCTGATCGGCAACGGGACGCTCGCGCTGCTCATGAACCCCGCCCAGATGATGCGTCTCAGGGACGACCCGACGCTGCTCAGGTCGGCGGTGGAGGAGCTGCTCCGCCACGACAGCCCGCTGGAGACGGCGACCGAGCGGTATGCCCGCGAGGACGTGATGGTGGCCGGGGTGACCATCCCGCGCGGGGGGCTCGTCTACGCGGCGATCGCCTCGGCCAACCGCGACGATCGGCAGTTCCCCGACCCGGACGCGCTCGACCTCGCCCGCGAGCCGAACCGCCACCTGTCCTTCGGGCTCGGCCCCCACTACTGCCTCGGGGCGCCGCTCGCCCGGCTGGAAGGGCAGGTCGCCCTCGGCACCCTCCTGACTCGGCTGACCGACCTCCGCCTGTCCGCGAGCCCGGAGTCGCTTCGCTGGCGGCGCGGGCTGGTGCTGCGCGGCCTGGAGGCACTGCCGGTGACGTTCACGAAAGCTCGGTGATCTCGCGGACCCTTGGAGACGGCAGACTTGTCGCAACAGCAACTGGCCCGACTCAGCGACCCGGCGACCAATCGCATGCGGAAGGACTTCACCCCGCTCCTCGCGCACCAGACGGTCGCCGAGGCGCTCGACTGGCTCCGCCGGCATCCGCCCCCGGGCCGGGTCATCTACTTCTACGTCGTCGACGAGGACGGCCGCCTGCAAGGCGTGGTGCCGACGAGGCGGCTGGTCCTGAGCCCCCCGGGGGCCACCGTCGCCGAGATCATGATCGGGAAGACGGTGACCTTGCCCGCGTCGGCCACGGTCCTCGACGCCTGCGAGTTCTTCATCCAGCACCGCCTCCTGGCCTTCCCGGTCGTCGACGCGGAGGGCCGCCTCCTGGGCGTGCTGGACATCGACCTCTATACCGAGGAGCTGGGCCGCCTGGAGCGGGCCACGGTCGTCGGCCGCCTGGTGGAGCCGTTCGTCCGCTTCATGCGGGTCGAGTCGTCCGGCGGCCTGGTCCTGCTGGCCGCCACGCTGGCCGCCCTCCTGCTGGCGAATTCGCCCCTCTCGGATTCATTCCGGTCGTTCTGGGAGACGCCGGCCGGGGTGACGCTCGGGGACTTCACGCTGATCGAGCCGTTGCGGGCCTGGATCAACGACGGCCTGATGACGCTCTTCTTCTTCGTCGTCGGGCTGGAGATCAAGCGCGAACTCGTCTCCGGCGAGCTGGCCGACCCGCGCAAGGCCCTTCTGCCCATCGTGGCCGCCGTCGGGGGGATGGTCGTCCCCGCGGCCGTCTACGGACTCTTCCTGGGGGGGCGCCCGGGGTGGCGTGGCTGGGGCGTGCCGATGGCGACCGACATCGCCTTCGTCGTCGGCTTCCTCACGCTCCTCGGCCCCCGGGTCCCCAGCGGACTGAAGGTCCTGCTGCTGACCCTGGCCATCGCCGACGACATCGGCGCGGTCCTCGTCATCGCCGTCGCCTACAGCGGGCACGTCGCCACCGGCCCGCTGCTGCTCGCCGGGGCCGGGTTCGGCCTGATCCTGCTCCTGCGATGGCTCGGTGTGCGCAGCGTGATGATCTATGCCGTCCTGGGGGCGGGACTCTGGCTGGCCTTCCTGGAGTCGGGCGTCCACCCGACCGTGGCCGGCGTCCTGCTCGGCCTGCTCACCCCGGCACGCCCGCTGGTCGGGCGGGGGATCTTTCTCGACGCCGTCAGCGACCTGTATGCCCGCCTGCGGGGCATCGAGCGGGGGGGGACTCCGGAAGCGACGCCGGAGGTGGCCTCCCCCGCGGAGCGTCTGGAGCACGCCCTGCATCCCTGGGTCGCCTTCGTCATCATGCCCGTGTTCGCCCTGGCCAACGCCGGAGTGAGGGTCGAGGCCCAGGCGCTGGCGACCCCCGTCGCCCTGGCGGTGGCCGCCGGGCTGGTGCTGGGCAAGCCGCTGGGGATCGTCCTGTTCGGCCTGGCGTCGGTCCGGGCGGGCATCACACGGCTGCCCGAGGGGATCGACTGGAAGGTGATGATCGGCGCCCGGCTGCCTGGGGGGCATCGGGTTCACGATGTCGCTGTTCATCGCCGGGCTGGCCCTGGAGGGCCCTGCTCGAGGAGGCCAAGATCGGCGTCCTCGCCGGCTCCGCGGTCAGCGCCACGCTCGGGTGCCTGCTGCTGATAACGTCCCTGCCGTCAAGGAGGTCGAAGCACGGCTGAAGATCTCCCCGACGGAGCCACGATGTCCGGCATCCTCGCGGCGAGCGACGGCGTATGCCGTCGCCGCGTGCCGCCTCAGCGCCGGTTCCGGGCCAGGTCTCGGATCAGGCACGAGGCCGCCGCGAGCAGGGCCAGGCCGGTCGAGGCGAGGGAGATCGTGGCGGCCCGACGGAGCCCGGTCGGGTGGTACTCGAACGTGATCCGGCTGGGGCCGCTCCCGAGCAGGGGGACGCACTGGAGGCCCCCGTTGGCCTTCAGCACCGGCTGGCTCGGGCCGCCGTTGACCCGGTAGGACCAGCCGCGGTAGTGGGTCCTCCGGAAGATGGCGAAGCAGGCCCCGTCGTGCTCGACGAGCGCCTCGTCGCCGTCCCAGCTCCGGACCTCGGCCCGGGTGGCCGGAGTCCCGAGGCTGATCTCCACGGGCCTGGGGGTCGAGCGGTCCCTCTGGAAATCGGCCATCGTGAGCCGTGCGCTCGCTTCGGTCTGCGGCGAATGATCCCCGTGGACGAACCACGCCTCACTCTCGCCATTCTCGTTGGACAGGGTGGCGAAGAGGATCTCCCAGCTCCACACCTCGCGCCCGCGCGTGGCGACCCAGGCGGCGGGGAGCGGCTCCGGATTGCGGACCAGGACCCAGCGGCTGGGCTTGCGGTCGGAGGCCTGCTCCCAGAAGACCCGGCGGAGCGCAGGGTCGTCCAGCTCGGCGATCACGTCGGCCCCCCGGACGTCGTCGCCGGCCGCCCAGACCCCGTGGGAGACGCCGAAGCGGCGCAGCCAGGTCCAGTCTTCGGGCGTGAGCTGCCCCGGGGGCCGGATGCAGGCCTCCAGCAGGTAGTTCGGCGGCGGTGCCGTGATGCCCAGGTCCGGGTAGGCCGCCGCCGCGCCGATCAGGGTCGGCAGGTTCTGGAGCTTGCCCGCCACCAGGCCGACGCCGGGCTCCTCCGCGAGCCGCCGGAGCACGGGGCTCTGCCTCACGATCTCCGGCGGGGCGGCCCACAGGATCGGGCCGACGTAGAACAGCGCGCACAGCTCGACCGTCAGCACGGCGAGGGGAGCCCAGCTCCCCACGAGGCGCCTCCGCCAGGCGCAGACGACCGCCAGGCCCAGCGCCCAGCCCGCGACGGCCGCCCCGATCCTGAGCGGGAACGTCGCCTCCTCCAGGCTGCTCCGGTAGAGCGGGGCGTCGGCCGTCGCCCTCCACCCCCCGGCCGCCGCGGCCAGGCCGACGGCGACGGCCAGCGCCAGCCCCCAGCCGAATCGCTTGCCGCGGGCGACCGAGTCCAGGCCGTGGCCGGCGAGCAGGATCAGCCCGAGGCTCGGCAGCAGGGTGTACCGCGCCGGGGCTCGGAACCAGCCGATCCCCGGCAGGGACAGGAGCAGCTCGAAGCCCGTCGGCCACCACGTCGCCATCGTGGAGAGCGCGAAGGCCAGGGCCGAGACCACGCACCAGGCGCCCAGCGCGGTCCGCCGGCCGACGTTCACCAGGCCGATGCAGGCGAGGATCAGCGCGGTGATCCCCACATAGGCGCAGGCCTCGTCGGATGTCGTGCTCAGCGACGCCCAGTAGAGATCGTCCGGCCTCATCGGCCTCCCCAGGTAGAGCGACGGCAACGCCCATTGCGCCCAGTGGGTGATCGGGAAGCGATAGTTCGAGAGGAACTGTGCCGGCCGGAAGAAGTTGGTCGCACGGGTCAGCTCCCACGTCAGCCGGAGCTGGACGAAGGCGATGGCGGCCCCGACCGCGAGGGCCCCGCAAAGCGCGCCCCAGCGGCGCCGGGGCACTGACCCGGCGATGACCCGCCAGCCGCCGATCGCCAGGACCAGGCCGGCCGTCCACATCTGGATCTGGAAGTGACCGACCGTGAGCTGGCAGCCCCACGCCAGGGCCAGCAGGGTCGGCCAGATGAGGCGCCCGGTCTCGAGCCACTTCTCCGCGAGGAGGAGGCAGAGGGGCAGATAGGGCATCAGCGTGTAGAACGGCTCGTGGGCCGCGTGGACCGCCTGGAACCCGCAGAGCGAGAAGCCGATCGCCACGAGCGTGCTCGCGGGCGGGGAGAGCTTCAGGACGCGGGCATAGGCGTCGCTGGCGGCCGCCAGCGCGACGTAGTGGAGCCATCCGCTCAGGCGGAAGGCGGCCGAGGTGTCGAGCGTCCCGTAGAGGAGCCAGTTGGGGGGGTAGAACGCCGCGGCATGGCTCTCGGCCACGAGCGGGACACCGAGCCCGAAGCGATCGCTCCAGAAGGGGAGCCTCCCCTCCCGGAGCCCCAGGGCCAGCTCCCGCTTGATCGGGCGATACATGAGCTCCGGGTCGCCGAGCACCGGCTGGACGCCCGCCAGGAGCGGGCCGAGGAAGAGCCCGACGACGACCATGGGCAGGAGGATGGGCTGCTTGATCCGCGTCCGGAGTGCTGTCATCTGCCGCGGCCCGGGCGTCCTGGGTGGAGGAGTGACCGACAGAAGCTCCCTTCTGTCATAACCCCGCGGCTTTCCCGGTGACAAGCGGCCCGGCGGCCCGGGACGGCGACAGGGACGGAGGGATCACGGACGCTGCGGCTCGGTCGCGCAGCTCACCGGCTCGAGGCTCACGTCGTCGATCCACATCTCGCCCACGTTCGTCTCGCTGATGATGCGGAAGTCCAGGGCGACGGTCGTGGCCTCGCCCTCGGCGCGGGTGACGCACTCGTACTTCGTCCAGCGGCCGACGGTCCCCAGGAGCTGGTCGGAGCCGCCGTTGGCCAGGACCCTCCACGACGACGGCGTGTCCTTGTACTGGGCGAGCCTGACCCGGCATTCCCCCTCGGTCCCCTCGGCGATGAGGTACCAGAAGCGGAGCCGCAGCCGGGTGCCGTAGCGGACCGGCCGCTCCGGGTAGCGGTAGTACATGTGCCCCGGGGTCAGCGATTCCAGGTGCAGGCTGTCGGGGGCCGAGATGTAGTGCCGCGTGTCCCGGCGGTCCTCCGGCGGCTCGGGCCAGCTCGCCCTGGGCTGGGCCAGGTAGTGCTCCCGCTCGAGCGACACCCGGTCGGCGAGGGCCGTCGAGCCCAGCGTCAGCTCGATGTCCCGGGTGCCCAGGAGCGGATCGTAGTCGCCGTAGAGCACGTGGCGATGCTCGAGGCGGATCCTGAGGTGCAGCTCCGCGTCGGGGCCGAGGCTCATCTCCGGGATGGCCGCGTCGCCGTCCGCGGGCGGCTGGCCGTCCGCCCAGAGCGCCAGGGCGATGTGCTCGGAACAGCGCTGCGCCTCCTCGTCGGACGCGATCAACTCGGCGGTGCCCGACCGGTTCGACTTGCCCTCGACTCGGAGCCTCGACGGGCGGGGCAGCGCGTGGCTGGAGACGCGGGAATTGGACACCCAGCCCTCGACCCGGACCGAGACGTCGGCCGGGGTGAGGATGACCCCCGTGGGCCCCGTGTGCCGCAACCGATACGGGAACACCCACCCCCCCTGGACCTGGGCGGTGGAGCGGCGAGCCACCACGACGCGGGGGGCGCGCGCCGCAGGCCCCCCGGGGCCGCGGCCGTCCCGGTCCTCGCCGGCGACGGCGGACGGCGCGCACACGCCGGCCGCGAGCAGCCCGAGGACGAGGGCCGCGCCCGGGACGCTCGTCCCGGCATCAAGGGGACTCGGGTCCGGCCCGGGGATGCCGCCGGACCTGTCCCCGCCACGGGTGTCCGCGCAGGATTGATGAGATGATCGCCGCTCGTCATTGGCTCTGTGCTCCTTCCGTGAGATCGAGCAAACGCGAGGCCGTCTCCGAAACGGGCCGGATCGTCGGACGGTCCTGGCGCCGGGCATGTCGAGCGGAGGGCGCGTGGGGGGCGCGGACTCCGGCCGGCCACGTCCGGGCGGACATGTACCTATTTCTAAGATGCAACACGGAGTGGGAGAGGAGGCGAGGAAGCGGGCTGACTAGGGACGAACCGGAGGGGAGCCGTCGGGGATTCCCGATACCGTCCCTCCGGGTCCCGGGGGCTCGGGGCCATGGCAGGCTCAGGGGGTGGCGGCTTAATCGTCCTCATTTTCCAGGTCGGTCTCGGATTCGTTCTCTCCTCGTCGTCCGTCTCGAAGGACGGCGCGGGGACCGAGGAGCAGCGATCCAGGAACTGGGGCAGGAAGCGGTTGAGGAAGACGGACACGGCGATCTGGGTCGTCGGGTTATCCATCCCCCAGATACTCACGTGGGGCTCGGCGAGTTCCGGGTCCATCTGGATGAAGTAGCGCTCGTTGTACGCGAGCGAGATCGGGACCTCCTCCAGCCAGCGATGCGCCAGGGCGTTCACGCCCGGCCCCCCGAGCGAGATCGTCGGCAGGCCCTGGAGGAATTCGTCGTGGATCCAGCGGAAGTCGGCGACGACGCGGACCTGGTAGTCGGAGAGGTCGTGCCCGTGCCCGGACTTCCCCGCCGTTGCCTTCACGGCCTCCTCGATCCGGTGCTTCAGATAGTAGCCCAGCGGCCGGTCCATCTCCTCGGCGCGGAGGGTACTCCCGGTCACGATCAGAAGAAGCCTGAACGGCAACACCTGGCCATGTCCGGCCCCTCCCTAGCACAAACGCGAGACGACTTCCGGGCGGGAGTTGAAACACGGGCCCCGTCCGTCGTCGGGATACGTGCGACTCACCTCATTATAGAACCCTCCTGCCGCAGGGGTCATCACGAACCCGGCCGGGATGGCCGGGCAACGACGCCATCTCCTTCAGGGCGTCCCGGCCGACGACGGGCGTGTCGCCCGCCAGAGGCCGATCCGCCGGATGGCCGCCTTCGCCGCCTGCATCTCGTCGGCGCCCTCCGCCTCGAAGCGTTGACAGACGGCCTGGCGGCCCGCCAGGGGGATCAGGCACGCGAAGCTCACGCGCCCGTTCGGCTGCCCCTCGATGGTGTACCGGCTCACGCCGAGCGCGTGCAGCCTGCGGCGGACGCTCGTCCAGTCCTGCAAGCTCCCCCGGGAGAGGCTGCCGAAGAAGACGATTCCCCGGCCGCCTGATCCGGTGCGGAGGATCCGGCGAGCCGCCCGAGGAGGGAGCGGCTTCGGAGCGGGAGGCTGTCCGGCGAATCGCTTTCCTTCGAGAGGCTCGCCCGATGGGCCGAGATCGGCGACCGGGAGGCCAGGAGGGCGGCGCCGATCTCGGGATCGAGCGGGCCGGGGATGTCCCCGGATCGGCCGGCGGCGGGGAAGATGGCCGCTCTCGCGTCGAGCCGGCCGAGGCTCGGGCGTCGACGGCGCCCGGCGGGCGGTCGGCTTCGGTCTTCTCCCGCCCCGGTCCCGTCGCTGCGGAATCCGGCCGAGGGCCGGCCGGAGGGAGGAAGCGGGCTCGGGGACCGACGTCGGGATCGGCAGCGGCTTCGGCGCGCTCCCCGGGCTCCGTCCCCCGCGACGGGGCCTTGTCGGCCGCGCCTGGCCCGCCGCCCCTTCCTTCTTCGCCGGTTTCCCCAGCCCCCCAGCAGGCTCCCCAGGCCCGACGCGATGCGGGCCGCCGGGCTGGACTCGGGATCCGCTTTCTTCGGATCGCCCGCGGGCACGGGGCTGGGCACGGGCTCGCCGGCCGGGGACCTGTTCGGGCCACTCGCGCCCGGCTCGGCAGCGGCCCGTTGCGGGCCGGGACCGTCGTCCGGCGGTTTGGGCGCATCAATCGATGCGATCTCTCCCCGTCCTTGATCCCCATGTAGCCGAGGATCTGATTCTGTGCCCACCGCACGCCCGGACCATTCACCGTGGCCCCGCCGGCGAATGCCGCCACGACCAGCACCACGGCGAAGAACGCTTGTCGCATGGTCCGGCCTTCCTTTCCGAGCCGAAAGTAACCTCAAGCCAATGCGGACTTCGCTGCCCCTCGCTTGCCAAAGTGAGGTGGACCGAAATAATCAAGTAACCCCAAGAGATGCGGCCCGGACGCGAATAGCTCCGGGGCGACGACCTCGGGGTCGAACGCCGTCGGAATCGCCGGAACGGATCAAGCTTCCGGCCGGACCGGACGAAGATGCTTCACGAGCCCACACCTCGCCTTCGCCTCCCTGTGATGGCGGAGGGGGGAAGTGCGGTCCGATTCCTCACCGATCAGCGGACAAGCCATCCGCCGCGTGATGATCCTGGCGCGGTAATTACCCCAGACCCCCGAATGAAGCAAGGTCAATACGTCCACACGCGATCCCTCCTCTCACGCCGGAAGCACCCGGGTGCCTTCGCCGACGCCGTGTGCTACCCTGCCTACGCCCCGTCGCCGTACGCGCCTCCGGCGGGCGTCGGCGGGTTGAACCAGGTGGCCCGCCTGCTCGGGGCCGTCCTCGGACTGGCCTGGTTCGTGGTGACGCTGCCGATCCGCCTCGTTTTCGGCTTAATCAAGCTGATCGGCCGGCTGAGCGGCATCCTGATCGGATTTTCCATGATGGTGGTGGGCATGGCCTTGTGGGCGGGGCCCCTCTTTTTGATCGGCATACCGATGTTCATCATCGGCCTCTTACTCACCTGCTGCCTGGGGTAGGACCGAGACGTCCGGGATGATCTACCTCGATCACAATGCCACGTCTCCCCTGGATCCCGAGGTCCTGGAGGCGATGCGGCCGTTCTTCCTGGAGGCGGGGAATGCGGAGAGCCGGCACTCGGCCGGCCGGCGGGCCCGGCGGGCCT
Source organism: Isosphaeraceae bacterium (assembly GCA_046349995.1). GTDB lineage: Bacteria > Planctomycetota > Planctomycetia > Isosphaerales > Isosphaeraceae > Aquisphaera. Next base: position 15,536 of record JAXMBE010000026.1, on the reverse strand, counting down.
GGGAAGAATCGAAGGGAGCGCGTCGCCCAGGTCCTGGGTGCCGATCCGGGCGAGGTGATCTTCACCTCCGGGGGCACCGAGCGAACAACCTGGCCCTCTTCGGCCTGGCGGGCATCGAGGCGGGCGCCGGGCACATCGTCTCCAGTCCCATCGAGCACCCCGCCGTCGCCGAGCCGGTGGCCCGGCTGGAGGCCGAGGGCTTCGCCGTCGATCGGCCGCCCGTCGGCCGCGAGGGCGTCGCCGACGCCGAGGAGATGGCGGCTCGCTTCACGGAGCGGACCCGCCTGGTCACCTTGATGCTCGCGAATAACGAGGTCGGCTCGCTCAGCCGGTCCAGCAGCTCGCCGGCTTCGCGATTCCCAGGGGCATCCCGGTACACCGACGCCGTCCAGGCGGTGGGGCGGATCCCCGTGCATTTCCACGCCCTGGGGGTGACCACGCTGGCCGCCAGCGGGCACAAGTTCCACGGCCCGGTCGGCGCCGGGATCCTGCTCGTCCGCCGGGGCGTGCGGCTCAAGTCGTGGCTGCTCGGGGGGACGCAGCAACAGGGACGGCGCCCGGGGACCGTCCCCGTGCCGCTGGTCGTCGGCCTGGCCGCCGCCCTCGATCGCTGGCAGGCCGAGTCCTCGGCGCGGACGGCCCGCTGGCGATCGCTCCGCGACCGGCTCGAATCCGGGCTGGTCCTGGCCCTGGGGGCGGACCGGGTGGTGCGGAACGGCCCGGCCGACCCGGAACGCTCCCTGCCCCAGACGATCAACCTCGGGTTCCCCGGCATCGACGGCGAGGCGCTCCTGATGCAACTGGACCTGGTGGGCGTCGCGGTCTCGCTCGGTGCGGCGTGCGCGAGCGGCTCGATGCGTGCATCGCCGACGCTGGTCGCCATGCGAGTCCCCGATGACCGCCTGCGGTCGTCCGTCCGGTTCAGCCTGGGAGCCACGACCACCGAGGAGGAGATCGAGGAGGCGATCCGGCGGATCGTGGGGGCCGTCCACCAGCTCCTCGGCGATCCGACGGGATAGCCCGCCCGGCGAGCCGGTTACGCGCCTTGAGTCGCCCGATCCCGGCCCATACAATCATCAGATCCCAAGTTGCGCGTTCGAGGATGTGATTCGGCCGAGTGCCCCTGAGGGAGGTGTCTCTTGAGCTCATGGACCGGCACGGAGCCTTCACTGGTCGCCCGGCGCGAGAGGCTGCTCGAGGTCCTGCGCGGGTACGGACAGGTCGCCGTCGCCTACTCCGGCGGGATCGATAGCACGGTGGTCGCCCAGGCCGCATTCGAGGCGCTCGGCGATCGGGCGATCGCGGTGACGGCCGTCTCGGACAGCCTGGCCTCGGGCGAGCTGGAAGAGGCCGTCGAGCTCGCGAAGCAAATCGGCATCAAGCACCGGGTCATTCGCACCCAGGAATTCGATGACCCGAACTATCTCCGGAACAATCCGGACCGCTGCTACTTCTGCAAGAGCGAGCTCTACGGGCGCCTCTCCGGGATGCTGGATCAGCTCGGCGTGGACGTCATCGCCTCGGGGGCCAACACCGACGACCAGGGCGACCATCGCCCCGGCATGAGGGCCGCGGGCGAGCGCGGCGTGCGCCACCCGCTCCAGGAGTGCGGGCTCAGCAAGGCGGACGTCCGCGACCTGGCCAGGGCCTGGGGCCTGCCCACCTGGGACAAGCCGGCGACCCCTTGCCTCTCCAGCCGGATCGCCTACGGCGAGGAGGTCACGCCCGAGCGCGTCCAGATGATCGACCGGGCCGAGCAGTGGCTCCGCAAGCAGGGCCTCCGGACGCTGCGCGTCCGCTACCACAAGGGTGACCTCGCCCGGATCGAGCTGCCGCTGGAGGAGCTGGGCCGCTTCGTCCAGCCCGAGGTCCGCGAGGCCCTGGTCCCCGCCTTCCGCGCGCTGGGGTTCAAGTTCGTGACCCTCGACCTCGAAGGCTTCCGCTCGGGCAGCCTGAACGGGCTGATCCCGCTGGACAGCCTGCTGCGGCCGGCGACCAATGGACGGTGATGCATGGCACGCGTCGTGTGCCGCTGTGGCGAGACCCTGACGGTCACGTCGTCCGATCCCGACCGGGTGGTCTGCCCGCGCTGCGGCGCGAAGATCCGGGTGCGGCGGAGTGCCCGCGCCGGACCGAAGCTCACGGCCGGCGACGGCTACATCCGGTTCCCCTGTCCCTGCGGCCGCCGGCTGAAGATCCGCGAGCAGGATCGGGCCGAGGCCGGCCGATGCCCGGACTGCGGGCGGGTCGTGCCGGTCCCCGACACGGCGGCACGTGACTTCCCCCCGCCCGCGGACGCCGAGACACCCGGCCCGGCCGGGTCCGCCGATCCCGGCGCCCGGACCGCGGAGCTCGATGCCGCCGACCTGGACCGCCTCGAGCGCTGGGCGCGCCGCGTCGCGGCGAAGGGCGGCGACGCCGGGTCCTTCACCGGCGAGGCCACGACCACCTCGCACCAGGCGCTCAAGGTCGTCAGCGCCCCGCGAACCAGCCGCCGCCCGCTCGGCCGCGAAGATGAGGCCAGGCTCCGGGTCTGCACCCGCTGCGGCAAACCGCTGCACGTCAACTGCGACGGTCTGCCGATCCTGCGGCGAGCCGGTGCCGAAACGCTGACGACGTTCCGATCGATCCGGCGGCGTGTGGCCCTTCGCGTGGAGGCTTGACGATGCACCTTCGAGCCGTGCCGGGGCCCGTTCTCGGGCTCCTGGCTTTCATCGGATTCGCATCCCCCGCCGCGATCAGCGCCCAGGGCCAGGGTCCTCTCGGCCGCGTCGTGGACAAGGACGCCGGGGTCGCCGGCGCTTGGGTCGTTCGCGGTCCAGTACGCGATAACGGGTGCGGAGTTCGTCCCCGGCTCGATGGCCGAGACGACGACCGGCGCGGACGGGACCTTCTCGCTCCCCGGCGAGCCGCGGCCGCCCGCGGCCCGGCTCGAGGCGAGGCCGGACGCCATCCAGTACGGCGTCATCGCGCGGGCGGACGACGGCCGCCTCGGCTGGGCACAGGTGGACGCACGCCGGCCGCGGGACGGTTCGCGGCTGCGGCTGCTCCTGGCCGAGCCGGCAGGAACGATCCGCGGCAGGCTGGTCGACCAGGACAGCAAGCCGATCGCCGGCGGAGATCCAGGCGCGGTTCCTCTTCCGACGCCGGGGCGGCCAGGGATTTCGCCTACACGATGCTCCCCCCTGCGCGCCGCCTCGTTCCTCCCGCTTGCCGGTCACGGGGCCGGACGGCTCGTTCGCCCTCGAGAAGTTCCGAAGACCGCGCATTCGTCGACCTGCGGGTCCAGGCGGCGGACCTGGGGACGGTCGATGTCCGCTGGACGCCCGACGCAGAAGGGGACGCCCGCGGCGATCGCCCTGGATCGTCGCGTCGCAACGATCGCCGGTCGGCTGAAGCTGCCCGCCGGGGCCGGCTCGCCGGGACGTCGTTCGTGAGCGGCAGCCACTTCGATGACGGGGGCGGGCAGCAGAAGACCTCGATCATGACGAGCTACTGCCGCGACCATCGACCCGGAGGGCCGGTTCCAGTTCGACCGCGTGCAGCCGGGCCAGTATTACCTGAACTACGAGCTGGACCCGGCCTTGCCCTTCGTGATGGTCGGCGCGATGAACAACAATCTCCGCGTGGAGCCGGGGGCCGAGGCCGAGGCCCCCTCGATCGCGGCACGGGCCCGGCATCGCGATCACCGGCCGGGTGATCGACGCCGAGACGGGCAAGGGCGTCGAGGGTCTCCCTGAGCGGCTACGCGTTCAGCCCGAGGGGGCGGGCGACCAGCTTCCGGCGGGTGCGGACCGACCGGGAGGGGCACTACCGGCTCAACGGCCGGCCGGGGATGGTCCAGGTCCAGGTGAACGATGTCCCCCTGCCGTACGTCCAGCCGGACCCGAGCGGGGACGCCCAGCGCAAGGTGGACGGCCCGACGGAATGGCCCGACCTGAGGCTGCCTCGGGGCTGGCGATCGACGGCCTGGCCGTCGACGAGGCAGGCCGGCCCGTGCCGGACGCCGAGATCAGCTCACCGGCCCGGTGAACCGGTCGCTCAACATGCGAGAGACGATCCGCACCGCCCCCGACGGCACGTTCCGCCTGGAGGGCCTGACCCCCGGGCCGATCGCCCTGCGCGCCGCGGCGAAGGACAGGGGGGCGACCAGCAAGGGCATTGGTGTTTCGCGCGAGGACGTGACCGGCCCGCTGAAGATCACGGTCGATCCGAAGCACGCCTTCCGGATGCGCGGGACCGTCACCGATGCATCGGGCAAGCCGATCCCCGGCGCGGGTGGCGGCTGTTCTGGACCCGTCAGACCCCGAGCGACGACCCCTCGCACGGCGGCTCGCAGGGCTCGCGGGTCGAGGTCGGGTCCACCGACGACGCCGGCCGGTTCGACACCGGGCCGCTCTTCGCCGGCGACACATACCATCTGGACTTCGAGGCCCCGGGCCACGCCCCGTTCCAGACGCCCGACGTCGTGGGCACCCCGGGCCTCAACAAGGGACTGGGACGGATCAAGCTGGCCGGCACCGGCGGGCACCTCGCCGGGACGGTGGTCGGCTCCGACGGCAGGCCGGTCGCCGACGCCGAGGTCTTCAACCGCGGCAACGGCCTGGAACCCGTCTCGACGAGGACGGACTCCCAGGGGCGGTTCCGCCTCGAGAAACTCTTCCCCGGACGCAAGTCCGCCTTCGCCCGCAAGCAGGGACATCGGTTCACGACGGTCCTCTCGGAGGGCGATCGGGACGACCTGACGATCCGGCTGCTCCGAACCGACGAGCCGCCGCCGGCCTGGAAGCCCGAGGCGGGGCCCTCGGCCGACGAGCAGCAGGCGCTGGCCCGGCGGATCCTGACCCGGCTCTGGGAGGAGGTCGGCGGTGGAAGGACGACCAGCAGAAGCGAGGAGCTTGCAGTCCACCCTGGCGCCCCGCCGATGGCCCGCATCGACCCGGCGCTCGGCCCTGGAGTGGTCGGAGCAGCTCGGGAGAATTCGACACGGCCGTCAAGCTGACCGGCAGCGAGGTGGTGGCCGACCTCGACGCCCGAGCCGCCATCGAGGTGATCCGAAAGGCCGGCGACGCGGGGTCGAGCCTGGACACCTGGTGCGGCTCGCTACCTGGTACGCCAGGGACGGACGAGCCCAGGGCACTGGTGTTCGCGAAGGAGGCCGCCGCGGCCGCGAAGGGGGCCGATCGCCACCCGGGCGCGGCTGGGCGGGATCCTGGTCCGGCTGGGCGAAGAGGCGGAGGGCAAGCGGCTCGTCGGGGTCGTGCGCGAGGCGTCGCGGCCGATCCCCGGCGGGGCCGAGCCGCCCGGGCTGTTGCCCGCGGCCCGGGCCCTGGCGCTGTACGACCCGAAGCGGGCCCTGGCGATGGCTGATCGCGCTGACCAGGCTCTTGCCAGTCCCGCCGCGGCTGGCGCTGGCGGCGGCGGTCGCCCGGACCGACCCGGCGCAGGCCGCGGAGCTGGCCGGCACGCCGGAGCCCTCGGGCGGTTCGCGGGAGGCCTACAGCTTGAACGCCCTGGTCGAGGCGGCCTACCGCTGCGGGGCCGCGCCCGAGCAGGGGCTGAAGGTCGTGGACGCGATCCAGGGCCAGGGGGCGCGATCCTACAAGATCGAGGCCCTGGGCTGGCTGGCCGTCGCGGTGGCCCGGCACGGTCGCGACCCGAAGCGGGCGCATGCGCTGATCGACCAGGCCCTGGCCCTGGCGGTCGACGGCAAGGACGAGGGCTTCCCCTGGCGGTCGTCGGGCGGCGCCGACGCCGCGGCGGCCCGGGTCGCGCTCTGCGCCCGGCGGGTCGGCTATCCGGACATGGACAGCGTGCTGGGCCGGGTGCTGGCCACGAGGGCGATGGGCGACGGGGTGAACGGGAACGTCGGGGGCTGGTCGCGGACGCTGGGCCTGCTGGCGGCTCCTCGACCCCGGCCTGGCGCGGCGGCTCCGCCAGATCGAGGCGGGCGGCGGGTCGATGCCCATGGCCAGATCGTCGGGCGGGCCGACCAACCGGCTGAGGAGCGCGACGAGGGGCCGCGCGCACGACGAGAGGGCTGGTCGCCCGGGTGCTCGCCGGCGGGCCGGAGGGAACGAGCCGTCGAGGACGCGCCCTCGCGGAGGTCGGGCGGGCCGAGGGGCCGGCCTGCCGGTGTGCAGGCCTGCCGCAACTGGCGTGCTCTCGCTAACTTCGCCCGCCCGCCGCGAGGCCATACTCTGGGGCGAGGAGTACGTGTGGTATCCCGGCCGCGTGCCGGTCATGGGTGAGCGTGCGGTGGATTGCGCCCGCCCCGGCGGCTGACTCACCCGACGACCCCTTCCGGTCTCACTCGGTGGCACGCAGTGCGGATGAGAGGGGCGGACGCCTCGGCCTGCCTGGCGGACCCCTCACCCCGACCCTCTCCCCGGCCTACCGCGGGGGGAGCAGGCGTCCCCCGGGGTCGCGGTGGGTGGCCGGGGTCTCGTCTTCCGAGACCCCGGGGATCCTGACGCGCCGCACTGCGGAGCGCGGGGTCTCGCGGACGAGGCCCCAGCCGCCCGACGGGGACCTCTCCTCGGGCGGGGAGAAGGTGGCACGCAGTGCCGGATGAGAGGGGCGGCCGCAGGGGACCGCCCGGCGGACCCCTCACCCCGACCCTCTCCCCGCTCCGCGGGGCGAGGGCGAACGTCCCCGGGGTCGCGACACCTTGATCCGGCAGCAACGGCCCACACGATTCGACCGGAAGCGGTACGACCGTCCTTTATCTGCGTCAATCCGTGTTCATCTGTGGGTCATTCCCGCATTTCAGATCCGCACCAGCTCGTTGAACCGCCCCGCGGCGTCGGCCCAGGCGGCGGTGTCGCGGGGCTCGTAGACGGTGACGGGGAAGGAGCGGGCGACGACGGCGCGGAGGTCGGCGATCGAGCCGAGTTTCTTGCGTCCGATCGCCTGCATCAGGATATTCCCGATGGCCGTGGCCTCCACGGGCCCGGCGTGCACGGGGCGGGCGCAGGCGTCGGCGGTGAACTGGCAGAGCAGGGCGTTCTTGGTCCCGCCGCCGACGACGTGGATCGTCCGGATCGTGGTGCCGAGGATCGCCTCCAGGCGCTCGATCGTCCAGCGGTACTTCAGCGCCAGGCTCTCCAGGCAGCAGCGGACGAAGGCCCCCTCGTCGCGCGGGGGAGACTGGCCGGTCCTCGTGCAGAAGGCGGCCAGCCGGGCCGGCATGTCGCCGGGGGACAGGAAGGACGCGTCGTCGGGATCGACGAGGGCGGAGAAAGGGGGGGCAACCTGGGCTCGGGCGGTCAGCTCCTCGTAGGTCATCTCACGCCCGGTGCGAGCCCAGGTCCGGCGGCTTTCCTGAACGAGCCAGAGTCCCATGATGTTCTTGAGCAATCGAGTCGTTCCCGCCACGCCCCCCTCGTTGGTGAGATTATACCGCATCGTTTCCGCGTTGATGACCGGTCCCGAAACTTCCACGCCGAGCAAGGACCAGGTGCCCGAACTGAGGTAGCACCAGTCGGGTGGCGCGGATGGGGAGGATGAAGGCGATCGGACCGCCGGCACGGCGGCCACGGCGCTGGCCGTGTCGTGCGTGCCCGGCGCGATGACCGTGACGGGGCGCCGGAAGCCGACCTCCTCCGCGAGGGCGCGGCGGACCGGGCCGAGCTCGGTCCCCGGCTCGACGAGTTCCGGGAGGATCGCCCGGGGCAGGTCGAGGGCCCCGCACAGCTCGTCGGACCAGGTCCCCGTCCGCGGGTCCAGGAGCTGGGTGGTCGAGGCGTCGGTCCGCTCGCCGACCCGCCGGCCCGTCAGCAGCCAGCCGAAGAGGTCGGGCATCATGAGCAGCGTCTCGGCCACGTCCAGCAGCGGCGAGTTCGCCCGCCGGAGCGCCAGGAGCTGGAAGATCGTGTTGAACGGCAGGAACTGGAGGCCCGTGATCTCGTAGATCCGCTCGCGCGAGACGCGGCCGAAGGCGGCCTCGAGCATGCCCTCGGTCCGGGCGTCGCGATAGTGGACGGGATTGCCCAGCAGGGTGTCGCCGCGGCCCACGAGGCCGAAGTCGACGCCCCAGGTGTCCACGCCGATGGCGTCCAGCGAGGACTCGGCCGCCGCGGCCTTGTGGAGCGTGGTCTTGATGTCCTCGAACAGGCGGGGCAGGTCCCAGTGGAGGGTGTCGAGCATCCGGACCGGGCCGTTGGGGAAGCGGTGGATCTCCTCCAGGGCGAGCCGGCTGCCGTCGAACCGGCCGAGCAGGCCGCGCCCGCTCTCGGCCCCCAGGTCCAGGGCGAGGTAGTCTGTCGTGGATGCCATTAGTCGGTTCCCCCCCATTCGCCGGCCGTCGCGCGTCCGCCGGGCCTCGGCCGGGCCGTCGGATGATGGCCCATGATAAGAGCCGCCCGCGCGAGGAACAAGCGACCGCCAGGTTCCGCGTGGAACGCGGACGCGGCCGGCACGTCCGCACCGGATCCCGTTGCGATTTCAAGATGTTCAAATATACAAAAGCACGGCCATCACGCGCCAGGGGTGGGTGTCCTAGGCTTCCTCGCCCGGCTCGGTGCGCCAGAGATCGAGCGTGTCGGCGAGCGTCTGCTCCATCGAGAATTGCGGCTCCCAGCCGGTCGCCGCGCGGAGCTTGGCGGGACTGGCGACCAGGAGCGGCTGGTCGACGGGGCGAACCCGCGCGGGGTCGACCTCGACCCGGATCGGGCGCCGGGCGAGGCCCCGCAGGTGTTCGAGGGCGTCGGCCAGCTTCGTGCCCCGGCCGCTGCCGAGGTTGTAGATCTCGCCGGCCTCGCCGCGATGCGCCAGCAGGTGGTAGCCCCGGACGACGTCGCGAACGTCCGTGAAGTCGCGGACGACGTCCAGGTTGCCGACCTCGACGTGCTCGCGCCGGCCGGCCTCCACGTCGGCGACCTGCCGCGCCAGGCCCGCCAGCACGTAGGTGGGCGACTGCCGCGGGCCGGCGTGGTTGAAGGGCCGCACGATGACCACGTCGGTGCCGTACGCCAGGAAGTGCTGGATCCCGAGCAGGTCGGCCGCGGCCTTGCTCGCGGCGTAGGGATTCATCGGGCGGAGCGGGCAATGCTCGTCGACGGGGAGGTGCTCCGGGGCGGGGTTGCCGTAGCAGACCCCCGAGCTGACGACGATCACGCGAGGACCCGGCTTCAACCCCGCGGCCTTGACGGCCTCCAGGAGGTTCAGCGTCCCGCCGAGGTTCAGGGCCCAGGTGCCGCGCGGGTCGGTCAGGCTGGCGCTGGGGTTGGACTGGGCCGCCAGGTGGTACACCACCTCGGGCTGCTTGCGCCTCAGCCAGTCGACGAGCTGAGCCTCCTCGACGTCGGCCAGGTCGCCGCGCTCGAGCCGGACGGACTGCTCGAGGTGGGCCAGGGCGCGAGGCCACCGGCCGGACGCGGAGAGCCCGACGACCAGGTCCCCCGCGGCCAGGAGGTGTTCGCAGAGGTGGCCGCCCACGAAGCCCGACGCACCGGTGACCAGGACGCGCATGAGCGGGTTATCCCATTTCCCTGTAGGCGCCCGAGCGGACCCGTTCGATCCATCGGGCGTTGGACATGTACCATTCCACGGTCTCGGCCAGGCCCTGCTCGAAGGTGACGGTCTGTTTCCAGCCGAGCTCGGCCTCGGCGCGGGAGCAGTCCACCGCGTAGCGGCGGTCGTGCCCCGGCCGGTCGGTGACGTGGCGGATCAGCGTGCTCGGCTTGCCCGTCAGCTTGAGGACCAGCCGGGTGACGTCCATGTTATAGCGCTCGCTGCGGCCGCCGAAGTTGTAGACCCCGCCGGGCTGGCCCCGGCGGAGCGCGGCGACGACGCCGCGGCAGTGGTCGCGCACGTGGATCCAGTCGCGGACCTGCATGCCGTCGCCGTAGACGGGGAGCGGGATGTCCGCCAGCGCATTGGTGATGAACAGCGGGATCAGCTTCTCGGGGAACTGGTAGGGCCCGTAATTGTTCGAGCACCGGGTGATCACGGTGTTCATGCCGTGTGTGTGATGGGCCGCGCGGACCAGGAAGTCCGCGCCGGCCTTGCTCGCGGCGTAGGGGCTGTTGGGCGCCAGGGGGGTGGACTCGGTGAAGGGGGGATCGTCGGGCTTCAGCGTCCCGTACACCTCGTCGGTCGAGACCTGGACATAGCGGGGGACCTTCGCCGCACGGGCGGCGTCGAGCAGGCACTGGGTGCCGACCACGTTGGTGCGGAGGAACGGCGTGGCGTCGTCGATCGAGCGGTCGACGTGGCTCTCCGCCGCGAAGTTCACGATCGCGTCGAACCGCCCGTCCGAGACGAGCCGCGCGACCAGCTCGCGATCGGCGATATCCCCGCGGACGAACGAGTAGCGGGGATGCCCCGCCAGGTCGGCGAGGTTGTCCGGATTGCCGGCGTAGGTCAGGGCGTCCAGGTTCGTGATCGAGATCGCGGGGTCGGTCTCCAGCTCCAGGCGCACGAAATTCGCGCCGATGAAGCCGCAGCCTCCGGTCACCAGGAGGCGTCTGATCGAAAGCTCCGTGCTCATCCTCGTCGCCCCCCTCCATGAACGGTGCCCGATCCGGTGCAATTCGAGGAACCTCCTCCGCCGGGGAGGAGGTGGCCGGAGGCCGGATGAGGGTTCGCGGGGATGTCGAGGCCTGCCCGGCGAACCCTCATCCGCCCCTGCGGGGCACCTTCCCCCTCGGGGGGAAGGTTCGATGCGGCCGTGGTCCGCTCGGCCGGCCTCATCCGTGCTCCGGCCCGGATTGGCCAAGGCTAATCCGGCGGGCGGTTTCGGGCAAGGCGAGCTGCCCTGGTCGTTGCTTCACGGGGCCTCGCCGTTGGCCTCCTCGTTGGCCTCGTCGGCGGGCTCCGCGTCGAGGTGGTCGCTCGCCTCGGCCTGCGCGACGCCGTCGTCCAGGAGATGGGCCCCGAGGGGCGAGGCGCCCGGCTTGCCGTCGGCCGGCGGCACGGCCGCCAGTTCCTCGGCCGCGGTGAGTTCCTCCTCGGGGAGCTTGGCGAGGCTGCTGACGGAGTCGCCCTCGTCGACCCGGATCAGGCGGACGCCCTGCGTGTTCCGGCCGATCGTCCGGGTGTCGCCGACCCGGGTCCGGATCAGGATGCCCCGGACCGTCGTGATCATCACCTCGTCGGCCTCGGTCACCTTGGCCACGGCCACGACCTGCCCGTTGCGCTCGCTGGTCTTGATGTCGATCAGCCCCTTGCCGCCGCGGTTCTGCGAGCGGTACTCCGAGAGCATGGTGCGCTTGCCGTAGCCGCCGGCGCAGACGGTCAGCAGGCTGGCCGGGTCGTCGCCCCCGTTGGCGACCACCATGCCGACGACCTCGTCCCCGTCCTCCAGGCTGATCCCCTTGACGCCGTGGGCGGGCCGGCCCATCGAGCGGACGTCGGACTCGTCGAAGCGGATGGCCATGCCCTCGCGGGTGCTGAGGACCACCTGGTCGCCGGCCCGCGTCCGCGCCACGCCGATGAGCTGGTCCCCCTCGTCGAGGCCCAGGGCGATGATGCCGCGGCCGAGCGGCCGGCGGAAGGCCGTGAGCTCGGTCTTCTTCACCGTGCCCCTACGGGTCACCATCATCAGGTGCTCGTCGTCGTTGAACTCGCGCACCGGGATCAACCCGGTGACCTTCTCGCCCTCGGAGAGCTGGAGCAGGTTGACGAGCGCCCGGCCGCCGGAGGTCCGGGTGGCCATCGGCAGGTCGTAGACCTTGATCCAGTAGACCTTGCCGCGGTTGGTGAACAGCAGGATGTAGTCGTGCGTCAGCGCGACGAACATGTGCTCCAGGAAGTCGCCCTCGCGGGTGTTCGTGGCGGTGATCCCGCGGCCGCCGCGGCCCTGGGCGCGATAGGTCGAGGGGAGCTGGCGCTTGATGAACCCGTCGTGGGTGACGGTCACCACCATGTACTCCTCGCGGATCAAGGCCTCCTTGTCGTAGTCGCCGACCTCCTCGTCGGAGATGATGCTGCGGCGGGCGTCCGCGTACTTGCCCTTCAGCTCCTGGAGGTCGTCGCGGATCAGGCCGAGGATCTGGCCCTCGTCGGCGAGGATGCCCTCGTAGCGGTCGATGTCGGCCTTCAGCCCGGTGTACTCCTGGGCCAGCTTGTCGGCCTCCAGCCCCGTCAGCCGCTGGAGCTGCATCGCCAGGATCGCGTCGGCCTGCATCCGGGTGAGGCTCGTCGACGCCTTGGCCTCCGGGTCGTTCAGGGCGCGGCGGAGGATCTCCGCGGAGACCTCCATGCCCATCAGCCGGATCCGCGCCTCCGACGGGTTGGGCGACGAGCGGATCACCCGGATGATCTCGTCGATGTAGTGCAGCGCGATCAGCAGGCCCTCGACGATGTGGGCGCGCTGCCGGGCCTGGCGGAGCTGGTACTGCGTCCGCCGCCGGATGACGTTGACCCGGTGCTCGATGAACAGCCGCAGCAGCTCCTTGAGCGCGAGCGTCCTGGGGCGGCCGTCCACGAGCGCCAGCATGATGACGCTGAAGGTGTCCTGGAGCGGGGAGAACTCGTAGAGCTGGTTGAGGATGACGTTCGGGTCTTCCGCCTTCTTCAGCTTCACCACGATGCGGACCGGCTGCTTGCGGTCGCTCTCGTCGACGATGTCGGAGACGCCCGTGATCCGGCCGCTGTTGACCAGCTCGGCCAACTTCTTCAGCAGCGGCTCCTTGGTGAGCTGGTAGGGGATGTCGGAGAAGACGATCTGGCTCCGGCCGTCCTTCAGCTCCTCGACGTTCGACCGGGCGCGCAGGACGACGCGGCCCCGGCCCGAGATGTACGCTTCCTTGATCCCCATGCGGCCGCAGATGGTGCCCCCGGTCGGGAAGTCCGGGCCGGGGAGCAACTCCATGATCTCGTCCAGCTCGATCGCCGGGTTGTCGATCAGGGCGGTGAGGGCGTCGCAGACCTCGCCCAGGTTATGGGGCGGGATCGAGGTGGCCATGCCGACGGCGATGCCGCCGGAGCCGTTGACCAGCAGGTTGGGGAACTTGCCGGGCAGGACCCGGGGCTCCTGGTACTTCTCGTCGTAATTGGGCTGGAAGTCGACCGTGTCGAGGTTGATGTCCTCGAGCATCTCGCCGGCGACCGGGCTCAATTTCGCCTCGGTGTACCGCATCGCCGCGGGGGGGAGGCCGTGGATGCTGCCGAAGTTCCCCTGCCCGGTGATCAGCAGGTGCCGCATGTTCCACCACTGGGCCATGCGTGCCAGGGTGGGATAGATCGAGTTATCCCCGTGCGGGTGATACCGCTTCATCGTCTCGCCGACGATGCCCGCGCACTTGCTCGTTGCCGCGCCGGGCGTCAGCCCGAGGTCGCGCATGGCGACCAGGATCCGCCGCTGCGAGGGTTTCAGCCCGTCGCGCACGTCCGGCAACGCGCGGCTGATGATGACGGACATCGCATAAGTGAGGTAGCTCTCCTTCAGCTCCTCCTCGATGTCCAGCGGCTGGGTCCCGAGCGGTTGATTCGGCGGGGGCAATTCGGCGGTACTCACGATCGATCGATCCCTCGGCAGGCACGCGAAGGCCGCACCGCGGCGGCCGCATTCGGCAAAGGGTTTATTTTACCCGATCCATCCCTTCCCCGCAATCGCGTGAGGGCCCATCCGGCGGGATTTAAGTCCAATCGATGCAAGGGGTTTAGCCAGCGGGACGGGGGGGAAATTGCGGAGGCGGAAGGCAGTCGCTCGCAAGGGGACGAAGACTGCGAAGGGGGAGGGCGGGAAAGGTGCGAACGCGAGTGGCAAGACGCCGCTTCAAGCGCGGAATGAGCACGGGTCGAGGGTGCACGGCAGTTCGGGAATCTCTCGTGCGTGTTCCTCCAGGAATGTCGTTGCAACACGTTCGGTTGCCATCTATTCTTCGGGATCGCGGGTTGGTTTCTACGCCCCGGGCAAAGGTGCGACGTGCCCCGGCAGGGCGTCGTATCCCCGTCCGGCCGCCTCGGGAGTTGCCGTTGTCTGACGATCTTTGCTACTGGTCGGCGCGCGAGGTCGCCGCGGCGATCCGCGAGAGGCGGATTTCGCCCCTCGAAGTTTTCGAAGCGGTGGCACGCCGTATCGAAGCGGTGAACCCGAGAATCAACGGCTACGTGACCCTGACCCTCGACCAGGCCCGCGACGCCGCCAGGGAAGCCCAGGAGGCGCTCCACCGAACCAGTGATCTTGGGCCGCTCCACGGCGTCCCGGTTGCCGTCAAAGATGACCTGGCCGTCCGAGGTGTCCGGTATACCTGCGGAAGCAACCTGCTCTCCGACCACGTGGCCGACTCCGATGACCTGACGGTCGAGCGCCTCCGCCGGGCAGGGGCGATCATCCTCGGGAAGACCAATCTCCCGGAGTTCGGTCACAAGGGGACGACGGATAACCTGCTGTTCGGGACGACCAACAACCCGTGGGACTTGACCCGGACTGCGGGCGGGTCCAGCGGTGGGTCGGCCGCGGTGGTGGCGGCCGGTCTGGCTTACCTCGCCCTGGGAACGGACATCGGCGGCTCCGTCCGCATCCCCGCCAGTTGCTGCGGGGTCGTGGGCCATAAGCCGTCCCTGGGCCGCGTCCCACGGGTTCCCGTCGGCAACTTCTTCAACACCGCATGGACGGCTGGACCGATCGCCCGGACTGTTGCCGATTGCGCCCTCGGACTCGAAGTGGTCTCCGGACCCGACATTCGTGACCCGTTCTCGATCCCGTCGTTCGCTCCCTGGGAGTTAGACCTGGAGGGGGAGCTCTCCGGACTGCGGATCGGCTGGGCTCCCAACCCGACGAACGCCCCGGTCGAACCTGTCGTCGCCGACGCCGGGCGAAAGACCCTTGAACGACTCGAGTCCCTCGGCGCGAGGATCGAGACTCGCCGAGAGAAGCTACCGATCCCGCACGGCCCCCTCCGTAGCCTCCTCGCCGGGGACGCGCTACTCGTCTTCGTGTTGGCGGACATGCACCCCCCATGGCGTTCGCTGCTCCTCCGCGTCATGGGCTGGTTCAACAAGCGGTATCGATTCTCGCCCAGTTTCGCTCCGCTGGCCCGACGGGGTTACTCCTTACCGCTGTGGCGCTACATCGCGGCTCAGAAGGAGATGACAGACTTCGTCGAGAAGTCGGTGTGGGCATTGTTCGGCGAGTGCGACCTGCTCGCCACCCCGACGATCGCCCTGCCGCCCTTCCCCCACCCAGGGGCCGGCCAATTGGGGCCCGCTCAGGTGGCCGGTCAGAGGATCGAGCCGCACATCGATTGGATGTTCACCTGGCCATTCAACTTGTCTGGCCAACCCGCCGCATCGGTACCGTGCGGCTGGACGACGGACGGATTGCCGATCGGGCTGCAGATCGTCGGACGGCGGTGCCAAGACAGTCTGGTGCTGCGCGTGGCTGGTGCGATTGAACGCCTGCAGCCGTGGGCTGGTCGTCGGCCGGGGGTGATAGCGGCCGGACCGGGCGCTCCACCGGGAGTAGTCGAGTAGGGTGCTCGACGCACCCGACTACCGTTTCCAGCCTGATCAGGTGGGCCGTGGCCCGCGTCGTCCCGCTTCCGGTGTACTCGTGTGGGCCGTTGCTGCCGGATCAAGGTGTCGCG
>JAXMBE010000025.1:0-105087 GCA_046349995.1 Isosphaeraceae bacterium | reverse complement strand
CTTCACGATTCACGTCCCGGGCGATCCGCCGCGACGCCCCGAGGACGACCGCGAAGCCCGTCGGCTCCCAGAACCGGAGCACCGCCCCGGCCCGCCCCTCGTCGGCCTCGACGAGCAACGCCTCATCCAGCGCGAGGTTCTCCTCCACCGTCGGCAGCGTCCGATCGAGGAGAGCCAGCGCCAGCCCCAGCCCGGGGATCGGGACGTGTGATCCGTGCAAGACTCCGCAGGCCGGCCCGAGCCGGCTCCCCTCCGCGACGCGGGGACGACCGCACCCGCAGCCATCCGGCGAGGTCGAGGTTACCAGGGCGACGCCCGCCGGGCCAGGCAGGGCGGGCGCAGCCTCCCCGCCATCCGGCCTTGAACGCGGGAAGCTTTGCGATGTAAAGTGAATCGCTCCCGGACCCGCTCAAGATTCGGGCCCGGGCGGCGAACGAGTCGTCAGACGTCATTTCCACTGGATGCCCTGCGGGAGACCGACCCGATGGCGATTCGAAGCTTGGCGGGGCCGGTCTTCGCCTACGAGTGGCTGGCGATCTCGCGGCGCTGGCAGGGCTATGCGTTGCGGTCGCTGCTGGTGCTGCTGCTCCTGCTGGGGCTGTCGGCCTCGTGGCTGGAGAAATCCGACGGGGCGGCGGAGCTGACGATCCAGAAGCTGGCGGATCTCGGGCAGCAGTTCTACGTCGTCACGACGTGCATCCTGCTCGGGCTGGTGGGGCTGGCGGCACCGGCGGCGACGGCCGGGGCGATCTGCCTGGACAAGGCGCGGGGGAATTTGACGCTGCTGTTCACCACCGACCTGAGCGACGCCGAGATCGTGCTGGGCAAGCTGGCGGCGCGGCTGGTGCCGGTGCTCGGCCTGATCGGCTGCGCCGCGCCGATGCTGTCGATCGCCACGCTCTTCGGGGGCGTGGACCCGGTGCTGGTGGTCGGCGCGATCCTCGTCTGCCTCGCCTGTGCGGTCTTCGGCTGCACGCTGGCGCTCCTGCTCTCGATCTGGGGCAAGAAGACGCACGAGGTGCTGCTGGCGTCCTACGCCTTCGGGATCCTCTGGCTGCTCTCGGCGCCGATCTGGGCGGGCCTGGTCTCGATGCTGCCGGCGGAGGTCCGGCCGGGCTGGCTGCCGAGTTACATGGCGCTCCTGCCCTACAATCCGGTGTTCCTCGTGATCGCCCCGATCGACAGCTTCCCGGGCATGGGGCCGATCGGCCTGGCGGCCCAGGCCTGGTTCTGCGCCCTGGGGCTGCTGGCCTCGGTGCTGCTGGCCGCCGTGGGGATCTGGCGGGTCCGCTCGGTGGTCATCCGCAAGGCCGGGGAGGGGGAGGGGGCGCGTCGGGCGGACCGCCGGGCGTGGGCCTTCGGGGGAGTGCTCGCCCGGCTGCTGCCCTCGCCGTCGCTGGACGGCAACCCGGTGCTCTGGCGCGAGTGGCACAGGAAGCAGCCGTCGCGCTGGTCGGTCGCCGTCTGGGGACTCTTCGCCGTGCTCTCGAGCCTGTTCAGCGTCTGGGCGATCGGCCAGGCGATCGGCACCGGGGCGCCGGGCCGCGACGGGGGCGCGGTGATCAGCGGCTTGCAGGTCTCGGCCGGGCTGCTGCTGCTGAGCATCTCGGCCGCGACCAGCCTGGCCGAGGAGCGTCAGCGAGGCAGCCTGGACGTGCTGCTGGCCACGCCGCTCTCGACGCGGTCGATCGTCCTGGGCAAGTGGTGGGGGGCCTTCCGGGGCGTGCCGCCGCTGGCGATCTGGCCGGTGCTGATCGCCGCGGTGCTCTGCACCCACACCGGTGTCCTGATCGCCCCGCTGCTGATCGGAGGCCTGGTCATCGCCTATGGCGCCGCGATCACCAGCCTGGGGCTCGCCCTGGCCACCTGGCTGCCCCGGATGGGGCGGGCCATCGGCGTGACCGCCGGGCTCTACCTCATGGTGCTGATCGGGGCGGTCCCGTGCGGGATGAGCCTCTTCGGCCGCGGCCCGATCGGGGCCGGCCCCGGCATCGCGGCGGCCAGCCCGTTCTGGGGCGTCGGGTTCTCCAGCGCCCTGTTCGGCGGCACGGGCGGGCCGAGCGAGCAGACGGGGCCGCAGGTCGCCTGGCTCGTCTTCTGGATCCTCGCGTACGGCGGAGTCGCGATGGGCCTGCTGGCGGCGACGCTGAAATCGTTCAACCGCTGCCTCGGCCGGGTCGACGATCGCTGGCCCGGCGAGGACCCCGTCCCGAGCCTGGTGCGCAAGCCCTCGCCCTGGCTCCCCAAAGCCAAGCCGGCGCTGGACCTCCGCGCGGACAGCCTCGCGGGAGACGCCGCCTCGGGGGGGTGAGCCGTCGGTCTGCCGCGTCGCTGACGGATCAGGATATCTCGATCCAGCGCGGCCTTCCCCCTCGCCCCGCGTCAGCGGGGAGAGGGCCGGGGTGAGGGGTCTGCGGTGCCGGCCGCGACCTGCGCCGCCCTCATCCGGCCCTTCGTGCCACCTTCTCCCGCTGTCGCGGGCGAAGGGTTATGAATTGTCCCCCTCGCCCCGCCTCGGCGGGGAGAGGGGTCCGGTGCGCCAGCCTCGGCCCGCGCCGCCCTCATCCGGCCCTTCGTGCCACCTTCTCCCGCTGTCGCGGGCGAAGGGACTGGCGGGTGGCTGGTATCCGGCTCAGGCGATGACCGCCCGCTTCGGGCTCCGGCCGATCAGGATGATGCCGAGCTCGTAGAGCAAGACCATCGGCACGGCCAGGAGCGTCATGCTGAAGGGGTCCTGGCCCGGCGTGAGGATGGCGGCGGCCACGGTGATGATCAGGATGGCCATCTTCCGCTTGGAGCGGAAGTCGTCCACCGTGAAGATGCCGATCCGCTCCAGGAAGAGCATGATCAGGGGCGTCTGGAAGGAGATCCCGAAGACCAGCGGCAGGATCGTGGCGAAGCTCATCCACTCGCTCAGCCGGAGGGTCGGCGCCACGCCCAGCCAGACGTTGAACTCCAGCAGGAAGCCCAGGGTCAAAGGCAGCACGAACCAGAAGCAGAGGACCACGCCCCCCAGGAACAGGCCGATCGAGATCGGCAGGTACTTCTGCACGTAGTGCCGCTCGTGCCGATAAAGTCCCGCGGCGACGAACGCCCAGCCCTGGTAGAAGACCCAGGGGCTGACGAGCACCAGGCCGGTCACCAGGCAGACCATGAAGAAGATGGTGATCGTCTCCAGCGGGCCCAGCGAGATCAGCGTCTTGTCGATCATCACCGACGAGCTCTGGGTGGCCTTGATCAGGGTGGCCTGCCGGTACTTCAGCGGGAAGCTCAGGGTCTTGCCCTGGAGCTGCTCGGCCGGGGGGATCTCCAGCTTCGGCATGACCTCGCGCATCGCCTGGACGAAGGTGTCGGCCGGGACCTCGGCCAGCAGGGTCGGCGAGCTCGCCTGCGCCGCCTCGGCCTCCTTCGCCTTCTTGTCGTACTCGTTGCGGTAGAAGTGCTCCAGGGCGTCGGCCGCGGGGGCCTCCATCGTCTTCATCACCCACCAGCCGATGTTCAGCGGGGGGATGAACGCGATCACGACGCCGACCAGCAGGCCGATGAGCGCGAGGATCAGCCGGACGCGCAGCTCCTCGATGTGCTCGCCGAAGCTCATCGTGGTCATCTGCTGCTCTTCGGCGAAGAGGTCTCGATCGGTGGGCATGGGAGGGGAAGATCCGAGCGGGCCGGTGAATCCGCCGGAGACGGCGGGCCTGGAGGAGACGCGGGTTGCGACGGCCAGTCCCGAGGCCGGAACCCTTCGCTGGCGGCACCACCCCAGGGCCTCACCGGGACGGCCGTGCGGGTGGGGGCGTTCCTGATCGCTCCACTCTACCAGGGCGCCCGCCGGCTCCGCCAGGGGTCAGGCCGTCCCCCCGGGGGCTCCGGAAATACCTGAGGTGGACCGGTAAATCCCACAAAGGTCCCCGACGTGGCGCATCTTCAGGTAGGGACTCTCGCCGCCCCCCCCGGACGACGTCGTCCGAAGCGGGCCGCTGCCACTCCGCGTCCACACGGTACGCCCCCCTCGTCCTCCCGGAACCTTCCCCATGAAGCTCCGCCCCGATGTCGCGTACGCCCTCCGCCTGCTCAGCGAGGGCCAGGACCCGTACACCTCCTTCGAGACCTTCCCCGAGCCGTGGAAGGCGATCGCCACGCACCTCCGCGACCAGGTCCACGCCGTCGCCCGGCGGCACGCCTGGAACGCCATGGCGCCGGCCATCCCCGGCATCGAGCAGGTCAGGGACTCGCTCCGGCGGGTGGACCCCTCCGCCGGCCCCCGGACGTCCCCGAGCGGCGGTTCGCCACCGTGGCCGACCTCCGCGGCAGCTCTCCCGCCGTCGGCTGGACCTGGCCCGGCTGGATCCCCGCCTCCCGCGTCGTGGGCGTCGCCGCCTCCGAGGGGACCGGCAAGACCCGCTTCCTGCTGGACCTGGCCCGCATCTCTACCTGGGCCTCCCCTGGCCCGACGGCCAGCCCGCCACCCTCCCCGCCGGCACCCGCACCCTCTGGCTCTGCGCCCGACGGCCACCAGGACGAGATCGCCGAGACCCTCCCCGGCTTCGGCCTGCCCGACGACGCCGTCGTCTTCCCGGCCCACCCCGACGAACCCTACGACGGCACCAGCCTGGACGACGGCGAGCTGGTCGGCGAGGGGGCATCCTGGAGGAGGCGATCCGTGAGGTCCGCCCCGGGCTGGTGGTCGTCGACACCCTGACCAACGCCACCGCCCGCGACCTCTGCGCCCAGCCCAGATGAAGTCGCTGAAGGACCCCTGGTGCGGCTGGTCCAGCCGCCACGGGATCAACATCGTGCTCTCGCTGCACCTGAACAAGGAGGGCCAGGCGCTGGGCAGGCGGGTCCGGGGCATCACCCGGACCCTGATCCACCTGGAATGCCCGGACCCGGCCCGCTCCGGGCGGCTGCGGCTCTGGGTCGAGAAGTCCTACGGGATGAAGCCGCCGGCCCTGGGCGTGACCATGGGCGAGCACGGCAACACCTACGACGACGCCCCGCCGCCGCGGGCCGAGCCCGGCGAGGCAACCCCTCGGGCCGGCCGCCGGAGCGGCGCGGCAAGGCCGTGGAGTTCCTCCGCGAGGCCCTCGGGCGCGCGAGAACGACCAGCTCGGCAACGACCTCTGCCGGGCCTGGGTCGCCGAGGGCGGCGCCCGGACCTTCTGGCGGGCCGTCGACCAGCTGGAGGAGGCCGGCGAGCTCGTCTCCGACGGCGGCCCCGGCACCCGCAAGCCGAAGGTCCTCCACCTGATCGTGACAGAATGACAGAATGCCAGAACCATGGGGGTTCTGGCATTCTGTCACAACTGATCCCGGGCAGGATCCCCCTTTCTGCGTTGATGGAACGTCGGCTGGCCGGTGCCTCGGCGCGCTCGGCCGGCGCAGGCCGTAGCTCCGCCCCCCTCAACCGCCCCTTCGGGGCACCTTCTCCCCCTGGCCGGGGGCGAAGGATCAGGACCCCTCGCCCGCCGCGAGCGGGAGAGGGTGGCACGAAGTGCCGGGTGAGAGCGATGCAAGCCCATCAGGGGCGAACGGAAGCAAAGCGGTACGAAGAAGATTGTCCAAAGGAGAGATGACTCTCCTCCTCCTGGATCGATCGCTGCTCGGTGGCCAGAGGCCGGTCCGCGAAACCCTGGCGCTGCCCGACGCGGCGTGACAGATGACAGAACCCCCATGGTTCTGTCATTCTGTCATTCTGTCCGCGTCCGAAGCTGTCCACCCTGTCCACGGTGGACAGGCCCCTGCCCGGTGCGATACAAATGGTCGCGGCCCGGACGACCGGGGCCGGGAGACGCGGGATGGATGCGATCGGGAAGGCGCTGCTGCGTTCGAGCCGATCCTGCGGCGGCTCATCTGGGGCGGGCGGAAGCTCGGCACGGTGCTGCACAAGCCGATCGGGGAGGCCCACGACTCCGCCGAGAGCTGGGAGGTCTCCGACTACAAGGACGCCGTCAGCGTCGTCTCCGAGGGCCCGCTGAAGGGCACGAGCCTCCGCGACCTGGTGCGCCCGGCACCCCGCCGAGCTGCTCGGCCCGCCGCTGGCCGGGCACGACCAGTTCCCGCTGCTGGTCAAGTTCATCGACGCCCGCGAGACGCTCTCCGTTCAGGTGCATCCCGACGACGCGAAGGGGAAGGTCCTCGCGAACGACAACGGCAAGACCGAGACCTGGGTGGTCGTGGACGCCGAGCCGGGCAGCCTGATCTACGCCGGGCTGGAGCGAGGCGTCACGCGCGAGGACTTCGCCGCGGCGATCGAGGCGGGCAAGGTCGAGCCCCTGCTCCACCGGTTCACGCCCAGGCCCGGAGACTGCATCATGATTGAGGCCGGGACCGTGCACGCCATCAGGGCCGGCGTGCTCCTGGCCGAGATCCAGCAGATGTCCGACGCGACCTTCCGGGTGGACGACTGGGGCCGGCTCGGGCCCGATGGAAAACCCCGCGAGCTGCACGTCCGCCAGGCCCTCGAATCGACCGACTTCGCCCGGGGGCCCGTGGACCCGCTGACACCCCGGGCGCTCGATTGCCGGCCGGGCAACGTCCGCGAGGGGCTCTCCGCATGCCCCTACTTCGCGCTGGAGCGGTGGACGCTCCGGCAGCCCGAGGACCTCGGGTCGGCCGATCGGTTCACGATCCTGATGGGGCTGAAGGGTTCGGCCCTGGTCCGGCACGACGGCGGCTCGACGCGGCTCGATTTCGGCCAGACCCTGCTGCTGCCGGCGGCGCTCGGGCCCTGCCCGGTGGAGCCGGCCGGCGAGGCCGTCGTCCTGACCTGCGTGGTTCCTTGACCGTCGGGGAGGGCGATCCTGCGCATGGCGACGCTCGACCCGGGGCCCGCTGACCCGCGGCCGGACCGGCCGGTGCTTTTGCTCCTCCAGGGGGCCCGCTCGGCGTTCGGCCCCGCCAGGCTGGTCACGGCCGCCGCCGGGCTGCTGCTGCTCCAGGCGGGATGGGACGTGCTCGACGCGATCTGGCCGGCCTCGGCCGGCATCACGCCGCAGATCGTGCCTCCGTCGGCCCGGTTCGCGCCGGATCCGGCCTCGCCGCTCGCCTCGATCGGGACCGGGGCACGCCTGGAAGGCTGGCGGCTGACCGAGCCCGTGCGGCTGCTGGCCGATCCCCTGGCCGCCCTCTTCACGCCCGGCCGAGACGTGGCCTGGATCCTCCACGCCCTGCTCGCGGTGCTCTGGACGGTCGCCGTCTGGGGGATCATCGGCGGCTCGCTGGCCCGCCGCGAGCTGCTGGAGCTGGCGAGGCCGCGGCCGGGCACTTCCCTCGGGCCGTTCCGCTTCCCGGTCCGGTTCGCGGTGCCGCTGATCGCCACGCCGCTGCATCCGCTGTTCGTCGCCCTGCTGCTGGGCGCGGGTGCGCGGGCCTCGGCCTGGTGGCCCGGTTGCCGGCGGGCGTCGGCACGGCCGTGATGGGCGTGCTCTTCGTCGTGCCGCTCCTGCTGGGCCTGGGGATGGCGGTCCTGCTGCTGGGGATGCTCGCGGGCTGGGGGCTCTTCCACGCCGCGATCGCGGCCAGATCGAGGCCTCGCTGGAGGCCCTGGGCCGATGCCTGAGCTACCTGGGCCGGCGTCCGGGCCGGTTCGCCGCGTGCCTGGCGTTCGCCTGGGCCGTCGGGCTGCCCGCCCTGATGGTGGACGACCTGCTCGACCGCGGCGTGCTGCACCTGGCCTCCTGGGGCCTGGCCCTGACCGCGCCGGGGCCCGTCGCGATCCCGTGCTTCTGGGAAGGGCTGACGCACCTCCTGTCCCACTCGTGGATCCACGCCTACTTCTGGGGCATCTCCGCCCGCATCTACCTGATCCTCCGGCACGACGTGGACCGGACGCCCTGGGGCGTCGTGGATCCCGGGAACGGCGGGGCCCAGAGCTGATCCCGGTAGTCCCCCCTCGGGTCTCAACTGGTGCGTCGTCGCCGACCGGACCTGGCACGGAGTGCCGGAGGACGGGCCCGACGCCTCGGCGCGCACCGCGGACCCCTCACTCCGACCCTTCGCCCGCGAGAGCGGGAGAAGGTGGCTCGAGGGCCGGATGAGGGCGGGGCGGGCCCCGGCTCGCCCCTCGGACCCCTCACCCCATCCCTCTCCCCGCTGAAGCGGGGCGAGGGGGACCGCCGCCGCGAAATCCCCGCACGCCCCGGGGGCGGCCCTGCAAAACCAGCAAAAGGGTCGCGCCGGGGCTTTTGCTGGTTTTGCTGGTTCCCGCCGGGGACGTTTCTGGAATTTCCGTTTCGGAGGCTGGGCACCGCCCACCGAACCCTTCGCCCGCGCCAGCGGGGAGAAGGTGGCCCGAAGGGCCGGATGAGGGGTAATCTGCAGGGGCCCATGCCGCTGGGGACCCCTCATCCGACGCCAGGTCGGCCCATGAACAAGATGAGTGCCGAACAGTATTGGCCCGAAGGGCCGGATGAGGGGGGCGCACGCCGAGGCTCGCTCCGCCCTCACCCGGCACTTGGTGCCACCCTCTCCCGCTCTCGCGGGCGAGGGGGCGACTCGGCGGCCGCGACCCCGGGCCGGGGCCCGGGATGGCGCTCTCCTGTCGGACGGACCACGGAATCAGGACACGAGGGCCCGCTCGGGTCCACCACGGATCGCGCATGCAAAGGGCCGGACGCGAGTCCGGCCCTGCTGCTTCACGGCCTGGGGGTCAGGGCGACCTGACCTCGCGCCTCACTCGTTGACCGCCGCCTTGACGGGGTTCGAGGCGAGGGCCTTGGAGCCGAGGGTCAGGTAGTCGGAGACGATCCGGATGACCTCGTCGTTGTAGTAATCCGAGGCCCAGACCTCGCGCTCGGTGTACTTCTTCTTCTTCTTGTCCTTCTTGGCCTTCTCCTCGTCGGCGTGCTCCTTGTCGTCCTCATCCGGAGCATACTCCGACTTGAACTTGGCCTCGTTCAGCGCGATGGAGTGTCGGGCCTTGCGGTCGAGGAACTGCTTGATCCGTTCCTGCTGCTTCTGGAACTTGGGGTCGGCCTCGCGGCGCTTCGCCGAGCGGTCGTTGAGCACGGCGACGAGGCCGGCGGTGATCTTGTTGTAGCTGTCGTGGTCGAGGGCGGGGACCTTCTCGAACTTGATGGCGTTGTCCATCTTGCCCTCGCCGAAGTCCATGAAGTCGCGGAGCGACGGCAGGTGGACGTGCGGGGAGACCCCGTGGATCTGGGTGCTCTCGCCGTTGGCCCGGTAGAACTGCTGGATCGTGAGCTTCAGGGCGCCGCGGTTCTTCATGCCGCCGCCGCCGCGGCGGGAGTGGTCGCCGATCTGCACGATGCTCTGGACCGTGCCCTTGCCGAAGGTGCTCGAGTCGCCGATGATCAGGCCGCGGCCGTAGTCCTTGATGACGCCCGCGAAGATCTCCGAGGCGCTGGCGCTGAGCTTGTTGATCAGGACCACGAGCGGCCCGTCCCAGGCCGTCCCCTCGTCCTCGTCGTCCAGGTGCTTGACCCCGAAGACCTCCTTCACCTGAACCACCGGGCCGGTGTCGATGAACAGGCCGGAGAGGGTCTTGGCCTCCTCCAGCAGGCCGCCGCCGTTGTCGCGGAGGTCCATGATCACGGCATCGACGCCGGCCGCCTTGAAGTCCTTCAGGAGCTTGCGGCAGTCGGCCGTGGCGCTGACGGCGTTCGGGTCGCCCCGCATGATCGCCATGGTGTCGCCGTAGAAGGCCGGCAGGTTGATGATCCCGAGCTTCACGTCCTTGCCGTCGATCTTCGTCTCCAGGACCTTGCCCTTGGCGTGCTGCTCCCTGAGCTCGATCTTCTGGCGGGTCAGCTCGTAGATCTTCCGCTCCTTGGTCCCGGTCGGCTGGACGATCAGCCGGACCTTGGTGCCCCGGGGACCGCGGATGAAGCGGACGACGTCGCTCAGCTTCTTCTCGACCAGGTCGGTCTCCGAGCCGTCCTCCTTCTGGATGCCGACGATCTTGTCCTCCGGCTGGAGCCGGCCGTCCTTGTCGGCCGCCATCCCCGGGACGATCTCGGTCACCACCGCGTAGCCGTCCTCGGAGCGGAGCGACGCCCCGATCCCCTCGAGCGAGAGGTGGAGCTGCTGGTTGAGCATGTCCTCCAGGTTCTTGGCGCTGAGGTACGACGAGTGCGGGTCGAACGTCCGGGTGAGGCTCGAGAGATACACCTCGAGCAGCTCGCTGGAGTCGAACTGGTGGAACATCCGGTTGCGGTCGCGGTAGCGGACCGTCAGCTTGCGGACGGCCTCCGCCTCATCGACCTTGTCGGCGCGGAGCTGGAGCAGGTCGAGCTTGATCTTCTTCCGCCAGCGCTCGTCGGCTTCCTTCTGGTCGGCGGGGTACTCGGTCTTGTCGGGGTCGTCGTTCAGGTACTCGTCGGCGCTGAAGTCGAACTTCTGCTTGAGCAGCTCCTGGACGGTCTGGTAGCGCTCGTCGTTCCGCTTGAGGAAGCGGGCGAAGACCCGGCGGGCGAAGTCGATGTTGCCCTCCCGGATCTGGTCGTCCAGATCCGTCGCTTCCTTCCGGAACTCCTCGACGTCGGCCTTCAGGAAGTAGAACTTCTGCGGGTCGAGGTCCTTCAGGAAGTTGTTGCACCACTTCACGGCGATCTTATCGTCGATCACCGGGCGAGCCATGTGCCCCCGCTCCAGCAATTCGACCACCGTTTTGGCCGTCTCCTGATCTTCATTGGTCGGGACCGGCGCCTGAGCACCGACCACCGCGGCCATCAATGCCAGGACGGCCAACAAGGTCAATGGACGTAATGCAAGCCGGGGCATAGAGTTCGCTTCCTGAATTGAAATGTCGGAACTCGAAATGGACGAGCGGATCCATCAAGTTATCTTAGTCGTTAAGCCCTTGTTGGACAAGGCCGTCCGCCGAGACCGCCGGGACTGAGAAACTCATCTCCCCTTTCAGGTCACGGGTCGTGAGCCGTTGCGCCGGGCCTCCCCTTATCTTCGTGCGGGGGCCCGCGGAAGTTCTCTGAATCTCGCGGAGAATCTCGATCCTCCCGCGCGGGCGCGGTTGCCCTTGCGTTTTACCCGCCGATCTGGAATAAGGCTCGCTCGATCAATCGGTGGATGGACCGGATCCCCGGACGAGCCGGATCGTTCGGACAGGCGCGATGGAGGGCGTTGCAGCCATGCTACTTGTGATGTTGTGTCTCGGCCTCGCCACCCTTCAGGACCAGGACGTGAAGCCCACGGAGAGCGAGGTCCGCTCGGCCCACGCCATGCTCCAGGGGACCTGGCAACTGGTCTCCGTGGTGGACAACGGCGACGTGATCGGCCCCCAGCTGATCCGCCGCAAGATGGCCAAGAATGGGGCGTTCCGGGTCGCCAACCGGACGATCACGCACACCAACCCCGAGTCCGGCGAGTCGAAGACCATCGGCTACATGATCAACCCGGCGAAATCGCCCAGGCACATCGACCTGATCACCCAGGAAGAGCGGATCCTCAAGGGGATCTACAAGTTCGAGGGCGACGACCTGGTGGTCTGCTACGCCAACCGCGACAACCGCCCCCGCCCGGAGGACTTCGACTCCCCCGAGGGCTCATTCCGGATCCTCATGAAGCTGAAGGTGGGCGAGGACGCGACGACGACCGCGACCCCGTCCGACGCCCCGGCGGCCAAACCCGCCCGGCAGCCCGACGATTCGAGCCCCGACGGTGAGGCGGCCCGGCCCGCCAAGACCCGCTCCGCGTCGCTCTCCACGCAGGCCCCGGCCCGCGAGGAGCGCCGCCCCACCGAGAGCGAGCTGCGTCGCGAGCGCGACTTGCTCGGCGGCAACTGGCGGATCGAGTCGATCGAGGACGACGGCGAGAAGCTCGCCGGCGACCTGATCCGCGCCAAGATCGCCGAGGACGGCGTGGTCCGGATCGGCGTCCGAGGCCTGTCCATCATCTCCCCGCGGGATGAGCAGAAGCACCTCTGGGCCTACCGGATCGACCCCACCCGGACACCCAAGCACATCGACGTGACGACCCAGTTCGACGCGATCCTCAAGGGCATCTACACCTTCGAGGGCGACCGCCTGGTCATCTGCGTCGCCAAGACCGAGGAGGCCCCGCGCCCCGTCGATTTCGACGCCTCCGAGGGCACGCGCCGCATCCTCTACCGCCTGCGAATGCTCAAGGATGACCCGCCGCCGGTGAAGCGGGTCTCCACGACGGCCCCGGCGCCGGTGGTCCCCCAGCCGCCCCCTCAGCCCTCGCCGGAGGAGCTCGCACGCCGCCGGGAGCAGCAGATCCGCGACCTGCTCGTCGGGTCGTGGTCGATGACCGACAAGAAGGGGACGTTCGTCGCCGTCTTCCGCCCCGACGGCTCCTTCACCTCGACCCGCACGATGGCCAAGAAGCGCCTCTTCGAGGACGACACGATCACCTCCAACGGAACGTGGACGTACGGCCATAGCATCCTCTCGGCCCGGGTGACCGGGACCACCGACCGGAACATGCTCGGCTACGGCTTCGCCGGGCGGCTCCAGTCGATCGGCGACGATGCCATGGTGACCTCGGACAACACGGGCAAGCTGCTGACCCTCAAGCGGGTCCGCTGAGGTCGGCGACGACGCGAGAAACGCTTCAGTCCGGGGCCCTCGCCGGCCGATGAGTTCTGCGAGGCTCCCGGCTGAATCCGCGTCCCGACGTCGTCACCGAGCACCGCACCATGACCCGCCACGTCATCCCGAGCATGCTCCTGAGCGTCCTGATCGTCTGCTTCTTCTCGATCCTGCTCTACGAACCCGATCCGCCGCGGCGTGACGGCCCGCGGCCCCGCCCGGACGCCAAATCCGGTCCGGCCGATCGCCCGGCGACGAACCGCCCGGCCCCGGGCGCCGCGCCTCCTCCCGGTCCTGCACCCGTCCCGGCGGCCGACCAGGCCGGTGGCGAGGTCGTCCCGAAGGTCGTCCCGGCCTCGGCCCCGCCTCGCGACCCGGAGCCCGCCCCCGGCCCGACCGGGGGATCCCCGGGTCCCGTCGCCCCGGCCAGCGACCGCAGTCCGGCTCCTCCGCCGACTCACCCCGCGGAGGAGGCGAAGCCCGCACCTTCGCCGCCGCCGCCGCCGCGAGCCGACGAGGCCGGGGCGTCCCGTCCCCGACCCGATCAGGCCCCCGAGCCCGCGACTCCGGTTCCCCGCATGGAGTGTGGTGAGTCCGATGTCCGTTCGACTTGAGGCCGACATCTCGGGGTCTCGGTCCGGAGTCGGACCCCGATCCCCCCGGCCACCCCGTCGGCTGCGCTGCGGCGGACAGGGAGAATTGGTCGGGCAGGGCGTTCAGAGCCGGAAGCGTCAGCGACGACCGTTGGGCCTGGCCATGGCAAGGCGGCCGTCGCTGACGCTTCCGGCTCTGACAGGTCCGACCGCGGGGCCCCTCCCCGCAGGGAGCGGAACGGCCGCGCGGCGGGAACGGGGCCGGGCCGATCAGAGGGCGCTGCGGAAGTAGACGACGTCGCCGTCCTTGACGACGTACTCCTTGCCCTCGAGCCGCTGGAGGTGCTTGGCCTTGGCCTCCTTGAGCGAGCCGGCGGCGTGGAGGTCGTCGTAGGCGGTCACCTCGGCCCGGATGAAGCCCTTGGCGAGGTCGGTGTGGATCTTCCCGGCGGCCTCGACGGCGCTGGCGCCGCGCTCCAGGTTCCAGCCCCTGACCTCGGGCTCGCCGGTGGTGAAGAAGGTGATGATGCCCACCGCGTCGTAGGCGGCGCGGATGATCCGGGCCCTGGCGAGCTCGGTGACGCCCAGGTCGGTCATGAAGACCTCGCGCTCGTCCGGGTCGAGCTGGGCCAGCTCGAGCTCGAGCTTCGCGTCCACCGCCAGGGCGTCGGGCGCCAGCGCGTGCAGGGCGGGCGGGATCTCGGTCCCCTGGGCGGCGTTCAGGACGACCACCTGCGGCTTGTCGGTGAGCAGGCCGAACGAGCGGAGCGGCTTCTTCTCGTCGGGCGTGAGGCCCAGAGTGGAGACGAACTTGCCGTCCTCCAGGGTGTCCTGCACGCGCTTCACGATGGCGAGTTCCTTCTCCTGCTGCTCCCAGTCGGGTCGATGCTTCTTGACGCTCGCCTCCAGCCGCTCGGCGCGGTTGGTGATGACCTGGAGGTCGGCGAAGAGCATCTCCTCGCGGAACGCCGTCAGTTCGGCGGCCGGGTCGCCGCCCGAGAACGCGCCCAGCACGATCAGCAGGGCGTCGCCCTCGCGGATGACGGCCAGCCGTTGCGGGTTGTCGCCGTGGGTGCCGGGCAGGAGCCCCGGCGTGTCCAGGAACTCCACCGTCGCCGGCGTGACCTTCTTCGGGTTGTGCAGCGAGGCGAGGAATTCGAGGCGGGGATCGCTCAGGACGGCCACGCCCACCTGGCCCGAGTGGACCTTGCCCGGGTCGGACGCGGCGCCCGTCAGCAGTTGAAACAGCGTGCTCTTGCCACTTCCGGAGAAACCGACGAGTCCGACGCGCATGCCGGGGGGTTCCTTTGCGGGACGAGTTTCGGAGGACGGGGCCGGTGTCGCCGGGCCCCTGGCCGGCCTCGGACGGCGGCGAGCCGCGCCGGGCCGGACCGCGATTCAGGTACCACTCAATCGACTCTCGAGCAGGTCGAGGTCCGCCTCCAGGTTCACCAGCGTCTCGGGCTCCAGTTCGCCGTGGCCGAACCGGACCCGGTAGAAGGCGTCCACGACGCGCTGCGGCACCTCCGCGACGGACTGCGTCTGGGAGCCGTGGCCGTGCAGGAACCGGGCGGCCCGGTGCGCGAACTCGCGCTGCGTCTCGGCCGTCGTCCGCTCGAGGTCGAACCCGGAGAGGAGCTGCGCCAGCCGCCGGTAGAACAGGATGCCCGCCGTGAGCCCGGCGCCCTCGTCCTCGGGCCCGCGCCACCAGCGCCGGAGCCGCGCGCCGGCCCAAAGGACGAGCCGGACCAGGAAGGCGACCATCGACAGCACCAGGAACGAGACGATGAACCCGCGGAGGCTGATGAACGAGCCGAGCGTATTGAAATTGAACAGCCCGGCGAACCCCGTCCGCGCCAGCTTCCAGATGGTGGCGTAGCCCTCGCGCACCTTGTGGACGACCATCCGGATCGGCTCGTAGAACAGGCGGTTCTGCCGCTGGGAGTCGTAGCCGAGGATGTAGAAGACCCAGACGTAGCGGACCAGGTCGGTGAACGGGCGGAAGCTCGTCGCCATGCCCCCGACCTGGGCCACGGACTCCTCGCGGTCGGCCGCGGGCGTCGCGTCGAGGGTGATCCAGAGGGGGTAGCCCTCCCTGGTCTGGCCGAGGTAGGCCTCGACCCAGCTATGGGCGTGCTTTTGGCGGACGTTCATCGACTGGGTCAGCTCGTTCCAGTCGCCCCCCTTGAAGCCGTTGATCATCCGGGCGGGGATGCCGATCGACCGCAGCAGCAGGGCCAGCGCCGAGCCGAAGTACTCGCAGTGCCCCTTCTTGCGGTTGACCAGGAAGTCCTCGACCGGGTCGATCTTGGAGTCGACGATGTCCATCTGGAGCGTGTAGGAGAAGTTGCGATTGTCCCGGAGATAGGACTCCAGCGCCCGCGCGCGGAGCTTCAGGCCCTCGGCGTCGCCGTCGCCCAGCCCTTCCACCACGGGCAGGGCGATCTTCCGGAGCCGCTCCGCCAGGCCCGGCTCCAGCTCCAGGAGCGACTCGATCCGCTCCGGGGAGGGGGCCACCTCGTTCTGAGGGGGGGCGTCGATGTCCTCGTCGGAGAGCACCTCGTAATCGTAGGAGCCCCGCGCGTCGGGCCGGAAGATCACGCCGTCGACCGGGTTGAGGACCGGCGGCAGGCCACGGGCGGCGTTCAGCTCGAGGATCGGCCGCATGGCGAAGAGGGTCGCCGCGTCGTTGGGCTCGAGCTTGATCCGCTGCCAGATCACCTTCCGGCGGACCGACCCGTTGTTCTTGAACGGCTTGAGGCTCACGATCGTCTGGAGCGAGCGGGCCGGGGGCCGCCGCCAGCGGCCGTTCTCGTACTTGATCAGCGCCACGCCGCGGAACAGCGGCGATTCCCCGGGAGACGTCGGCCGCTTCTGCTCGTCGGTGAACTCCACGCTCATCACGACGTTGTCATTCTCCAGGATCTCGCCGAGCTGCCCGAGCTTCACCTCCTCGTCGAAGCCCGAGAGATGGCGGGCCATCGAGGTGGACGCCCGCGCCCGGGTCACCCCCGGCTGGCGGGGCAGCAGCAGGAAGAAGAAGAAGCCGAGCACGAAGGTCACCGCCAGCACCCGCCCGGTGGTCAGCCAGTAGGCCGAGTCGAAGAGGCCGTGGTAGGGGTCGGCGACGGGCTCGACCGGCCGGACCGCCGCGTCAACCTCCTCCTCCTCCTCGCCGGCGAACCGGCCGACCTCGCGGTGGAGGAAGAACAGCCCCAGCACCCAGATCGCCAGGACCGCCCAGATCACCAGCAGCAGCCCCACGTTGTCGCTCTGATTGAGGACCGTGCCGATCAGGACCTCCGTCAGGCCCAGCAGGAACAGGAACCAGTCGTCCTCGGCCGTCTTGGGCAGGAAGTACTTGATGAGCTGAAGCGCGATGACCCAGTGCCCCAGGCACTGGATGAGCGGGTTCTCGAGCGTCCGGTACTCGAAGAAGAGGAGCCCGAGCGTCCCGAGCGCCAGGACGTTGGCCAGGTCGCGCGGCAGCCCCAGCCGGGGCTTCATGTCCACGGTGAAGAAGGCGAGCACGCCGGCGACGGGCACGGCCACCAGCAGCAGCGAGTCGAGCCGCGAGCCGGAGCTGTCGCCGCAGACGATCATCGCCGCGACGGCGAGCATCATGTAGAAGCTGCCCCGGTAGACCAGGTTGGTGCTCATGGCCGGCCGTCCCCCTCCGTCCTGGCCGTCCGCCTCCGGTTCCGTCGGACCTCCGCCGCCGCCAGGCCGCGGCGGCGATCCTCGGTGCCCTGGAGGGCGCTCCCGCTCGGCGCCGGTCGGCCGCTGCTCCAGCAGGTTCCGCGAGCCGGAGCGGGCGTACTGGAACATCTCGCCGAGGTCGCCCTGGGCCGCGTTGAGCACGATCGCCCGGTTCAGCAGCCCTCGCGACGCCGCCCCGGAGAGGCGCTGCGAGCGCTCGGCCTCCTCCCCCAGGTTGATCGGCCGCGTCGAGACGATGACCAGGAGCGCGTCCCGCAGGGTGGTCGTCGCCAGGGCGTCGAGCAGGTCCGAGAGCCGCCCCTCGGTGGCCGGCCGCATGACGGCGAGCTGGTAGAGCAGCTCGTGGAGCAGCTTCACCGACGCCTGCCCCTGGCAGACGCCCGCGGGCGACCCGGTCCAGCCCAGGATCAGCCGACGGCCCTGCCGCCGGCAGCTCTCCAGGCAGACCGTCGCGGCGAACGAGATCATCAGCTCCATCGCGTCCTTGAGCTCGGCGGCGACCTTGTTGCGGGGCAGCCAGGGGTCGACCAGGATGGCGAGCTCCTGCTCGTTCTCCTGCTCGAACTCCTTCACCATCAGCTCGCCGCGCCGCGCCGAGGTCCGCCAGTGGATCCACCTCGGGCTGTCCCCGGAGCGGTAATCCCTCAGGCCGTGGTACTCCTCCTGCTGCGACGACCGGTCGTGACGCTTGCCCAGCCGGTTCTCGCTCGACTGGCGCTGGAGCTGCATCCAGCGGCGGCCGAGCTGCCCGATCTGGGGATAGACCAGGATCTCCTCGCTGAGCGGGATGGTCACCCGCTGCTCCACCAGCCCGAACGGCGCCCGGGTCCCGAGGTCCAGGTCGTTGAAGCGGTACTTGCCCCGCCGCGGGCTCGCGCCCTGCCAGCGCATCCGGACGCGCTCGCCGCTGGGGACCCTGGGGAAGAAGACCCGCGGCTGGACGGCCGTGCCGGAGGCAGAGCGGTCCGCCGGCACCATCGCGTCCTCCAGGAAGAGGGCCAGCGCGGAGGTCCAGCGCTTGCCGTTCTCCAGGGCGTAGTCGATCACCAGTGGGTCGCCCGAGAAGACGTAGGCGGGGACGCGGCGGACGACGCTCAGCTTGCGGAGGAAGCTGCGGCTGCCGATCCACGAGGTCAACAGCGGCCCGGCGGCCAGCGTCGAGACCAGGAGGATCAGGTTCACCTGCTGGACGAGCCCGGCGACCAGCAGCACGAGCATCACCACGAAGTAGAAGCCACCCTCGCGGGTGACGATCGTCCGGCCCGTCGGCACCAGGGCGCCGGCGACACTCCGCGCCAGGCGGCCGATCCGGCCGCGTGGCTCCGTCGAGCGGTTCCTCTCTTCGACGCTCATCTCGCTGATTCCCCGGGATGGAGGACGGGCGGAGCGGGCCGGCGGCGGGTCAGGACGGCACCTTGGCGCGGTCCACGATGTCGCGGACGATCGCCTCGGCCGCCCCGAACTCACCGGCCTGGAGGAACGACTTGCCCAGCACCCGGTGGGCCAGCACCGGGACGGCCAGGGTCTTGATGTCGTCGGGGATGACGTACGACCAGCCCGACACCAGCGCTGAGGCTCTGCGCGGCCCGGTAGAGCGTCAGCGCCCCGCGGTGCTCACGCCGACGTGCAGGTCCTCGCTCCGCCTCGTCATGTGGACGATGTCCAGGAGGTAGTCGGAGATCGAGTCCTCCACGCGGATCTGCCGCACGCCGTGCTGGAGCCGCAGCACATCCTCGGCGGTCAGCGTCGGGCTGAGCGACTCGACGGGCTCTCCCTCGCGGTGGGTGGCCAGGACCTTCCGCTCCTCGGAGCGGATCGGATAGCCCATCCGCAGCCGGATCATGAACCGGTCGAGCTGGCTCTCCGGCAGCACGTAGGTCCCCTCGAACTCGAAGGGATTCTGGGTCGCCAGGACGATGAACGGCGGGTCCAGCGGATAGGTCTTGCCCTCCACCGACACCTGGCGGTCGCTCATCGCCTCCAGCAGGGCGCTCTGGGTCCGCGGGGTCGTCCGGTTGATCTCGTCCGCCAGGATCACGTTGGCGAACAGCGGGCCGGGCTTGAACACGAACTCGCCGCTGGGCGCATGGTAGATGCTCGACCCCAGCACGTCCGAGGGGAGCAGATCGGGGGTGAACTGGATTCTCCGGAAGCTACAATCGATACTGGCGGCCAGGGCACGGGCCAGCAGCGTCTTGCCCACGCCCGGGACGTCCTCGATCAGGACATGGCCCTCCGCGAGCAGCGCCACGACCGCCAGCTTGATGACCTCCGCCTTGCCGAGAACCACCGTACCGACGTTTTCGAGCAACCGATTGGAAAGTGCGTGCAACTCGCTGAGAGCCGGGGCGTTGGCCTCGATGGTCTGGGGTGAGTTCATGCGTTGCGCTCGGCCCTTGGTGGATCATCCCTGGGGTTCACGTGGGTTACCCGTCCATTCTAAACCATGATGGCATCGATTCCAACGGCACGGCAGCGGGGCCGCTCCGGCACCCGGCCGCCGTGCCGGGCGGACGATCCATCCATTCTCCGGGCCGGACTCGATCCTCGTGGACGAACTGAACGTGATTCTGCTGGCCGGGAGACTGGACGCGGCGGGAAGTGCCTGCGCCCTGGCACCCCTGCTCGACGCCCTCTCCCGGCGGCACGTCCACGCCCGCGTCGTCTGCCTGGCCCCGAACCCCGCCGACCGCGCCGACCTCCGGTTCCTGGAATGCCCCGCGCTGGCGGGCCGCTGGACGTCGGCGTTCACGCTGCGGTCGCTCGTCGGTTCGAGCCAGCTCCGGGACGCTCGCCTGCTCCACATCCTGCATGAGAGCATGACCGACGTGGGGATTGCCCTCGCCGACGCCCGCCGGCTGCCCTACGTCCAGAGGCTCGAGGATCTCGACGACCTCCCGGCCATCCTGAGGATCCACCGGGGCTGGTGTCGCGGCCTGATCGTGCCGAGCCCGGGGCATGCCGCGGAGCTGGTCGAGGGCAGGGGGGTCCCCGGAGACTGGGTCCACGTCATCCCCCCGGGCTTCCCGCCTGGCCCGGACGTCGCCCCGGCGCCGGGGGGGACGATCCCGGTCGTCGGCACGGCCCTGACGAGCCGGACCGGCCACGGATTGCCCTGCTTCCTGGAGGCCGCGCAGACGGTCCTTCAGCGGGGCTGCGACGCGGAGTTCCTGATCTCCGTCGCCGACCCGGAAAGCCCCGAGGTGCGCCGGCTCACTCAATCGCACGGCCTGGCCGACCGCGTGAGCCTGGCCGACGCGTCCCGCCTGGACGCCCCGTTCTGGGCCGTCCTGGACGTCTTCTGCCACTCGGCGTCGGCCTTCTCGTCCCCCCGGCCCCTCATGAGGGCCATGGCCGGAGCTGTTCCCTGCATCGCGCCGGCGGGCCCGGGGATCGAGCCGCTGATCGAGGACGAGCGTTCCGGCGTCCTCGTGCCACCGGATGATCCCGAGGCGATGGCCGCGGCGATCCTCCGCCTGATCCGCGATCCGCACGAGGCGTTGAGCCTGGGACGCCAGGGGCACGCCGTGATCCGCTCGCAGTACCCGCTCGACGCCGAGGCCGACCGGCTCGCGGCGCTCTACCGCGCCTCCGCGGAGGCCGACGCCTGAGCGTCGCCGTCCGAGGCAGCCATGATCGGCCGGGATCGGTGGGCCGTTGCTGCCGGATCAAGGAGTCGCGCCCCCGGCGAACGTTCCCCCCTCGCCCCGCTTCAGCGGGGAGAGGGATGGGGTGAGGGGTCTGTGGAGGTGGCCGATGCATCCGCCGCCCTCATCCGGCCCTCCGGGCCACCTTCTCCCGCTGTCGCGGGCGAAGGGTTGTGAAATCCCGGGAACGTCCCCGGCGGGAACCAGCAAAACCAGCAAAAGCCCCGGCGCGACCCTTTTGCTGGTTTTGCTGGCTCGCCCCCGGGGCGTGCGGGGATTTCGCGGGGGCGATCCCCGGCGGCCCCTCGCCCCGCGTCAGCGGGGAGAGGGCCGGGGTGAGGGGTCTGCGGTGCCGGCCGTGGCCCGCCCCGCCCTCATCCGCCCCTGCGGGGCACCTTCTCCCCGCTTCCGCGGGGCGAAGGATCCTCCGTCCCGCTCTGCTCGCGAGGGACCGGCGAGGGCCTGCCGGCCGGGTGGCCGGGGTCCGGGCCGGACCTCGGCGAAACGGCACGCGACCCGGGGGTCTCGCGGACGAGACCCCAGCCACCCGCCGCCGCGCGGCCTGCACCCTTCCGACCTTCCCCCCGGGGGGGAAGGTGCCCGGCACGGGCGGATGAGGGCTAGAGGGCCGCGGCCATTCCCATGAACCCTCATCCGGCACTCCGTGCCACCTTCTCCCTCGGGGGGAAGGGTTCAGAGCACCCCACGACTCGACGCCTTTGCATCTTTGCGCCTTTGCATCTTTGACGCCGGATCGCTCCAAAGGCGCAAAGATGCAAAGATGTCGTCCGGTGACGGCTGGGCCCCGGTCGTCATCTATGCGGCCGACGGCCCTTGACGGGTGCCCGGTGAGTCGGGGAGCGACCAGCACCACCCCCCGTCGCCTCCGTAACCAGCACGACGCGGGACGATCCCCATCCGCTGCCTGGCCATCCGCACCTGGCCGGCAGAGAACCCCTCGGCACTCGCCTCCTCGATCACCTCCCGCGCCTCGCGCTCGCCATCGGCCAGCCTCGCCTTCAGCCAGGCCTCGCACTCCCTGGCCCGGCTGAGGGATTCGGGGCGGTCCGCGGCGCCTTCACTCTCGGCGCGGAGGGCCTGGTCGAGGGTGATGTCCACCGGGGCGGGCTCCCACTCGATCTGCTTGTTTCCGGGATCGGCGATCAGCCGGTCCGCTCCCGGAACTCGGTCGCTCGAGGATCATCCCCGGCGGTCCTGATCGAGTGGCAGGTCGTCGCTGGCTCGATCGCTCAGATTCCCATCCAGGGCCCCGTGACGAAGTCGCCCTCGAAGACGGTGGCCAGGACGGGCTCGTCGGATTCGAGGATCAGGCGGTAGGGGTCGGAGGAGTCCTCATCGGGTAGCGGGATGATCGCCAGGTCGGCCGACTTCCCGGGCCGGAGGCTCCCGGTCGTCGTCTCGGCGCGGAGGGCCCAGGCGCCGAAGAGGGTGGCCATCGTCAGGAGCAGCTCGCCGGAGAGCGACGCGTCGCGGCGGTGGAGGAACCGGACCTCGTCGAGGATGCTCAGGCTGGGGCTCGACGCCAGGCTGTC
Source organism: Isosphaeraceae bacterium (assembly GCA_046349995.1). GTDB lineage: Bacteria > Planctomycetota > Planctomycetia > Isosphaerales > Isosphaeraceae > Aquisphaera. Next base: position 83,047 of record JAXMBE010000025.1, on the reverse strand, counting down.
GGTCCCCAGGCAGACGATCACCCCCCGCTCCAGGAGGGCGCGGTAGGGATGCCGGGCGTGGCCGAATCGCGCGTGGGTCCGCGGGCAGTAGGCGACCGCGACGCGGTGCCCGTTGGGGGCCGCCTCCGGGCGGAGCTGCCAGAACTCCGAGGGGTCGATGTAGGTGCCGTGCGCGATCAACCAGTCGGCCTCGCGAAGCTCGCCGCGGCGGATGTAGTCCGAGGGCCGCGGGCCGATCGGCTCCCACTCGTCGTCCCAGGCGTCCAGGTCCTCGAGGAACTGGCGGAGCGGGCCGTCGCGGTGCTCCAGCAGCCGCAGCTCCTCGGGCATCTCGGCCAGGTGGGTGGACAGCGGGAGGTGGCTGCTGGCCGCCCTGTAGTAGAGCCAGTCCGAGGTGCTGTAGGGGGCATGCGGGCTCAGGCCCGGCCGGGCGCACGCGGCGACCTGATTCTCGGGGCGGATGGTCGAGAGCCAGTTCCAGGCCTCGTCGCAGGTCTGCAACCCGCGAAACCGCTTCAGGCCGATCAGCTCGGAGAAGACGACCGCCCGCACGGGCGCCGCGGCGATGTGGTCCCAGCTCAGGCCGCCGGTCGTGGTGTCCGCCAGGCAGGTCGTCCCGGCCTCGACGCACGTCTTCACGTTGCGGGCCGCCGCATCGCCCAGCTTCTCTCGCGAGCCGCTCCTCCGCTGGTCCACGACCCTCCGGAGCCAGCTCACGATGTCCTCGGAGCCCTCGCCCGGATTCGCGCGGGAGTTGAGGCTCTCCAGCTCGAGGTGCGTGTGGGCGTTGACGAACCCGGGCACGATGGCCACGTTCCCCAGGTCGAGGTCGATGCTCTGCTCGCGACCCGGGCCGACCCAGCCGATCCGGCCCTGCTGGAGCGTCACGCTGCCGTCTGCGATGGGCGGGCCCTCCACGGGGAAGACGTAGCGTGCCCGAAGTCTGAGCGTGTCTCGTCTCATCGCTCGTTTCCCGTCGCCGGGCATCGCGTCCGGCGACCTTCGCTGTGGCGGTTCAATGGTCCAGGGGCCGGGAGGGATCGGCTCACTCGAGGGGCGCACCGTCGGCGGCGAGCGTCTCTCGTCCCTTCCGACCCAGCTTCTGGAGATAGACAAGCAGCGCGGCGGAGACCACGAGGCTCAGGATCAGCCAGGGTCCATGATAAAGTCCGTCCGCCGGATTGCGATAGATCCAACGGGCCGCCCCGACGTCCTCGAGGAGGCGGATCCAGGACGACTGGACCAGCGCGAACGAATTGTTCAGGAAGTGGAACAGGATGCAGGGCAGCAGGCTGCCGCTGCGGATCGCGAGCATCCCCAGCACGACGCCCAGGAGGGTGGCGTTGAAGAGTTGCTGGAAGACGCTCAGCAGGACGTGCAGGAAGCCGAACATGAGCGCGGAGAGGACGACGGCCGATCGGTTGCGGCGCCGATCCTGGAGGCCGGAGAGGATGAAGCCGCGGAACGCGATCTCCTCGCAGACCGCCGGCAGCAGGGCGAAGACCGCGATCGCGACCGGCAGGCTCGGCGATTGCGACATGAGCTGCTCGACGGACTGCTTGATCAGCGAAGAGATCGGGAACCACCGCTCCACGAGCCAGCGGAGCTGATTGACCAGCGGGTTGAGCGCGACCACGAAACCGACGGCCAGCGCGAAGTAGCGCGGCTCCGGCCAGGTCAACCGGAGCGTGCGCCGCGGCGAGGAGGTCAGGGCCGCGGCCATGATCACCGGCGGGACGATCAGCACGAGCTGGCCGGCCAGGATCATGCCCAGCCCGCCCTCGATCCGCCGGAAGGCGACGTACTGGAGGAGGAACCAGGAGGCGGTGAGCATCAGCGAGAAGCAGAGCACCGCCTCGCCGCCGGTGGGCAGCGGCCTGCGATCGCGGTAGAGGTGCCTCAGCCAGTCCTTCAGGTTGAATCGCTCGGCCTCGCGGAAGAGGACCTCCTCGCTCTGGAACTGCTCGATGGCCCAGCGCAGGGCGACCCAGGCGTAGACCACGGTGGGCACCAGGACGGGCAGGAAGTACTGCAACCCGAGCTGGTAGTCGCCCATGATCAGGGCCCTCAGGAGCAGCGCCACGCCGGTGACGGGGACCAGGCTGTAGAAGAGGTTCAGCTTGATCTCCGGCACGAGGGTCAGGAAGATCAGCGGCAGGCAGATGAGGTAGAGGGGGGTCATGTAGTACTGGCCCTCCTTCATGCTCCGGGCGAGCACCGCCAGGGCCAGGCAGACGGCGCTGAAGAAGGCGGCCAGCGGGATCAGCAGGACGATGATCCAGACGGCCGACTGGAGGCTCGGCGGCGACATCGCGATCGCGGCCGTGCCCTGGGTGGGCTGGAGCGCGAACGAGCGGCCCCCCTGGGCCATGACGATGCCGGTCAGGCCCATGCTCACCAGGTTCAGGACGGCCGTCAGGACGCTCGCCAGGAAGACCGTCAGGTACTTGCCGACGACGATCTCGGCCCGGGTCGCGGGGCTGATCAGGAGGGTCTCCATCGTGCCGCGCTCCTTCTCCCCGGCGCAGAGGTCCACGGCCGGGTAGAAGGCCCCCGTCAGCGACATCATCACCAGCAGGAACGGGAAGATCTTGCTCCAGACGCTGCCGCCGAGTTCCTGGTCGGTCGCGACGTCCAGGCCCCTGACCTGGATCGGCTGGGTGTAGCCCTCGGGCAGCTTGTCGGCCTTCGTCCGGGCCTCCACGATGCCGCGCTTCCAGCGGTCCAGGACCTCGCGGAGGCGAAGGTAGGTCATCTGGCTCGGCTCGTCGACGCTCCGGTAGAGGATCGGGATCTCGGCGTCCCGCTTCTTCTCGAACTGGGCGGGGAGGTCCCGGGGGATGACCATCACCGCGGCGGCCAGTCCGTCCCGGATCGCCGCCTCGCGGCGTCTCGGGTCGCCCCACGGTCCCTCGGCCGACTGGCCCTCGACGCGGAGCAGGTCCGCCTCCGAGGGCGAGTCGAAGAGCCGCGGCTCGAAGCCGTCGCCCTCGGCGTTGAGCAGGCGGCTGTCCGGGGGCAGGTGCTCCACCCCGACCACCACCACGACCCTCGGGCTCCGCTCCATGGCGGCCACGACCCGCAGCACCCCGAAGCCCAGCAGCGGGTAGAGCAGGATCGGGAAGACGAAGATCATGAACAGGGTGCGACGGTCGCGGAGCTGGTCGAGCACCTCGCGGCGGAAGATCACCATCAGGTTCGACCAGTTCATCGGCGAATCTCGTCTTCCAGTCGGGCGTGCGAGCGGCTCCGGCGATCGCAGGCGCCCGGGGGCGGTATCAGTGTCCTGGCGCGAGCGGCTCCGCGGCGTCGGCGTTCTCCACGAGGGCGAAGAACAGCTCCTCGAGGTCGGGCTGGCCGTGGCGCTCCAGGAGTTCGGCCGGGACGCCCTCGGCCTGGAGCCTCCCCTGGTAGATGATCGACACCCGGTCGCACAGCTTCTGCACCTCGTGCATCGAATGGGTCGAGAAGACGATCGTCTTGCCCAGGTCGCGGAGCTCCTGGATCTTCTGGACGACCACCCGCTGGACCAGCACGTCCAGGCCGGAGGTCGGCTCGTCGAAGATCAGGACCGGCGGGTCGTGGACGATCGTCCGGGCGATCGACACCTTCTGGCGCATCCCGGTCGACATCTTCGAGCCCAGGGTATCGCGGAAGTCGTTCATCCGCAGCCAGTCGAAGATCATCTCCATGCGCTCGCGGAGCCGGTCCGCCGGCAGGCCGTAGAGCCGGCCGAAATACTGGACCAGCTCCCAGGCCGTCATCCGGTCGTAGATCCCCGTGCTCGCCGACATGTAGCCGATGTTCTTCCGGACCGCCTGCGGGGCGGTGAGCACGTCGTGCCCGGCGACGATCGCCCGCCCGCTCGTGGGCCTCAGGACCGTGCTCAGGATCCGGAGCGTCGTCGTCTTGCCGGCGCCGTTGGGCCCGAGCAGCCCGTAGATCTCACCGGGCCGACACTCGAAGGAGAGGTCCGAGACCGCCGAGACCCAGCCCCGGTGGTAGTCCAGAAACGACTTGCAGAGGGACTGAACCTGGATCACGCGGTCACTCGAGGTCGAAGGGCTCGGGCACGACGTGGATGGGCCGGATCCATGCACGAACACCGACAGGCGGCCGTCACGACGCCGCCAGCTCGAGGGCCGGTTCGGGCGAACCATCGATGTAATTGTAGAATACGTCCCGCTGGCGCGGGATGTAACCCGCCTCGCGGATCGCCCGGCGGATCTCCTCGAGCGTCAGGTGGTGCACCGTCCCGGCCGAGGAGACGACGTTCTCCTCGATCATCAGGCTCCCCATGTCGTTGGCCCCGAAGTAGAGGCCGATCTGGCCGATCTTCGCCCCCTGCGTCACCCACGACGACTGGATGTTCGGCACGTTGTCCAGGTAGAGCCGGGAGATCGCCTGGGTCTTCAGGTACTCGAACGCGCCGGCCGGCGGGACGTCGGCCATGTCGGTGTGGTCCGGCTGGAAGGTCCACGCGATGAAGGCGGTGAAGCCGCCGGTCTCGTCCTGGAGCTGCCGGACCCGCTCGAGGTGCTCGATCCGCTCCTCCAGCGTCTCGACGTGGCCGAACATCATCGTGGCCGTGGACCGGCCGCCGAGCTCGTGCCAGACCCGATGCACCTGGAGCCAGTTGTCCGTCAGCACCTTCCCGCGGGTGATCTCCTTGCGGACCCGGTCGACCAGGATTTCAGCGCCGCCGCCGGGGAGGCTGCCCAGGCCGGCGGCCTTCAGACGCTCGAGGACCGTGCCGAGGCCCAGCTTCGAGACCTTGGTGAAGTGGTGGATCTCCGGCGCGCTGAAGCCGTGGACATTCACCTCAGGGAAGTGGCTCTTGATGTCCCTCAGCAGGTCCTCGTACCACTCCAGCTTGAGGTGCGGATGCAGCCCGCCCTGGAGCAGGATCTGGTCGCCGCCGAGGGCCACGGTCTCGCGGATCTTCTCCAGCAGCACGGGCCGGTCGAGCACGTAGGCGTCGGTGTCGTCCACCTTGCGGTAGAACGCGCAGAAGTCACAGACCGCCGTGCAGACGTTCGTGTAATTGATGTTCCGGTCGATGTTGTACGTCCGGTACGGCTCGGGATGCAGCCGCCGGCAGACGTCGCCCGCGGCGCGGCCCAGTTCCAGGAGGCCGGCCTGGCGGAAGAGCGTCACGCCTTCCTCGGCTGTCAGGCGGTGTCCGTCAACGACACGCCGCAAGATCTCGGGGACGGTGGAAGACAAGCTTCACTCCTTCCGGAGCCAGGCCCAGTCGCGCGGCCATCGTCGCGAAGCGGGTCAGCCCCGCGAGCTCCGGCTCGCCCAGCTCGTACGACAGAATCCGCGTGAGGTAATCATAGCAGGTCGAGAAATCGAGTCCCAGCCGGGGGCCGTGCAGCCGCGCCAGCTCGTCCGCGTGGGCCAGACCCTCGGCCCGACTCCGGGCGAGCTGCGCCGGCAGGCTGCCCAGGTCCACGCCCTGGCGCGTCACCCAGAGGGCGAAGACGAACGGCAGGCCCGTCAATCGCTGCCAGGCCTCCGCCAGGTCGACGACCTCGTGGAACGGCTCCGAGGGCACCCGCATCGCACGGTCGCCGATGACGAGGACCGCGTCCGCCGTGCTCTCGAGCACCGAGACGCCCAGCGGGAGGGATTCGATCACGGCGGGCCGCACGCCATGCGCGGCGTCCAGCCACACCCGGGTGAGCGCCTGGCTGGTCCGGGATCCCTCGTCGAGCGCGAGCCGCCCGATCCGGGAAATCGGCACCCGGCTGAACAGCTTGACACTGCGAACCGGCCCGCGGGCGGCGATCGAGAATCCTTCCAGGATCTCGTAGCCCAGCCGGGCGCCGCGGAGATACTCCACCGACGGGATCAGCGCGACGTCCAGCTGGCCGGCCTCGAGCTGGGCCGCCAGCCGGCTCGGCACATCCATGGTCAGGCGAATCCCGGGGGCGAACTCATTCAGCCGGTGATAGAGCGGCTTGGCGTTCAGATAACTGACGGCGCCCACGCGAATCGGCGTCGACATCTCGGCCCTCCGCGAACACGCCCCGATCCCGGCCGCGTTCGAGTCGAAGGGGCCGGAGCTTCCGGACGTGATCTCCCTGCCGGAATTTCAGAATCTTTTGAAATTGTAGGCAGAAAGCAAGGGGCCGCAAGTCCAGCCCGGGGAATCAGCCCCCCGCGGCGGCCGCGAGATCCTCGGCCGACAGATCGAAGATGCGTCCGAACCCGGTGACCAGCCGGGCCGAGCGGGGGACGATCCGGACCATCAGGAAATCTGGGAGCTGGAAGTTCATCTCCGCGTTCGGGAACTTCGCCAGGTAGCGGGAGCGGGCCTCGGCGAACTCGGGATGATCCGCGGGGATGACGATGGCCTGCCCCTGGATCGACAGGCGGGCGAGGGTCTGGGGATTGCGCGTCGGCCGGTCCGGCTCGGCGAGCATCAGGCCGACTCGCCCCTCGCCCAGCAACCCCTGGGTGTGCTGGGCGAGGCGGCTGACGTGGACGTCGAACGACGAGAGGTCGTCGGCCGCGGAGAAGAGCACCATCGAGACCAGCGGTGCCCCCTGGAACAGGGTCCCGAGCGCGGCGATCCGCTGTTCACGGGCGAGTCGGACGAGCGCCTCTCGGGACGGCTGATCCATGGAGCACCTCGGGGGCGAAGGGCTTACTGGAGGCTGATCTTCACGGGCGTCTTCTTGCCCGTCTTGACGTCGAGCACGCTCAGCGTGAACGCGTTCCCGGCCGTCTTGAGGGCCTCGTCGAGCAGGTCGGGGGCGAAGATGACCTTGTCGTTGAGGCCGACGATCGCGTCGCCCACCTCCAGGCCCGCCTTCTCGGCGGGGCTGCCCGGCTGGACCTGGACGACCTTGACCACGGGCAGCAGGTCCACGGTCCCCGCCTCGGTGACCAGTCCCAGCGCGCGGGAGGAGGTCCCGGAGCCGGGGGCGGGCGCCGGCGAGGGGATCGTCACCGGCGGGGCGGTCCCCCCGGCGGGGGCGGTCGCGGCCGCTGCCCCATCGAAGTGGACCGGGACCGGGACCTCGCGCCGGGTCCGCGAATCGTAGACCTTGAACGTCATGACGGCCCCGCCCCGCTGCACGGCCGCCTGGAGCGCGGCCAGGTCGGTCAGCGGGGTGCCGTCGGCCTCGGTCAGCACGTCGCCGCGCTCGATGCCCGCCTTCTCGGCGACGCTGCCGTTCTGGACGTCGGTCACGCGGCCGGCCGTCCGCTGGCCCATCCGGACCTGCTCGGTCTTGACGCCGAGCGTTCGCGTGGGGACGGGCTGCGGTTCCGGTCGCGGCTCAGGGGCCTTCGCCACGGCCAGGCTGCTGACATCGACCTTGACCGGAGTCGTCTTGCCGCTGCGGACGTCCAGCACGGCGAACGTGGCGACGGGTCCACCCCTGGTCACGACCTCTTCGAGCTGCTCCAAGTCGGTGATGAAGCCCCCGTTGACGCCGATGATCGCGTCGCCCACCTCGATGCCGGCCTTGCCCGCGGGGCTGTCGGCGACGACGTCGAGCACCTTCAGGACGAGCCGCCCGCTGACCTGGACCTGCTCGGCCCGCAGCCCCAGGCGGTGGGCGATCGACTCGTCCGCGCCCGCGGTGGGTGCCGGGGCCGGCGCGGCGGTGACGTCGGGGACGGGCTCGTCGCCCGGGGCCGGCTCGGGATCATTCGGGCCGCGGCCGACCAGCCCGGTGTTCGCCTGGTCAAACCAGTCCGGCAGGGCGCCTTCCCAGCCCCCCTGGGCCCGCGCGTAGAGGTAGGCCCTCACGGTCGCTCGTTCGCCCGGGATGGCGTTGTGCCCGGCGGCCCCGAACCGCCCCTGCCCCTCCGCCGGCTGGTGGACGTGGACGTAGATCTGATCCCCGGGCGCCGGCGCCTGCACCCGCCGCGGGTCGGCAGGGCTCCGCCCGTACTCGGAGCGCTGGACCTCGATCTGCACCAGGTAATCCACCTGGGTCTGGCGCTGGCTGCGGAAGACCTCGCGGACGACGCCGTCCACGACGACGGCCGCCCCCTCCTTCGATTGCCTGGCCCGCTGGGCCGAGGCCGGGGCGGGCAGGAGCAAGATCGCGGCCGAGGCGGCGGGCAACGCCCAGCGGACGCCGACACTTCTTTGGAGCAGATTCATGTTGTGATCCTGGACTCGCAGGGCCCTGCGGAACTGGCCTCGTCACCCCACGGCACGGCGTCCGCGGCCCGAATCGGGAATTCCATCACGGCCGCCCTGCCCCGTCATCCCCGCTTTGGGGTCGGCATCCGTTCCCTGCGAACAGAGTAACCGAAGCCCCGGCCCCGGCAAGGGACTCGCGGCGCTTTTTCGGGGTTTGCACGATCGACGTCGGCTCCCGACCCGTCTCGCCCGGCGCCCGGCCGCCCCCGGGCCGGATCCCGGCTCAGAACTCCATCCTCTGGAAGGCCTTGATGCCGATCCTCAGCGGGATCAGTGTTCCCAGGAGGCCGAGGACGAGGCTGACGACGATCGCCAGCGAGAGCCAGTATCGGAAGGCCGAATGAGTGAGCGTCAGCCCGTTCGAGTCGGGGAATTCCTGCCCGGCGAAGTAGAGGTGGCATGGCAGCGCCAGCGACGTGACGATCGAGAAGATGAACAGCAGGCTGACCAGCAGGTTGAGCGTGCCGCCGAAGCCCGCGGCGATCTTGGACGGATCGGTCTCCCGGAGGTTCGGCAGCCGCGCCCCCAGGCCCACGCTGATCCCCGAGAGGCCGAGGCAGAGCACGGCGATCATCCCGACGTGCAGGAGGATCATGACCGGGCTCATCCTGAGCATCAGGTCGCTGAGCACGACGAGGACCTCGGTCGCGACCAGCGAGATCCCCGCGGAGAACGCGAACTTGCCCCAGAGGATCTGCTCCCGCCGCAGCGGCAGCAGCCCGAGGATCCAGAAATTCCTCCCCTCCAGGGAGAGCAGCGGGAAGATGAACCGGCTCGTGAAGGTGGAGAGGATCAGGGCCGTGACCGAGAGGTTCAGGAAGCTGACCAGGTTGCGCCAGTAGGGCGACTGGAGGCCGTAGCCCAGGCGGGGGATGTTCAGGAAGTAGAACGCCAGCAGCCCGAAGAAGATCAGGAACTGCGACCACTGCGCCGGGTCGCGGAGGAACGTGCGAAAATCCTTCAGGATCAGGAGCCGGATCGGGTGGGGGAGGAAGCAGAAAAGGGAGTGGAAGACGGGGTCCAGGAACGACCTGCGCCGCCTCTTCCGGCTCGTCCGCCCGCCCTGGACGCGACTGTACCCCCGCCGGTAGAGGTCGCGGGCCACGACCGCGGCGGCCAGGTAGGCCAGGCCCGCGTGGGCCGAGAGCATCATCAGGAAGTAACCCGCCTTGGACCATTCCGCCCTGGCCGAGGCCAGCACGGCCGCCGACATCCAGCGGCTGGGCCAGAGGGGATTCTGGCAGAATGCGAGCCGATCGAGCACCCCGCCCAGCCAGTCGCCCGTGAGCCCCTCCGCGGAGCCGCGCCAGAGCTGCCTCGCGATCCACACCGCCAGCGCGAGCACGCACGCCAGCGAGAGCCCGAGGACGGCCTTCTGTCGCCTCGGGAAGACGTTCGCCACCCCCACCGCGGCCACCGCCCCGAGGCTCGCCGGGATCAGCACGAACGAGACCAGCAGGGGCAGGAACATCGCGTAGAACGCGACCGGCGCTTTGACCGTCAGCCCGTAGGCGACCATCAGCGGGCTGCCCAGCAGGAAGAAGCCCCAGCTCGAGAAGCCCACCGCCTCGGTGAATTTGTGGGCGAAGATCCGGTCCGTGTCGGCGGGCGTGGACAGCAGGAATGCCGCCTCCCGCGAGTGGAACAGGGTCGTGTAGACGATGATGCCCGTGGAGAAGAAGAGCATCACCAGGAGGGAGAGGAAGAACATCGAGAACAGGTACTCGACGATCGTGTTGGCGAGGTCCACGTAGAGGCCGATGAACTGGAACCCGCCCAGGAACAGGACGAACAGCCCCCCCCAGAAGATCGCGCTGCAGATGAGGATCATCGAGATCCGCAGCCGCGAGCCCTGGAGCAGCGCGCGGACCGTGTTGCGGAGCTGCCACCAGCGGAGCCGGCGGAAGGCCTCGGCGGTCCGGTCGATGTTCGCGGCCGGCAGCGCCAGCGGTTCGGGGATCGCAATGCTCACGTCGTCGCCCCCGTCCGACCGGCCCGCGCCGCCCCCTCGCTCGAGGGGATGTCGTTGCCGGTCAGCTTCAGGAACAGGTCCTCCAGGGATCCGTCGTGCTGCGCCTGTTCGCGAAGCTCCGCCAGGGTCCCCACGGTGATCATCCGGCCTCGATCGACGATGCCGATCCGGTCGGCCAGCTCCTCGGCGATGGACAGGAGGTGGATCGACATGAGCACGGCCACGCCCGACCTCGCCTGGTTGACGAAGAGGTTCTTGACGATCCGGGCGCTGCGGGGGTCGAGGCCGACCAGGGGCTCGTCCACGACCAGGACCCGCGGGGAATGCACCAGCGCCGAGGCGAAGACGACCCGCTGCTTCATGCCCTGCGAGTAACTCTCGCAGAGCTCGTCGATGAAGTCCGCCATCTCGAACGTGTCGATCAGCTCGTCGATCCGACCGGCGGCCCGGTGTCGCTCCATGCCGTACATCTCGACCACGAACCGGAGGAACTCGCGGCCGGTCAGCTTGTCGTAGAGATACGGCTGGTCCGGGACGAAACCGAGCAGTTGCCGGGCCTCCTTCGTCGAGGCGCCGTGGCCCCCCACGCAGACGCTCCCGGCCGTCGGGGTGAGCAGCCCGCAGATCATCTTGATGGTCGTGGTCTTGCCCGCGCCGTTGGGCCCGAGGAACGCGAACAGCTCGCCGGCGCGCACCGTGAGGTCGAGCCCGTCCACCGCCCTCTTGGAGCCGAAGTGCTTCGTGACCCCGCGGAGCTCGATCACGGCCCCACCCCCTCGCCACGCGCCCCCCGCGAACGGTCCGGGACACGCTCCAGCACCAACTTGACGATCGGTAGCGGCACCTCCTGGCGGAAGATCAGCCCGTCGGGCCGGACCCACGTCCTCGCCGTCATGGCCTTCGACCGCTGGACCACCTCGAAGGCGCTGATCGGCTCGCCGTCCCAGTGCAGCAAGGTGCGCCGGTCCACCTCCACCCTCACCCGCTCCACCTGCCCGGTGAACGGGTTGACGACCTGGGTGTCCCAGCGCTGGCCGACGTGCAGCCCGGGAAGCCGGTCGAACGGGCCGAGCGAGTCGTGAACCACGCCGCGCGGCTGATAGGGGATGTGGAGCGTCTGGTTGAGCATGGCGACCGGGCCGCGGGAGACGATCTCCATCGTCCCCCCGGTGAGCCGACCCCTGACGGTGAAGAGGGCCTCCGACGCCTCGACCGGGGTCACCGTGAGATCGAACGACTTCAGATTGCCCGACGGGTCGATCCGGTAGATGCTCTCGAGCTTGAGTCGGACGCTCGCCTTGATCCCCAGCGGCGTCCCCTTGAGCAACTCGCCCGCGTCGAAACTCACCCGGGTCCCCATCTCGAACCGGCCGTCCGGGAGGCGGCTCGACGAGGTGATCGCCTCCCCGACCGTCCGCGTCGACTCGCCCCCCTCCTTCCCGTCCAGGACTTCCATGGTCCACTTCACCGGCCCGTTGCCGTCGCTCGCCTTGGCGATCGCCCGGAGATCCGGGGGATAGCCAAGGCTCAGCTCGGGCAGGACCTCCCCGGTGAGCAGGTAGAACGCGGCGACGGACCAGTAGATCAGGATCGCCAGCGAGATGAGACGCGACGGCATGACCGGAACCCCAGACCGCAGATGTGTCCTGTCCTATGCTAGACTCGGCCGGCTTCGTTCGACAATGGGCGCTAAGCCATTTGATCACGAGGCCGGGCGCAACGGTTGCGCCCACGCCTGCCGTACGGGAGCAGCCCTCGAATCTCGTTTGCATGGAGCGGAACCGCTTAGTAAGGATTGAGTCGTGGCGGGATTGACCCGGGGTTGCCAGTGTCCAATGTTTGTTTTACAATCAGGAAAGTCATCGGGGCGTCTCGGCCGAATTCTAGAGGATGATGACCATCCCCCGGGGGCCGGGCTGGCAGATCGATGTATGGCCATCGAATGACCAGTACCGCCTATTAAGGCAAGAGCGCTGTCCCCGGAAAATCGGTCTCGACCCACGCCGAATCATCCCACCAGACCCGCAGAGGGCATCCCTGGTCCCTCGAAGCTAGTCCTGGAACTTGAAGATCCCTGAGTGGGCGGCCGCTCCCGCCTCCTCGACAGTCCGGCGCGGTACGTCCGCCCGGACCAGCAGCAATCCTGGGAGGATCGACCATGCGCGAGCGAAGGACTTCTCGGCCGTCCGGAATCGTCGCGTTCGCGGCCTTGCTGGCGACGGCGGGTGCCACCGTGGCCCTGGCCTACGCGAACTCGGGCCGCCAGCATGCCCGCCCGGCCGTCGAGAAATACACGCTGGCCCACGTCCGCAGGATGGACCTGCATCCCTCGCTGACCGCCAGCGGACGGGTCGAGAGTTCGAAGCGGACCGTCATCGAGTGCGAGCTGGAGAACATCTCGATCGGCGTGCTCGGCGAGCGGCTCTCGGCGGGCGGGGCCTCGGTGCTCCTGAGCATCATCCCCGAGGGGTCGGTGGTCCATCGCGGCGACGTCCTGGCGGTGCTCGACGCGTCGAACTACGAGGAATTGCTGCGGCAGCAGCGGATGACCGTCGAGCGGTCGCGTGCCGACCACCATCAGGCGGAGCTCAACATGGAGATCGCCAAGCTGGCCGTGCGCGAGTTCCGCGACGGATCGATGGCCGAGGCGATCAAGGACTTCAAGGGCAGTCTCGCACTCGCGGAGTCGGAGCTCTCACGGATCAAGGACCGGCTGGAATGGGCCCGGCGGATGAAGAGCAAGGGCTATGTCGCGGCCAACCAGGTCACCAACGAGGAGTTCAACTTCGCCAGGGCCGTCTTCTCGCTGGGCCAGGAGCGGGGTGCCTATGAGCTGTACACGCGCTGGATGGCCCCACGGAACCTCAAGGTGCTGGAGGGGCGGGTCCTCAGCGCCCTGGCCACGTTCAATTACCAGCAACTCCGGCTCAATCGGAACCTCGATCGGCTGGCGAAGCTGGAGAATCAGGTCCGGCTTTGCACCATCAGGGCCCCGCACGACGGCTTCGTCATCTACGCCAACGACCTCATGCGGGACATCCGCATCGAGCCGGGCATGTACGTGCGTCAGAAGCAGGACCTGCTCTACCTGCCCAACCTCTCCGAGATGGAGGTGGTGACGTCGCTCCACGAGTCGGTACTTCGCGAGGTCTCCAAGGGCATGGCCGCCAGGGTCTACGTGGAAGGGATGGCGAACCGGCGGCTCGAAGGGCATGTTACCGAGGTCGCACAGGTGCCGACATTCAACTGGCGGTCCGATGTCCGCTTCTTCGACAGCGTGGTCAAGCTGGACGATGTCCCGCGGGGGATCCTGCCGGGGATGTCCGCCCAGGTGCAGATCCAGCTGGACCGGAAGGACGACGTGCTGACGGTCCCGGCCGAGGCCGTCGCCCACGAGGACGGCCGTAAATTCTGCTACGTCGCACTGGATGGGGGGCTCGAGCGGCGCGAGATCAAGCTTGGCGACGGGACCATGGATTACCTCGAGGTCAGCGAAGGCCTGCGCGAGGGCGAGCAGGTCGTGCTCAACCCGGTGCCGTCGGAGGTGCAGGAAGATGTGGCGGAGGAGACCCCGCTGATCACGGAATCCCGCTTCGCCGAGGACGAGGAAGAGGTGGTGGAGCGGCCTGCCGAGACGGTGAGTCACGTCGCCGCGTTGAATTGAATCGGTCGGCCGGGAGGGTCGCGCCGTCCCGGGATGGCCGAGCCTGGCGGTTTCGGCTGATCGCTCCCCGCTCCGGCGGTCGAAAGGAAGAGCGGCTCAGGAGACGACGCAAATCGGCCGGGCCGTGCACCGGCCGAGTCCGCATCCTCGACCTTCCCTCGGCTGACCCCTTATCCTTATGTGTGCCAAGCGTGCAAGCGGCTCGTCCGCCTCGGCCGCCGGCGGCTCCGACCCCGCGACCGGCAATGCGATTCTGCTGATCGTGGCGATCGCGGCGGGCCTCGGCCTGCTGGTCCAGCGCGGGCGGCTCTCCTGGCCGCCCATTGATCTCCTCTCCAGCCTCTCGATCGTCGCGGGCTGCCTGGCCCTGGTGGGCCCGCCGATCCTGGCCCGGAGCGCCAGCAGCAACGGCAGCCTCGGAGAGCTCGTCTGGCTCGCCGGGGGCCTCCTCGTCTGGCTCTTCGACCTCTCAGCCCTGCTCCAGGGACAGGCCCGGAGCCTGAACTGGACGACCCCGATCGGGGAGCGGACCATGGCCCTGACGATCCTGGCGATCTTCCTCGCCGGCTGGCGCTGCGGACTCCGAGGCCGCGACTGGTCCTGGACAAACGTCGTGGGCTGGAGCCTCGGCCTCTTCTGGGTCGGCCTCGGTGCCGGCTCGTGGCTCCTGGCGCCGGGAGGCATCCTGGGTGGCCTGGCCTCGCGCTGATTCTTGACGGCCAGTAGCCCACGGAGTAGCCTCGATGGAGACATGGGCCTGCCTGGCTCGCCTCGCCTGTCGTCTCCCACCAGGGTCATCGTCTCATCCCGGCAGGCCAGGCACCCCGAGGAGTCCTTTCGTGGCAGCCGACCAGAAGTTGAGCGACATCGATTCCGAGGCCCCCGGCTCGGCCATCGAGAATGAGATCCCAACCTACCGGGCCATCAGTCCCCGCGCGATCCTTGCCCTGTTCTGCGGGTTCCTTGCAATCTTCAGCCTGGCGCACCCCTTCTTCTACCTCTTCGCGATCCTGGCGGTCGTCCTGGGGTTCACGGCAGATCGGAACATCCAGCGATATCCGGATCTGCTGACCGGGCGGGGGCTGGCCCAGGCCGGCGTGGCGATGGGCCTGATCTTCGGGCTCGCCGTCTTCACGGTCTCCACCGTCCAGGGCTTCATCCGCGTGCGTAACGCCGCGAGCTTCGCCCAGCACTATGCGAGCCTCTACAAGTCGGGCGGCCTCGGCGAGATCCTCTGGTGGGGCCTACCCCCCACGCAGCGGACCTCGGTCACCCCCGAGGAAGTCCTCGCGAAGGCCCAGAGCGGCAATCGGCAGGAGTCCCAGGCCTACGAGATGAGGACCTCGGGCCTGCGCAACCTCAAGAAGCGGCTCGACTCCTCCAAGGAGCAGGACATCCATTTCCTCAAGATCGAGCGGGAAGGCACCGAGGGGGTGACGCCCGTCGCCCTGGCCCTGTTCGAGGTCCACGGCCCGGCGACCAAGGACTTCCCGAGCCCGGAGGAGTACGCCCTGGCCTACCTCAAGGGGATCTCGAAGGGGAGCAGCGGCTACGACTGGTGGGTCGACGAGCTCGTCTATCCCTACAAGCCGCAGTCGGCCGCCGTCAAGGAAGCCGCGGTGGACGACGGCCACGGCCACGCCCATTGAGATCGGCCCCGTCGCCGCAGGCCGATCGGCTCATCGTCCTCCGATCGACTGGTCCGGCGTCCTTCCCGCGTCGAACGGGAGAAGTTACGCCGTTGGGTAAGGTCTTCATCCGCGATCTCGTGATGAGGGGCATCATCGGGATCCATCCCCACGAGCGGGAGAGCCCCCAGGAGATCGTCGTCAACATCGAGATCGAGGCGGATCTGACCCGCGCCGGCCAGAGCGACGACATTGCCGACTGTGTAGACTACCAGAGGGTGGTCGAGGCGGTGACCGCCCACGCCACGAGCGCGGCACGCCTGACCGTCGAGGCGCTTGCGACCGACCTGGCGCGGATCTGCGTTTCGCAGCCGGGCGTCGATGCCGTCAGGGTCCGCGTCGAGAAGCCCGCGGCCATCGCCTCGTGCCGCTCGGTGGGCGTCGAGGTCATCCTGACTCGAGCATCGGGCGAATGAGCCGAACAAGCCGCCGTCCCCGTGGATCCTCCTTCCTCTGCGGAGCGATGGGCGACGATGAGCGTTGATCCGCAGGATCGTCCACTGAACCCCCCAGCCGGACAGCATCGCGCCTGCATCGGTCTCGGCTCGAATTGCGATCCGGCCGGCAATCTCCCGTCGGCGTTGAACCGCCTGCGTCGGCGGGTGGCCGTCGAGGGCGTCTCGGGTGCCTGGCAGTCGGCGGCGGTCGGGATCGCCTCGCCCGATTTCGTCAACGCCGCGGCGCTGGTCCGCACGGCTCTCGGCTCCGGTGAACTCGCGAGGCTTCTGAAGCAGATCGAGAACGACCTCGGCCGCACGCATGGCGACGCCCGCAATCTGGTGCAGATCGATCTCGATCTCCTGGTCTATGATGATCAGGTCCTGAGGGACGACCTCTGGGACCTCGCGTATCGCGCCGTGCCCGTCGCCGAACTGTTGCCCGACCTGACCGGCCCGGGCACGAGGGAACGCCTCTGCCTGGCAGCCGCCCGTCTGGCCGCCCCCGGCGCGATCCGGCCCCGACCCGACATCCTCCTCGACGCGGCCCCCCGGACGTCACGGGCGGGTGCGAGGGGATCGAGCTAGGCACCGACCCATGGCTTCCATCGCCCCGACGATCGACGCGCTGTCCGCCGAGAACGCAGGCTCTCCGCGGGTGTATCGCTATTACGACCTGCTCATGGTCGCGTTCGTCACGGTGCTCATCTGCAGCGAGTTCATCGCGGCCGGAAAGGTCGCCCGGCTCGCCTCGTTCAACTTCGGCGCGGGGGTCGTCTTCTTCCCGCTGAGCTACCTCTTCGGCGACATCCTGACCGAGGTCTACGGCTACTCGCGCTCGCGGAAGGTCATCTGGGCCGGGTTCGCGGCGCTCATCTTCTCGACGTTCATGTCGTGGGTGATCCTGACCCTGCCCCCCTCCGACGCCTGGCCCCACCAGTCGGCCTGGGAGACGGTCTTCTCCAACTCTTGGCGGATCGTGGCCGCGTCGCTGCTGGCCTTCCTGGCGGGCGAGTGGGTCAACTCGGTCGTGCTGGCCAAGATGAAGGTCTGGACGAACGGCAAATACCTCTGGACCCGCACCATCGGCTCCACGATCGCCGGCGAGGCCGTCGATTCGGCGATCTTCTATCCCCTCGCCTTCATCGGGATCTGGACCAACGCGCTGGTAGTTCAGGTGATGTTGATGAATTACTTCTTCAAGGTGATGACTGAGGTCGTGCTGACGCCGTTCACCTACAAGGTCGTCAACTTCCTGAAGCGGGCCGAGAACGAGGACTACTACGACGTGAACACGAACTTCAGCCCGCTGCCCGGCCACGATTGAGCCGGGCCTCTTCGCACCGCAGAGCGAGGATCGCCCCATGTCGGAGAACCACCCCGTCGCCCCCGCCTGGCGGCCGTTCGTGAGCATGAATGTCGCCGAGTCGGCCGACGGCAAGATCGCCCCGATCGACAAGGGCAAGATCAACTTCGGCAGCGCCGAGGACCGCGCCCAGATGGAGGCCCTCCGGTACGAGGCCGACGCCGTGCTGATCGGCGGCGGCACGCTCCTCGCCGAGGACCCGCCGCTCCTGATCCGCGACCCGGCCATTCGCGATGCGCGGCTGGCGTCCAAGGGAAAACCCCACCCGCTGAACATGACGGTCTGCTCGAGCCTGCCGACGGCCCTCGCGGAGATGCAGTTCTTCCGCTGCGCCGACACCGAGAAGCTCGTCTTCACCACCGAGCGGACGCCGCCCGAGCTGCTCGATGCGGCGAGAACCCTGGCGCGAGTCGAGGTCGTCCCGCTCACCGACGCCGGCCGCGTCGATCTCGTGGAGGTCGTTCGCCGCATGCCCGCGATGGGCATCCGGCACCTCCTGCTCGAAGGGGGCGGCGAGCTGAACTTCTCGATGCTCGAGGCGAACCTCGTGGACGAGGTCTACCTGACGATCTGCCCCTTCCTCTTCGGCGGCCGCCACGCCCCCTCCCCCGTCGACGGCGCCGGCTTCCCCCGCGACCACGTCCGCAAGCTCGTGTTGAAATCCCACCGCGCCGGCACCCACGGCGAGCTCTTCCTCCGCTACGCGGTCCTCCCCGACGCACCCACTGTCACCCCGAGCCGGCTATTCCCAAGAGGCGTCGAACTGGGCTGAGACTTCCAGCATGATTCCTCCCTCCACCGACCGCGCTCAAAGATGGCGAGTCGCGCCGGGGCAGGGCTGAACCGCCGTGCGAACTCCATTCCGCTCTGCCTGAGTTTTCGCTTGCGGCACCTTGCGGCGACATGGAATCTGTCAAGGGCTTTGGAAGTCCAGCACAAATCGCTCTTCATCGGAGGCCTCGGCGATGGCATGGCACCCGGAAGCGACGCGACGGAGGTTCGGGCTGACGTTATCGGAGGAGGAGAAACGGGCAATCCGTGAGAAGCTCCCGCATCAGGACGGGGTGTTCTACTCGGACGGGGTATTTGAGGGGGGCGGGGTGCTCGGGCTCGCGTTCCTGGGGGCGGCGCGGTGCTGCAGTGATAGTGGGATCCGCGGGAAGGGGCGGGCGGGGACGTCCGCGGGGTCCATCACGGCGGCGCTCTTGGCCACGGACCTGACGATCGAACGGCTGGAGGAGATCCTCGGCGGGCTCGACTTCGAGAGCTTCCTGAGCGAGAAGACCAGCATCCTGATCCGCAACGGCGATCCGAGCGACGACCTGGACTCGCCCGCCTGGATGATCGCCAACCTCCAGATCGCCCGGCAGCTCGGGCAGTACTCCTCCGAGCCGTTCAAGCGGTGGATCGACGCGGCGCTCCGGGAGGGAGGCGTCGTCAGCTTCGCCGACGTGGGCCGGAACGACCCCGATCGACTGCTCAAGGTCGTCACGTCCGACATCAGCCGGGGTGAGATGCGGGTGCTACCTGAAGGGCCCGAGGGGCAGCCCCGCACCTTCCCCGTGGCCGAGGCGGTGCGGCTGTCGATGAGCATCCCATTCTTCTTCGAGCCGGGGAAACTCGGCGACTCGGTGATCGTCGATGGAGGGATCCTCAGCAACTTCCCCCTCTGGATCTACGACGAGCCGAATCCGGCCGTGGTCCCGGCCTGGCCCACCTTCGGCTTCCGCCTGGTCGACCGCTCCGAGCAACAGGTCCGGGCCATCGGCAGTGCCACCGACATCGTCGGGGCGATGGTCAAGACGATGATGTACGCCAGCGATCGCCGCTACCTCAGCCGCCAGAATCTCGGCCGCGTCATCGACCTGGACATCACCGCCGCGCGGGTCAAGGTGACGCAGTTCAACCTCGCCGACGACCGCAAGGAAGAGCTCTACCGGATCGGCTATCAGAACGCGAAGGACTTCTTCCTCAACCGGTGGGACTGGAAGGAGCACCTCCGGCTCCGCGGCTTCCCCCAGCCCGCGTGAGCCCGGCCGGGCGAGTCACCCGGGCTGCTGGAGGCCCGTCGGCTACGGATGCCCGCCGGTGCCGGACGGCGGTGTGGCGAACCCTCGAGGGGAGTAAGCCGCGAGGCAGTTCCCGGTCTCCCAGAGGGCGACCTCGCGGACGGGGAGCCCGGCGGCCTGGGCCTGTTCGAAGATCAGCCGGGCGATGTTCTCCGCGGTCGGGTTCACGTCCATCACGTAGACCCGCTCGCCCCGCTCGAGGAGCAGCGGCAGGATCGGGTCATCCTTGCAGAGCAGCATATTATGATCCAGGTTTTCCTGGATCCATCGCTGGGCCGTGTGCTTGATGTCGGCGAAGTCCACGAGCATGCCGCGTGCGTCGAGCTCCGGGCCCTCCAGGGTGATCACGGCCCGGGCGTTGTGGCCGTGGAGGTGGCGGCACCTGCCCTCGTAGCGGATCAGCCGGTGGCCGTAGCAGAACTCGATCTCGCGGGTCACTCGGAACATCGGGGGCCCGTCCTGTCGTCGGGGGCGCTGCCGGGTCTGGATGTCGCGTGGTCGGTGGCCAGCGGTGGGGAAAGCCGGTGACCGCCGCCATCCCCATCGTCCTCCGGCCAGGACCCGGTGGCCCGATGATGGTCGACCCAGTCGAACGCGTCGCGCTTGCTGAAGATCCGCCGCTCGAGCTGGCCCTCGCGGATCTTCTCCAGGATCTCAGCAAAATCGGCGCCCGGCGTCAGCCCGTGTCGCACCAGGTCATGCCCGGTCAGGAGCGGGGCGGGGTTGATCGGGCCGGCCGGCTGGTTCTTCAGGTAGTACCAGCAGTAATCGACGTGCTCCGCGTCGCCCGTCGATGCCAGCGCGTCGGCGCGGTGCAGGTCCAGAAGCTCCTCGATCCCCGGCTGGGCAAGGACCCGCTTCAGTTTCGACTCGCGGAGGCGCTTCGCCTCCCCGAGATACTGGTGATAGGCCACCAGCCAGACGATTCGCTCTCGCTCGGCGTTCGAGAACCGAAGGCTCCGGCAGAGTCGCTCGGCGATCCGGCTGCCCACCTGGTCGTGGTTGTGGAAGCTCGCTCTCCCCTGGTGGAGGGCGCGGGTGAAGGGCTTGCCGACGTCGTGGATGAGCGCCGCGAACGCCAGGGTGAAGCTCGGACGGTCCAGTAGCCGGAGCACGAGCATCGCGTGGTCCCACAGGTCACCTTCCGGCTGGACGGGCTTGCCCTGGAACAGGCCCTTCATCTCCTTCAGCGGGGGCAGGATGGCCGCGATCAGCCCCGCGTCCATCGCCATGTCCAGCGCGAGGGCCCGGTTGGCGTGCAGCAGCATCCGCCGCAGTTCCTGGGCGACCCGCTCGGGCGAGACGACGGCCACCTCGCCGGCCATGGCCCGGAGCGCGGCCCGCGTGTTGGGCTCGATCGTCATCCCGAACCGCGCCGCGAACCGCACGGCCCGAAGCAGCCGCAGCTTGTCCTCGCGGAAACGGGCCTCCGGATCGCCGATGGCGCGGAGGACCTGATGCTCGAGGTCCGCCAGGCCGCCGACGTAATCGACCACCCGGCGCGTCTCCGGGTCCATGAACATGCCGTTGATGGTGAAGTCTCGCCGCGAGGCGTCCAGCTCCGGCGTGCTGAAGACGACGGAGGTCGGCCGGCGGCCGTCGACGTAAGCCATGTCGCTCCGAAAGGTGGCCACCTCGACCTCGATGCCCACGTGCCGGGGGTGCCGGACCCGGACCACGCCGAAGGAGATCCCGACCGTGATCGCCCGGAACGGCAGCGCCATCATCACCTGCTCCGGGGTCGCGTCGGTCGCCACGTCGTAGTCCGACGGGACCAGATCCAGCAGCAGGTCGCGGACGCAGCCCCCCGCCCAGAGCGCCTGGAAGCCGGCGCGGCGGAGGCGGAGCACGACCTCCAGGGCGAAGTCCTGACTCGCTTGCGGGTCAGACATGCGGCGGCTCCGCGGTTGCCTTCTGGTCCTGTGATCCCCCGGCATCTCCAACGCCGGAGTCGGTCGCTCCTCCGACGGGCAGCACGCGGATCGCGACCTGCGTGTCGCTGTAGCGGCGAACGTCCCAATCCGGGAGGTCGGACACGATCCGTTCATCCAGCTCGCGGCCTGCCTCGAGGGCGACCAGGGAGCCCCCCGGCAGTCTCCGGACAAGATCCGAGATGAGCTGGTTCAAGGACTTGCGGCGGATCTCGAAGTCGCGATAGGGCGGATCCAGGAAGACGGCGAGCGGCTGGCCGTCCTCGGGTTCGAAGGTCCGCCCCCAGCGATAGGCGTCGGCCAGGCGGACCTGGGCGCGGTCCTGGTAGCGGAGGGTCGCGACGTTTCGGTGGATCAGCGCCACGTTCTCTCGATTCCGATCAACGAAGATTGCTCGGGCCGCACCCCGGCTCAGGGCTTCCAGCCCCATCGCCCCGGTGCCGGCGAAGAGGTCGACGGCGAGCCGGCCGGGCATCAGCTCGCCCACGATGTTGAAGATGGCCTCCCGGACCATGTCGCTGGTGGGCCTCATGTCTGCGGCGGCCCTCGGGCCGTCGAACTTGTGACCCCGGCGCTGCCCCGCGATGATCCGCATGGGGTTCGCCCCCCTTCCTCGAGCTGGACCCGGAGAGGACGCTCACGAGCACTTCGGCCGGTCCTCTCGCCTCCCTCAAATCATAGGCGTGAAGGCGGAGAGAAGCCACCGGATAGACGGCGGGCCGGGCCGGGCGACGGAGAAGTGGACTCAGATGCGATCGGCGGCTTCGCCTCGCTGGACGGCTCCACGGCCGCCGCGGGCGTTCCAGAGGCTGCGAAGTTCCACGAGGCTGGAAACTCTCAGGTCCGCCTCGCGAGGAGGCACGCCGGAGCGGCCGTCCAGCCAGACGGTGAACATCCCTGCGGCGCGGCCCCCGGTGATGTCCGAGGGCAGATTATCCCCCACCATCGCAGCCTCCGAGGGGCCGCAACGCAGGCGGTCGATCGCAAGCCGGAAGAGGGGGAGCTCGGGCTTACCGACCGCGACCGGCCGGACCCCGGACGCCACGGCCACAGCCTCGGCCAGCGCGCCGCAGCCCGGGTCGAAGTGATCCAAGGCGACCGGGAAACGGGCGTCCAGGTTCACCGCGAAGAACGCCGCCCCCGCCGCCACTGCGCGCGAGGCCGATCGGAGCCGAGCGAAGTCGAACGCCGGGTCGTTGCCCACCACCACCGCGTCGGCCCGGGTCCAGTCCTCGAACGGCACGACCTCATGCCCCGCCGACTCCAGCAGTTCGGAGAGGTCGCGGGTGCCCAGTGGCATGACCCGGACCCTCCCCAGCCGCCGGAGGATCTCGTCGGCGACCAGGTCGAAGGCCGCCGCCACCTCGTCCTCGCCGGCGGTGATCCCCAGGTCGCAGAGCCGGCGGGCCAGGACCGCGGCCCCTTGCCGCGAGGAGTTGGACACGAAGACCACCGGTACGCCCGCGGCCCGCAGCTCGCCGACCAGCTCCGCGGCGCCCGGCAGGAGGGTCGGGCCGGCCCAGATCGTGCCGTCGAGGTCGAAGGCGAATCCCCGGATCCGATCCAGCGCCGGCGCCTCGGTCGCGAACGTTCGCTCCATCCCCGACTCCGTGGTCTCTCGATCACCCCGACCCGATTCCTCAGCGGGGATGGGGCGAGATCCCCGAGTGTACCATCTCGCGGCGATTTTCCCACCGGGGGACGCGCCCACGACAGCTCCGGTCGCGTGGCGAGATCGGTCCGCTGCGTGCTAGACTGTTCTCCTATCCAACCGAGATCTGCCGGTCCCCCCGGACCGTTGCGTGCCAGGCCGGGCCAATTTCCGTGGCCGGCCGCGCCCGCCAGGCGAGAGCCCTTGAAGGAGACCCTGATGAACCTGCTGGAACAACTGCGCTCGATGACGGTCGTCGTGGCGGATACCGGCGACATCGAGTCGATCGCCCAGTACAAGCCCCGGGACGCGACCACGAACCCCTCGTTGCTGTACAAGGCCGCCCAGATGCCCGCGTACTCGCGGCTCGTGGACGAGGCGGTGCGCTACGCCCGTTCCCGGGGCGGGAGCCATGCCCAGCAGCTCGAGGCCTGTGCCGACAAGCTGGCGATCGCCTTCGGCAAGGAGATCCTCCAGATCATCCCCGGCCGGGTCTCCACCGAGGTTGATGCCCGGCTTTCCTTCGATACCGAGGCCACGATCCGCAAGGCCCAGCACCTGATCAGCCTCTACCATGACGAGGGTATCGATCGCGAGCGGATCCTCATCAAGATCGCCTCCACCTGGGAGGGCATCCAGGCGGCCCGGGAGCTGGAGAAGCAGGGCATCCACTGCAACCTGACCCTCCTGTTCAGCTTCCCCCAGGCCGTCGCCTGCGCCCACGCCAGGGTCACGCTGATCTCACCGTTCGTCGGCCGGATCTACGACTGGTATCTGAAGGAACGCGGCGTGAAGGACATCCCCGCGGCCGAGGATCCCGGAGTCCACTCGGTTCAGAAGATCTACGCCTATTTCAAGAAGTATGGATTCAAGACCGAGGTGATGGGGGCCAGCTTCCGGAACATCGGCGAGATCATCGAGCTGGCCGGCTGCGACCTGCTCACCATCTCGCCGGAACTGCTGGGGGAACTCCAGAAGTCCGAGGGCACCCTTGAGCGTAGGCTGTCCCCCGAGGCGGCCCGCCGGCAAGACATCCCAGAAGTCTCGATGGATGAGATGGCCTTCCGCTGGATGCTCAACGAGGACCCCATGGCCACCGAAAAGCTCGCCGACGGCATCCGTCGCTTCGCCGCCGACCTCGCCAAGCTGGAGGAATCCATCGCGAAGCGCCTGGCCTGATCCGTCGCCATCCCTGCCTGCGGCCCGGTCGGATAGCCGCCGGTCAGATTCGGAGGAAGAGGCGCCGGCGGTACATCCAGAGGAGGAAGAGCCAGAGGACCAGGAGCACGGTGACTCGCTCCAGTATCGGTGTGCAGGCCGGCCCGAGGCTCTCGAAGACACGCGGGCCGAGGTGGCGTCGGGCATTCTCCGTGATGAACCCGCCCGTGAGCTGCCACAGGCAGTAGAGCGCGATGGCGTTCATCCCGGCCACGACAAGCGGGAAGCTCCATCGGCGCCAGCCCATCATCTCGATCACCGCGTGAAAGCATGCCAGTGCCAGGGCGACGACACCGGCACTGTAGATCGTCCAGGAGGGAGTCCAGATCCGCTTGACGATCGGGCAGAGGCCGGCCGACGCGATCGCGAGTCCGAGCCCGATCCCGACGAGGCCGCAGGCCGCGAGCCGCATGACCTTCGCCCCGGGGGAGAGCTCGCTGCTCAGGAGACGACCGGCCTGCACGCCGAAGATCATCGTCGCCAGCGACGGGATGAAGTTGAGCGTCTGGTAGCCCCCCTCGCTGAAGACAAACGGCGTCAACCGGGGAAAGAGGTTCAGGAACCAGCGATCGAAGCCGGCGGCGAAGTTGGCGTTCTTCTCCCAGTGCGCGGCGAAGCCCGTAAGGTGTGGCCAATCGTCGGGGACACCCGCCGCCTTCCAGTCGAAATCGGGGCCCGGCAGCGGATGGAGTGCGAAGGCGAGCCAGTAAGCAGCCAGGATGCCCAGCGCGGAGAGCCACTGCGTTCGCCCACGGGTAAAGGCGAGCAGGAACAGGAATGGGTATCCGAGGCCGATCTGCGCAAGGACGTTCGTGAAGACCCACTCGGTTCGCTGGCTCCAGGCGGAGCTCAGGAACACCGCCAGGAAGACCAGCACGAGCGATCGCCAGAGCGCATGGACGAACAGAACCCCGAATCCCTGTCCGCGGGCCCTTCGGCTCTCGATCGAGAACGGCAGCGACACGCCGACGAGGAACATGAATCCGGGCTGGATGAAGTCCCAGAGCGTGGCGCCGGCCCAATCGGCGTGCTCGACCTGGAGGCCGAGCACGCGCCCGGGGACCCGGGGGCGAGATCTCGAGTCGCCCTCGCCAGTCCGAAACCGCTCGAGGCCATCAGGAGCATGATGGCTCCCCGGAAGCATCGACTGAGATCAGCCGCGCCGCTGGAGGCTGCCCGAGAGACTTCATCATTGAGCCGGGCACATCGGAGTGATCATCGGCCTGGATCGTGGCGGTCGGATTGCTCGCATGCGAGTGGGAGAGGACCGTGCTCGCCCCGGGGTCCTGTCGCGGACCCGGCCGCCGATTCGAGGGGTCAGAGGCTCGGGTTCGTGTTCGCCGGCAACGCCTTGTCGGCCTCCGTCGGCTGCGGCGCGTTCTTCTTGACCGTCGCCCCGGCGCTGTAGGGAGACTTGGCCTTGGGGTCGAAGCCGGGGAGGACTTCCGCGCGATCCTTCACGTCGGGGGGCTTGACAGTGCCGACCTCCGCGGATTCGCAGCCGGCAAGGGTTAGGGCACCGACACCAAGGACCGCGGAGTGTAGAATGTGCCGAAACCGGAGATTGATCGTGAAACGCCTCATGTGATGACCGTCCAGTGATGAGGATTAGGTGACCGTGAGAGGACGCGGACATCCAGGTGATACGCCCTCACGGAATGCCATGTCAAGATCCTAGGGGGCGCCTGGCTGAGATATCGCCGGAAGGCCGCGGAGGGAGCAATCGATGCGTTCGAGGTGGCTCTGGACGGGTGTCTTTCTGGCCGCGGTCGGCGGCTCCCTGGCCTGGGTCGGACTCTCCCTGGTCGAATCGAGCAGGCTCCAGGCGGCGCTGGTGCACGCGAAGACGGCCATGGACCGCGGCGAGGTCGCTTCGGCGAGCCGGATGCTCGGGGAGATCCTGGAGAGGCGGCCATCTGGGGTGAAGCCGCGTACCGGCTGGGGCTCTGCGAGCAGTCGAGGGGCCGGGTGCGGGCGCTGTCGGCGTGGTCTCGCGTGCCGCCCGGCTCGGAGTTCGCCGCACCGGCCGCGGCGTCAAGGCCGTCTGCTGATCGACCTCGGCCGCTTCGCTCGGCCGAGGAACTGCTCGAGCGGGCCCTAGGGGCCGCGGGTCGGTCTGCGGCGGACGTTCGACGCGAGCTGGAACTGCTCTACCAGTTCGAGGGTCGTGGCGCGGATGTTCGCCGCCTGATCCTCGACTCCTGGTCCGAGGTCCAGGACCCCGCCACGGTCCTGAAGAAGCTCTACATCTTCGAGATCACGGCCTATCCCGTTGATGCCGTGACGGCACATCTGGACCAGGCCGACCAGGAGGACGACCGCATCTGGCTCTCCCGGGCGAACCTCGCGATCCGGACGGGGAAGTTCCAGGAGGCGGCTTCCTGGCTGGACCGGTGCGAGCAGAAACGGCCCGGCGACCGCGCCGTGGCCCGATCCAGGATGGAGCTCAGCCTGGCGGCGGGCGACGCCATGGCCGCGAGGCGCGCGATCTCAGCATTGCCGAAGGACGAGCTCGATGGCACGGACGTGCTCCGGCTCCGCGCCTGGTTCGCGGGGCGAACGGGGAACGCGGCCGAGGAACGCAAGGCGCTCGAGGATCTCCTGGAACAGGACGCCGGAGACGTCCGGGCTCTCGACCGGCTGGCGGAGCTGGCCCAGGCCGGGGGCAGATCGGAGGAGGCCATTCGTCTCCGCGGTCAAAAGGCCGCGGTGATCGCCGCCAGGGAGGCGTATCGCCGACTCCTCGATCATCCTCGCCCCCTTGAGAAGATCCCGGAGCTGATCCGAGTGTGCGAGGCGATGGGCCGAGGCCTGGAGGCACGAGGATGGGCACTCGTCCGCGAACTGGCGGGGCGTGACGGGACGCAGCGGCGGCCTCCGCTGGTCTCGGACGAACATCCCGGCGGCCCGGCCGCGTCCTCGCTCGCCGACCTGGCGGAGGACCTCCGGAACGCTCAAGGGCACGTCTCGCGTGCCGCGCCCGGCGAGGGACGGACGACCTGGCCCACCTTCGATGGGGACGCCGAGACGATCGGGCTGACGTTCCTGCATGATTCCGGGAGGCCTGCGGGACGCACGATCCCTCCCGCCTTCATGTGCGGCGGTGTGGGGCTTCTTGACTACGACGGCGACGGCTGGCTCGACGTTTACGCGGTGCAGGCGGGCGCCTTCCCGCCGAATCGAGGCCCCTCTCCCTCCGGCTCCGGGGACAGGCTCTTTCGAAATCGAGGGGACGGTACCTTCGAGGACTCCACCGACCGGGCCGGCATCGCGGGCCTCTCGCGAGGCTATGGCCATGGCGTGACGGTGGCGGACTATGACAACGACGGCCATCCCGATCTCTTCGTCACGCGCTGGAGAGCGTATGCCCTCTACCGCAACCGGGGCGACGGCCGCTTCGAGGACGTCACCGCGCGAACGGGACTGGACGGGGACCGTGACTGGCCGACCTCGGCGGCCTTCGCGGACCTGGATAATGATGGTGACCTGGACCTGTACGTCTGCCACTACCTCAGGTACGACGAGGACGATCCCCGGCTCTGCGATCGGCCGGGCGTTCAGGGCGGGCACGACTGCAACCCGCGCGACTTCCCTTCCTTGCCCGACCACCTCTACCGCAACGACGGCGGACGGTTCGTGGACGTGACCGAGCAGGCGGGGATCGTCGACGCGGACGGGCGCGGCCTGGGTGTGGTTGCCGCCCATCTCGACGACGACGACCGCATCGACCTGTTCGTCGCGAACGACTCGACGGCGAACTTCCTGTTCCGCAACTCGGGAGGTTTCCGTTTCGAGGAAGTCGGCCATGCGGCGGGCGTGGCGGCGAACTCCAGCGGAACGTACCAGGCAGGGATGGGCGTCGCCTGCGGCGACCTGGACGGAGATGGCCGTGTGGACCTTTCGGTCACCAACTTCTACAACGAGTCCACCTCGTTCTTCCGGAATCTCGGCGACGGTTTCTTCGCCGACCGCACGGGCGAGATCAACCTCGCCCTCCCCAGCCGCCATCTCCTGGGGTTCGGCATCGTGTTCCTTGACGCCGACAACGACGGCCGACGCGACATCCTGACCGCCAACGGCCACATCCACGACGGGCGCCCGCAGTACCCCTACACCATGCCGGCTCAGCTCCTGCTCGGCGGCCGGGATGGCCGCTTGATCGACGGTTCGGGCCGCGCCGGGGCGCCCTTCCAGTCGCTCCACCTGGGCCGCGGACTGACCGCGGGCGACCTCGACAACGACGGCCGGCTCGACGCCCTGATGGTGGCACAGAACGAACCGCTGGTGCTGTTCCGCAACCGCACCGAGGGAGGAGGGCACTTCCTGAGCGTCCAGCTCGAGGGTACGCGATCACACCGCGATGCCGTGGGGGCACGCTTGACGTTGAGGACGCGAGGCCACACCCTCGTGGCGCAGCGGTCCGCCGGAGGCAGCTTCCAGTCGGCCGGCGATCGCAGGCTCCATTTCGGACTGGGCGAGGACTCCCGCGTGGATCAGATCGAGGTGCGCTGGCCATCCGGCGTGGTGAATGTATTTGACGGGATCGAGGCGGATCAGGCCGTGCTGCTGCGGGAGGGCGCGAGGGCGGCCATCCCGATCGGGGAAGGAGACGGCCGTCATGAGTCCGAAGGCTCATGACGGCCTCATTGCCGATGGACTGAACCCCTGATTCCTCAGTACTGGTCGGCGCTCACCACTTCTCCCGATGCCCGAGTGGAAAGCGCCTGGTAGACGCCGATCTTCGTGCCCGGCGCGAAGGAGTAGATCGTGTACAGGGGGTCGCGTGTGACGCCCACCGGCTGGGACGTCGACGGGTCGATCTGCCACGAATCGATCGTGTCCTTGAGGAACCGGACCGAGCCGTCGCAGAAGAGGAAGTTCACGCCCCCTGGATGGAAGCTCGTGAAGGAGAGGAGGAACCCGGTGCCGCCCCAGGCCATGACCGCCCCGTTGGAGGTCTTGTTCTGGGGATTGGGCGGATAGATGGCCGAGTGCAGGTCGTCGATGATCACCCCTGTCGTCCACCACATCCAGCCCGGGTCGTTGATCTTCCCGTAGGCGCGTTCGCCCACCATGAAGGTGTTGCTCGTGCCGTCCGTGATGGACTGGATCTTGACCGCGCTCTGCATCGTGAAGATGCCGTCGAACTGGCTGAGGATCGTACTGTAGGTGGGGCTGCCGATGTCCACGTGGTCGGGCGATCCGGCTCGCGTGTCGCGGCAGTTAGGGAAGTAAGGGAGCTTGCCCATGCTGCCGCCGTAGGAGTTGCGGTGCATGTGGTGCGGCGCGCTGTCTCCATAGCCCGTGTACAAGGTCTCCGGGTCGCTGACCTTCGGGTCGCTGGGGCACCAGAACGACGAGATCCCGGTCCCGTTGATCGTGAAGGAGTTGCCGGCCTCGAACAGGTTGAGCTGGAAGTTGATGGCATTGTAGATCGGCCCCTGCTCCATGTAGGGCAGGATGTGGATCTGCTTGCTGTATCCGTGTCGCCACCGATGCCCGGCGACCGGTCCGGTCTTGGGCTCCCACCAGATACCTCCCGGCGGGAAAGAGTTCACCGCGTCGTGGTAGTTGTGCATCGCGAGACCCATCTGCTTCAGGTTGTTGCTGCACTGGGCCCGACGCGCGGCCTCGCGAGCGGACTGGACCGCCGGAAGGAGCAGTGAGATGAGGACGGCGATGATCGCGATCACGACGAGGAGCTCAATCAGCGTGAATGCCCGCTCCGGCCGGCGCGGGCGGGTCGCAACGGTGACCATGCTCATGGCAGGACCTCCTTTGAACGGGAACGTTGAGGGGGTAAGAGAGACGAAGAACGGGGACGAAACCTGAGAGAACAAGCGAGACACGAGTCAAGGAAGCTCGACGGATGAGTCGAGCGGTCCAGCACAGATCGCGACGATGCAGACGGTCCCTCCAGCCCGGGGATTCGATCCGAGGACTTCGGCCCGGCCGTCCGCACCCCGAACGCTGCGGCTCCCCTTCCGGGGGCCGCTCGCACTCGGCCGTGGACGATGGCGGAAACCCGTGATCTCGCTCAAAAGGCCCTGGACGGAGCCGGGATCTTTCTGTACGAACGCGGCGAGCGGAACAACTTCGCACGGCTCGCACCGGCCGGGACGCTCAATCTCCGAACGAAGAACCTGCGGGCCGAGGATCTCACCAGAAGGATGCCCGTCTCAGAATCCTGAGTAATGCTAGTAACTGCACATGCTTAAGGGATCGAGAGGCATGAGGCGACGCGACAGGAGAGGGCAACCAGGCGCTCCGCCGGGCGGAGTTCGCCGAGGATGTCGACAGGCCGAGTGACCGCGGCCGAGGAGCGTCAGTGCGGACGCGACGCCGAAAGACCGCGTGCGACGCCGAACGGCTTCGCTTCGTACGCGGACCGGCGAGCCAACGCCCGAAGTTGTTCCCGACAATTGGGCAATCGCTTCGACATCATCGGCTTGTTTAATCGGTGTGGAACATAGACCTCCCCTGGCCCACTGTCAAGAAATTTCCGGCCATTTTTTTCATCATCTGAATTCAACACATCGGCTAATCGGTATCCGAGGCGGATCCCCGGCGACGAGGCCTGCTGGAAGCCTGTCCGCCCGCTTTCATCGAGGAATTCTGTCCGGGTCATTGCCTTCGCACCGCGACTCGCGCAAGAATGTGCTGGCGATGCCGCAGGAACCCGGCCCGGACCGTCGGCTCCCCTCCTTTCCTCGCCCCGCGACCCGACGCGGGTCACGGTCGCGTCCAGCATCACGAGGCTCATCTCAACGACGAGGAGTGATTTCAAATGACGCGAATGCCTCGCTTTGAATTGCGCGCGCCCGGAGGCGGGCTCTCATGGACTGCGGCCTGCTTGCTCCTGGCAGGCCGGCTCGCCGATCCGTCGGGCATCTCGGGGTCGGAGGCCCCGTCGTCGCCGTCGAAGGAACTGGCGGCACGCCTCGTCCGCGAAGGGCTGGCGCACGGCCAGGGGTACGCCATGCTGCACGAGCTCTGCACGAAGGTCGGGCATCGCCTGAGCGGTTCGCCCGGCGCGGAGAAGGCCGTGGCCTGGGCGAAGGCGAAGATGGAAGCCTGCGGGCTGGAGAACGTACGGCTGGAGCCGGTTCTTGTTCCGCACTGGGTGCGTGGGGATCTCGAGCGGGCCCGGTACGTCCCCTCCTCGCCCAGCTCGGATGGGCCGCGGCAACTCAAGGTTTGCGCGCTGGGGGGGAGCGTCGGCACCCCGGAAGGTGGGCTCACGGCCGAGGTTCTGGAGGTCCGTAGCTTCGATCAGCTCCGGGCCGCGGGCGACAAGGCCAGGGGCAAGATCATCTTCTTCAACGCGCGTTCGACAAGGGGCTGCTCCAGTCATTCGCCATGTACGGCAAGCCGCCGTGGACCAGCTGCGCGCGGGGAGCGCCATCGAGGCGGCCAAGGCGGGGCGGTCGGCGCCCTGGTGCGATCGATGACCTCTCGGCTCGACGACCGGCCGCATGCGGGGCGATGCACTACGACGACCGGGTGCCGGCGGCCGCCGTCAGCACCCTCGGCGCAGACGAGCTCTCCGCCGCGCTGGGGCGCGACCCGAGCCTCAAGCTCACCCTGGAGCTGAGCTGCCAGACGCTGCCGGACGTCATGTCGGCCAACGTACTTGGCGAGATCCGTGGCTCGGAGAAACCGAACGAGGTCGTCGTGATCGGCGGACACCTCGACAGCTGGGACAAGGGCCAGGGCGCCCACGACGACGGCGCGGGATGCGTCCACGCGATCGAGGCGCTCCGACTCCTCAGGCAGATGAACCTGCGGCCGAGGCGCACCATCCGGGCCGTGATGTTCATGAACGAGGAGAATGGGAATCGCGGCGCGATCAGCTACGCGGCGTCCGAGCGGCCGGGCGAGCGGCACATCGCCGCCATCGAGTCGGACACGGGAGGATTCACGCCGCGAGGATTCGGCGTCGGTGGGGGCCCCCAGGTGATGGAGGCAGTCTCGCGCTGGACGCCCCTGTTCGCGGTCCTGGAAGCCGACCGATTCCGACCCGGCGGCGGCGGGGCGGATATCGGTCCCCTCGGTGCAAAGGGTGTACCCATGCTGAACCTCGCAGTCGACGGCCATCGCTACTTCGACTACCACCACTCGGACAACGACGTGATCGAGGCCGTGAACGAGCGCGAACTCGAGCACGGGGCGATCGCCATGGCATTGATGTCTTACCTCATCGCCGAGGAAGGACTCCCCTCCTCGCCGCCGAAATGACGTCGCGCGGCGTGACCGTCGGAGCCGCGAACGGGACGACAAGGACTGACCGTCGGTGCGGCCGACCTCGCATGTTCGATCAGCGACCAAGCGCAGTCCTCCTCTGGACCACGCGATAGGGCGGCCTTGGTAGCCCGTCCGGAGACGGAGATCATGCTGTCGAGCAGCTCCGGCCGTTCAGGCTCGTGGCCGGGTGTCAGCCTGGCCACGGATCTCGCGGGCGGGGATCGTACGATGGGTCTCTGGTCGGGGTGCGGCCCCACACCTCATGGCCCGAGAGCTTCACATCATCGGCCAGAAGGTCACAGGCCTCGAGGTGCTTGGCCGGGTCGACCGTGCCCCCTTCGCGACGGGCTCGCCCGAGTCTCCAGGTCGATGCGATCGACGAGGGTGTGATGACCCTTTTACCGTGACCTAGAGCGGTTTGCTGATGCGTGGTGCGCGAGACATCCTCGGCACCCAGGGCCGGTCGGCCGTCGCTGACGGCTCTTTAGGGGGAGCGAGACGGTTGAAAACCGCCCCATGTGGCCAGCTCGCGCGGGGCGCCGCGGTCCCCCGCCCACCTCCATCACCCCGCTCGATTGGCCGTCGAGGCGAAGGATGCGGACAGGCTTGTTAGGGCGAGTCGGCTCGGTGGATCCTCCCTCCAGCAGGAAGAGCGAGCCATCATCGACGAGGTCAATCCCGCACGAGGAACAGAGCCCATCCAGGACCGGCTCGGTCCCGTAGGTCTCCGTCGTGACCACATCCGCTGCATCCACAACGGGCCGGGCCGCACGCGGGTTTCGTCGTGCCGATGGCTCGATGCCCGGTGGCTGTAAACTGAAGGGAAAGCTGACATGCCTGGCCAAGTCAGCCGTAAGGCTATGGGCGGCACTGGATTCGAACCAGTGACTTCCACCGTGTGAGGATGGCACTCTAACCGCTGAGTTAGCCGCCCTTGTGGCCGGATCCGGGAGATCCGACCCATGGCAATAATCTAGCGAATCCGAGTCCCTGGGGCAAGCGGATTGGTCGCGTACGACGGACGCCTCGGCGAACACCCCGCACGTTCGGCACAACGCCGCCATGGCGTCCGGGCAGGGAACGGACTCGAAAGTATTCAGTGAAATGATTACATGAACTGCTGTTATGTGGAGCGGTCGGGGGGGTTGCCGATGTCCCACTGGGCCTTTAGATTGGTTTGATGATGGGCGTGCGAGATTTCCGACTGCTGTCCAGGGTGGGTTGTGCCGATGACCGCCTTCTTTCCCGACGTGCCGAAGATCAATTTCGGGGGCCCCAAGTCGCGGAACCCGCTGGAGTTCAAGCATTACAACCCCGACGAGGTTGTCGGGGAAAAGACGATGAAGGAGCATCTCCGGTTCTCGGTCGTCTACTGGCACACCTTCTGCAATTCGCTGTCCGACCCGTTCGGCGTCGGGACGGCCCTCCGGCCCTGGGATGACGGCAGCAATTCGGTCGCCAACGCCCAGCTCAAGGCCCAGGTCGCCTTCGAACTGTTTGAAAAGCTGGGTGTGCCCTTCTATGCGTTCCACGACCGCGACATCGCGCCGGAGGGGCGCACGCTCAAGGAAAGCCATGCAAACCTCGACGAGGTCGTCAAGGTCCTGAAGGACGAGCAGGGGCGGACCGGGGTGAAGCTGCTCTGGGGCACCGCCAACCTCTTCAGTAACCCACGCTTCATGCACGGGGCCGCCACCAGCCCCAACTTCGACGTGTTCGCGTTCGCCGCGGCCCAGGTGAAGAAGGCCCTGGAGATCACCCACGAACTGGGAGGGGTCGGCTACACCTTCTGGGGAGGTCGAGAGGGCTACTCGACGCTGCTCAACACCGACATGAAGCGTGAGCTCGACCACCTGGGCCAGTTCCTGCACATGGCGGTCAACTACAAGAAGCAGATCGGCTTCCAGGGGACGTTCTACATCGAGCCCAAGCCCAAGGAGCCGACGAAGCACCAGTACGACTCAGACGCCGCGGCCTGCCTCAATTTCCTGCGGACTTACAACCTCCTGCCCCACTTCAAGCTCAATCTCGAGACCAACCACGCGACGCTGGCAGGCCACGAGATGATGCACGAGCTCGAGGTGGCCATCGGCGCGGGGGCCCTCGGCTCGATTGACGCCAACACGGGTGATTACCTGCTCGGCTGGGATACCGACCAGTTCCCGACCAACATCTACCTCACCACCCAGTGCATGCTCTGCATCCTGGGGATGGGCGGGTTCACGACCGGCGGCGTCAACTTCGACGCCAAGGTGCGCCGCGAGAGCTTCGAGCCGATCGACCTGTTCTATGCCCACATCGGCGGCATGGACGCATTCGCCCGCGGTCTGAAGATCGCGCAGGCGATCATCGCCGACGGTCGGCTCGCCGAGTTCGTCAAGACGCGATACCAGAGCTGGGACCTTGAGCTCGGCCGCCGGGTCGAGTCGGGCCAGTGCACCCTGTCCGACCTCGAGGCCTACATCCTGCCCAAGGGCGACGCCGCGCGGAACGTCAGCGGGCGGCAGGAGATGCTCGAGAACCTGATCAACGATTTTATCTAATCATAGATACATTTGCGGGGCAGGCACCGCCGCCCCGCAGAGCCCGATGCTCGTCACGAGGTCTCCACGAGCGCCGCGAAGATGCCCTGCATGAAGGCGGGCAGGTCGTCCGGGGTGCGGCTGGTGACGAGGTTGCCGTCGCGGACGCAGGCGGCGTCCTCCCAGATCCCGCCGGCGTTCTCGACGTCGTCGCGGATGGCGAAGAAGCCGGTGACCTTCCGGCCCTTCAGGCAGCGCGCCGAGCAGAGCATCCAGGGCCCGTGGCAGATGGCCGCGAGCACCTTGCCCATCTGGGCTGCCTTCGTGACCAGGTCCACCATCGCCGGGTGCCGCCGCATGTGGTCAGGGGAGTAGCCCCCGGGGATGACCACGGCGTCGAGGTCGGATGCATTCACATCCGATGCGGCGACCTCGGACTTCGCCGGGTAGCCGTGCTTGGACGCGTAGGTCTCATTCGCCTTCGGGCCGACGATCTTGACGTCGCAGCCGGCCTCGCGGAGCCGGAGCACGGGATACCAGAGCTCCAGGTCCTCGTAGAACTTCTCGACCAGCACGGCCACTCGCTTCCCCTTCAGGCTCATCGCGGTCTCCTCGATCGGTTCATGGGCGGGACGCGGGGCCGCGGACCGTCGCCCGACCGGTCCGGGACACCATGGACAATCACACCTTCCCTGCCCCGGCCGGCTCGTGGCTGCTCGCCCCCTGCCGGGGCCGGTGTTCCTCCATCGAGCGCTCGATGGCCTCGTCGAAGCGGAACGGTGGATCGTATCCTAGCATCCGACGTGCCTTGGCGATCGAATAGTCGAGGTTCAGGCCCAGGAACTTGTAGCGGGCCTTGTTGATCAAGGGCGGGTTCTTCGCGCCGCGGAACCTGGCGATGCCCTCGACGACGGTGGCCAGGACCTTCGCCAGCCCGAGCGGGATCCGCCGCGTCGGCGCGGGCAGGCCCGCCAGCTCGGCCACCCGGCCCACGAACCGTCGCTTGCTCACGGCCTCGCCGTCGGTCAGATTGAAGACCTCGCCCACGGCGGAGGGACTCTCGGCGGCCAGGAACAGACCGTGGACCAGGTTCTTCGCGTAGATGCAGTTGAGCGCCTGATCGCCCGAGCCGAAGTAGGCGAAGGTCCCGCGCCGGAGGTTCGTCAGCAGCTTCGGCAGGACCGTCCGGTCGTGTTCGCCGTAGATGAAGCCCGGGCGGATGACGGCCGCAGGGAGCCCCCGGTCCTTGTAGTACTGGAGCACCAGGGCCTCGGCCTCGGTCTTGGAGCGGGTATAGGCGTCAAGCGAGTCGGCCGCGGGGGGGACCGTCTCGTCCGTGCCGTGATGGTCCCGGCCCTCGTAGACTCCCAGGGAGGAGACGTGGACGAACCGCTCGACCTTCGCCTCGCAGGCGGCATCCAGCAGGAGGCGCAAGGCCTCGACGTTGAGCCGCCGGAACTCGGCGAGCGTGCCCCAGTCGCCGACCTTCGCCGCGCAGTTGAAGATCCAGTCGGCGCCGCGGGCGCCCCGGAGCAAGGCCTCGGCGTCCTCGAGGTCGCCCTGGACCTTCTCGACGCCGAGGGCCTCGAGCCGCCGGGTGTCGCTGGTGGCACGGACCAGGGCACGCACGCGGTGCCCTCGGCGGAGGGCCTCCTCCACGGCGTGGCTCCCGACCAATCCGGTCGCCCCGGTGATGAAGATCGTCTTGCTCTGGTTGCTCGCGCTTTCCATGATCGCTGCTTCCAAATTCCAGCCCGGGCGGCCGCGGCGGTCTGCAGTCGGGGGCCTGCTGGACCACCCGCACGGAGTCGAATCGTACCCGATGCCCGCGGCCCGCGGGAAGCGTCTACCGGGCCCCTGCCGGGACGTTCCGGACGTCGAGGAAATGTCGGGTGAGGGGTGGTTTTCCCCGGGCTCCTCGGTGTAGTGTGGATCATTGCGATTGATGCTTGCCATCGCGGGGCCGAACGATCCCGCTCCTCCGGCCAAGGGGTTCGGATTGACGGAACCTGGTATGGGATCTACGATCCCAGCTCCCTGTCCGGTTCCTGGTCCACGCGGGTTCTCTCGAGGGATGAGAAGGATGGGGTGAGATGGCCAATCTGATGAAAACCGAGGAACTCGCGGCCTTTCGCCGCACGCTGGAGACGCTCCGTTCCCGGCTCCGGGGCGACCTCGACCAGATGACCGACGAGGCGCTACGGCGGAACCTGGTCAACGGCTCCGGCAACCTCTCCAACGTGCCGCTGCACATGGCCGACGTGGGTACCGAGAATTACGATCAGGAATTCACCCTGGAACTCATCGAGAACGAGCAAGGGACGCTCGAGCTGGTGAATGAGGCGCTGGCTCGTCTCGACAAGGGGATCTTCGGCTCATGCGTGCAGTGTTCGGAACCGATCCCGAAACCGCGGCTCCAGGCCATTCCCTACACGAGGCACTGCATCCGGTGCGCCCGGGTGCTGGAGAACGGGGGATGACCGGGCACGTCGGCCTGGGCCGATGGTTGCTCTTCTGGGCGATCGCTCTGGGCGGAGCGGCCTTCGACCTGACCACGAAGGCGATCATCTTCGATCGGGTGGGACCTCCCTCTTCCCCCTCGGTCACGGTGGTGCCCGGACTCATCGAGCTCCAGACCAGCTACAATCCCGGCGCCCTCTGGGGATTCGGACGAAGCCTGCCTTACAGCAGCCTGATCTTCGCGGGATTCTCGATCATCGCGGCGCTCGCGATCCTCTACTGGCTATTCGTCCGCGGCGCGGCGGCCAGCCTGGCACTCACGGTCTCGCTGGCCCTGATCATGGCGGGCGCCCTGGGCAATTGCTACGACCGCCTGGCCTTCGGGCATGTCCGGGACTTCGTGCACTTCCACATCGACTCGATCAATTTCGAGTGCGCGATCTTCAATTTCGCCGACAATATGCTCATCATCGGGGCCGTCGTCCTGGTGCTATTCGCCTTGCGCCCCGAGTCGGGCGGCCCGGGTGAACCACCCCTCCCCGCCAGCGAGCCAGTCCAGCCGGGCTGACCCGGCCCCAACTCGAAGCGGAGCTCCCGGCAAGCGCCTCGACGAATTCGGACAGTCGATTGGTCGTCGCCGGTGGACGGCAGCGGAGGGGGTGGGATTCGAACCCACGGACAGGCGGAACCTGTCAACGGTTTTCAAGACCGTCCCGATCAACCACTCTGGCACCCCTCCGGAAGATCCTCGTTCACGACCGGGCTCGCGAAGATCGGCCGCGGACCGCGGCCGCGGCGTGGCCTTGCTGCGGGCCCGTCACTGGCCGACCTCATCGATGATGTCCTCGGCGACGTAGATCGGGACGTCGACCGTGACGGCCACGGCGATCGCGTCGCTCGGGCGTGCGTCCACCTCGGTCAATTCGCCGTCGTGCCGGATCCGCAGCTTGGCGTAGTACGTATGCTCACGCAACTCGTTGATGTAGATGTCCTGCAACTCCCCGCCCAGCAGCTCGATCGTATTGGCCAGCAGGTCGTGGGTCAGAGGGCGCTGCGACGGCTGGTTCTTCACTCGGCGGTCGATGCTCGACGCTTCGAAAATGCCGATCACAATGGGGAACATCCGATCGCCATCGACTTCCTTGAGGAAAATGATGTGCTGATCGCTGTTCTCATTGATGATAATCCGCATGAGTTCCATCTGGACCGGCACGGCAACATCCCTCTCTGATCGAGCAGCTTCAGACATTCTACGATCATAAAGGGGGTCGGACGGGCCGTCAACGCGGGCGGAGGATGCCCCCGTCGTCCGCCGCATTGGCCCGTGGCGAGTCCGAAGGCGCCCTCAGGGCCGACCCATCAGGTCCGACACGGCGGCGTGCTGGGCCTCGAGATCGGCCAGCTTGGCTCGCTGGGCCTCGACCACCTCCGCGGGGGCACGGGAGACGAAGGCCTCGTTGCTCAGCTTG
This sequence comes from Isosphaeraceae bacterium, assembly GCA_046349995.1. GTDB lineage: Bacteria > Planctomycetota > Planctomycetia > Isosphaerales > Isosphaeraceae > Aquisphaera. Next base: position 44,186 of record JAXMBE010000025.1, on the reverse strand, counting down.
GCACGAAGCGGCGCGATTTGACGCTCCAAGTCCGTGAGCGTTTTCTTGTGCTTCGCCCGCTCGGCCGCCTTGTCGATCAGTCCCTCCAGCGGGAGGATCACCTCGGCGTCGGACAGCACGGCCACGGCGCTCTCGGCGGGGCGTTCGGCGGACTCGACGATCTCGATGGACTCGGCGCCTGCCAGGTTCGCGATGTGAGGTGATTTCAGGCCCCGGAGCAGCTCGGCCACCTCGCCGCGGGCCACGATGATCGGGCGGATCTTCGCGGCCGGGGGCACGTTCCGTTCGGACCGGAGATTGCGGAGGACCGTAATCTTCTCCTGCCACTGGACGACCGAATCCACCGGGAACTCGAGGAAGTTCTCCGGATAGGCCGGCCAGGAGGCGACGCAGACGCTCTCGGGCGCCTGCCTCACCTGGATCGTCGACGGATCGTGACGCCGGGGTGCGACCCGGTTGAGCGCCTGCCAGACCTGCTCGGTCACGAACGGCAGGATCGGGTGGAGCAGCCGACAGAGCCCGTCGAGCACGAAGACCAGCGTACGCTGGGCGCCCGCACGCCAGCCGGGGCGGCTGTCCCTCAGTTTGCCCTTGAGGAACTCGACGTACCAGTCGCAGAAGTCATTCCAGGTGAAGTCGCGCAGCCTCCGCGACAGCTCGCCGAACTGGAAGGCCTCCAGATCCTTCGTCGCGTCGCGAGCCGTCTCGGCGAGCCGGCGGAGGATCCAGAAGTCCTCGGCCCCATTGACGGCCAGGTCGTCCGGCACTTCATCCGGGTCGAAGTCCTCCAGGTTCATGAGCGCCAGGCGGGCGACGTTCCAGAACTTGTTGGCGAAGTTTCGGCCCTGCTCGAAGCGATCGGAGGTGTTGACGGTCCGGCCGTCGGGGAGCCTGGCCGACTCCACGGGCATCCGCAGGTCCTGGGTCTCGGTCGCCCCGGCGGCGAGGGTGTACCGCAGGGCATCGGCGCCGTACATCTCGATGATGTCGGCCGGGTCCACGCCGTTGCCGGCCGACTTGGACATCCGCTTGCCCTTGCCGTCCTGGATTACCGGGTGGATGTAGACGTCCTTGAAGGGCACGTCGCCCATGTTGAACTGCCCGAAGATCACCATCCGGGCTACCCAGAGGGTGATGATGTCGCGGGCCGTCGACAGGACGCTCGTCGGGTAGAACTTCGCCAGCTCGGGCGTCCGCTCGGGCCAGCCGAGCGTGGAGTGCGGCCAGAGCGCCGAGCTGAACCAGGTGTCGAGTACGTCGGAGTCGCGGGTCAGTCGATGATCCGGACCCAGGTCGTCCGCGGCGAGGTCGTTCTCGGCACAGATCAGCCAGCCGCCGGATTCGCCCCGGCTCCAGAACACGTCATCTCGGTTGCCGAATGCCTTCTGCAGGTCCGCTTCCGAGCAGGTGTCGCACGACCAGATGGGGATCTGGTGCCCCCACCACAGCTGCCGGCTGACGCACCAGTCGCGCTTCTCGCCCAGCCAGTCGAGATAGCTCTTGGCGTACCGCTCGGGGTGGATCCTCACCCGACCGGACGTGACCACGTCCATGGCCTGCTGGGCGAAGCCGGGCGTGCCGTCGGCCTCGTCGCCCATGCGGACGAACCACTGGTCCGACAGGTACGGCTCGATGGGCGTCTTGGAACGGTCCGAATGCTTGAGCGGGACGAGATGGCTGTCGGTCCGTTCCAGCAGGCCCTGGGCCTTGAGATCCTCCAGAACCCGCTTGCGCACCACCATCCGGTCCAGGCCGGTGTACTTCGGCCCGGCGTTCTCGTTGTAGGTGCCGTCGGGGTTCAGCAGGTTGATCATCGGCAGGTCGTTGCGGACGCCCGCCTGGTAGTCGTTCGGGTCGTGCGCGGGGGTGACCTTCACGCAGCCGGTGCCGAACGCCGGATCGACGAGGACCGGGTCGGCGATGATCGGGATCTGGCGGCCGGTGAGGGGCAGGTCCACCAGCTTGCCGAGCAGGTGCTTGTAGCGAGGATCCTCGGGATGGACGGCGACCGCGGTGTCGCCGAGCATCGTCTCTGGCCGGGTGGTGGCGACGTGGAGGGCCTCCGTCGAGCCGGCCACCGGATAGCGGATCGTCCAGATGTGGCCCGGCACGTCCTCGGTGTAAATCTCGTCGTCGGCGACGGCGGTGCGGAGCTGGGTGTCCCAGTTCACCAGCCGCTTGCCCCGGAAGATCTTGCCGGCCCTGAAGAGGTTGAAAAACGTCCGCCGCACCGCGAGCGAGCAGCCCTCGTCGAGCGTGAACCGGGTCCGCTTCCAGTCGCACGAGCATCCCATCTGCCGGAGTTGCTGGAGGATCCGCTGCTCGTACTCGTCCTTCCAGGCCCAGATCCGCTCGACCAGCGCGGGACGGCCAAGGTCGTGACGCGTCTTCTTCTCCTCCTCGAGGAGACGACGCTCGACGACGGCCTGGGTGGCGATGCCTGCGTGGTCGGTGCCGGGCATCCAGAGACACTCGTAGCCCTGCATCCGCCGCCAGCGGATCAGGATGTCCTGGAGCGTGTTGTTGAGCGCATGGCCGAGGTGGAGGGCGCCGGTGACGTTCGGCGGCGGAATCACGATGCAGTACGGCGGCCGGTCGCCGGACGCCTCTGCGTGGAAATAGCCCTGGTCGAGCCAGAACTGATACCACCGGTCCTGAGCATCCCTCGGGTCATACTGCTTGGGGAGGTCTTGCGTATTCATGCGAGGATCGAATGGTTAGGAGAGCGGGGGAACCCGGTGTCGTTCAGTCGTTCGGGGCGGTCTCAGGGGGCAGGACGTTCTCGACGGCCACCGCCGAGCATCCGGCCGTCGAGGACGACGGGGATCGCGCCCGTCGATTCGTAGGAGACGGCCTCGGCGTAGCTCGCCATCGGCCCGCTGCCCGTGGGCGACCGGAAGGCCACCACGCGACGCTCGTGCAGATCGACGACCCAGTACTCGGGCACTCCCGCGTCGGCGTATCGCCGGCACTTGTCGTGGTAGTCGGCCTTTCGAGTGTGGTGGCAAATCTCAACGATCAGTGGGACCTCGGACGTCGAGGGAGGACGAGGTCGGAAGTCCGCGGCACGTCCCCTGGCGACGACGACGTCGGGCTCGGGGAGGCTCCGCTTGCCGTGCCGAAGCGACTTCTCCTCACGCACATGGAGGCCCTCGGGCAACATGCCCCGGAGGGCGTCGGCCATCCGGCCCACTGCGAAATTGTGCGGCTCCTTCTTCACCATCTTGTAGAGGACTCCGCCCACGAGTTCCAGGTCAACGTTCACGGGGATGATCCCGTGCTCGATCATCGACTCGACCTGCGCAGCACTCAGCCGGTACGGCACGCGTCCGGAGTCGGTGGTGCGAAGTCGGGTTGACATGGAAGACTCCCTTGACGGTTCGGGTCCAACGATCCCTACCAGGCCGGCTTCTGCTCGGTTGCGGGTCGAAGTGCCGCCAGGAGGTAGCTCATCTGGCCGATGTGGTTGTTCATGTGACTCGCGCAGACCAGGAAAAGTCCGAGCCGGCTCGTGATCGGGGCGTTGTCCTCGACGGGAACCTGGAAGCCCGCGTCGTCGAGCGACTGGAGGGTCCGGACCACCATCCCCACGGCCTCGTGGAAACGGGACAACAATTCCTCGGTCGGCGGATGCGCGGGCTCGGTAAACTCCTGCTCGCGGTGACGGACATAGCCGGTCCCGGCGACTCTTGCGCCGATGTAGTGGTTCAGGTTGCCTGTGAGGTGGAGCACGAGGTGACCAATGCTGTTGCCGAAAGTGAAGGGCTTGCGCCAGAGAGCATCCCCGGGGACGGCGCGGACCACGGCCTCGACACGCCCGGCCATGTGCCGGAAGTAAGTCGCGAACTCATCGGCGGCGAGGCTGGCGAGGTCGGAACGGGAGGGGTTCGCGGTCATGCAATGACCTTTCCGAGGGACATCCTACACGAAGCCAGAGACCCGATTGGCGGTGCCAGCCCAGTGGGCTCACGAGGCTTCCGCAACCGGCGCAACGGCCGTGGCGGCGGGGGTCGCGCACTTGGGACGTCGCGCGTCCTTGGAGAGCTTGTACTCGACGGCGTCGATCAGGGCCAGCCAGCTCGCCTCGATGACGTTCTCCGAGACTCCCACGGTGCCCCAGACGTCGTCCTGGTCGCGGCTCTCGATCACGACGCGTACGCGAGCGGCCGTCCCGGCCCGGGCGTTGATGACCCGCACCTTGTAATCGACCAGGTGCATCTCGCGGAGTCGGGGATAGTGACGGTCCAGGGCCTTGCGGAGGGCACCGTCGAGGGCATTGACCGGGCCGTCGCCTTCGCTCACGGTATGCTCAATGTCGTCACCCACCTGGAGCTTGATCGTCGCCTCGGTGAGCGCCTTGCGGTCATGCTTGCCGGAGACGCTTACGTGGAAGCCCATCTGCCGGAACCAGCGCGGGTGACGGTCCGCCAGGCGATCGACCAGGAGGACGAACGAGGCCTCGGCCGCCTCGAACTGGTAGCCCTCATTCTCCATGTCCTGGACGCGATCGAGCACCATGGCCATGAGGCCGGCGTCGTGCTCCAGCCCGTACTCGCCGAGCTTCTCGGCGATGTTCGACTTTCCGGACAGTTCGCTGACCAGGACCCTCCGCTCGTTGCCGACGACCGTGGGGTCGATGTGTTCGTAGCTGGCGGCGTTCTTGCGCACCCCGTGCACGTGCATGCCCCCCTTATGGGCGAACGCGCTGCTGCCGACGAACGGCTGGCTGGGGCGGAAGTTCATGTTGGCCGTCTCGTAGACGTAGCGGGAGACCTCCGTCAGGTGGGCCAGCTTCCCCGGCAGGAGGACCTCGAAGTCCGGGTACTTGAGCGCGAGGTTCCCGATGACGCTGCAGAGGTCGACGTTGCCGCAGCGCTCGCCCAGGCCGTTGATCGTCCCTTGGACCTGCCGCGCCCCGCGGCTGACCGCGGCGAGCGAGTTGGCGACGGCCAGTTCGCAGTCGTTGTGCGTGTGGATACCCAGGGGGACGTCGATCTCGCGTGCGATCCGCTCGACGGCCTCGGCGACCTGCTCCGGGAGGCTGCCCCCGTTGGTATCACACAGGACGATCCACGAAGCGCCGGCGTCCGCGACGGCCCGGAGCGTCTGGAGTGCGTAGTCGGGATTGTGCTTGAAGCCGTCGAAGAAATGCTCGGCGTCGTACATGACCTCGGGGACGTGAGCCCGGCAGTAGGCGATCGAGTCGCCGATCATCCTCAGATTCTCTTCGAGCGACACCCCCAGCACCTCTCTCGCGTGGAGGTCCCAGGTCTTGCCGACAATGGTGACGACCGGGGTCCCGGCCCCGATCAGGGCCTTCATGCCCTGGTCATCCTCGGGGGCCGTGTCCTTGCGCCGCGTCATGCCGAAGGCCGCCACCCTGGCGTGCCCGAGAGGGAGGTCCCGGACGGCCCGGAAGTAGGCCGAGTCCTTGGGGTTCGAGAGGGGATATCCCCCCTCGATGTAGTCTACACCCAGTCCGTCGAGCCGGGCCGTGATGAGGAGCTTGTCCTGGAGCGAGAAGTTGACCCCCTCCCCCTGACTCCCGTCGCGGAGCGTCGTATCGTAGATGGCAATTCGCTTCATGGGTCGACAATCGTCTCGAATCGGCCGTTGCGGGCCTGGTTCCCTCGCTCGTCCCCAGATTCTACCAGAGCACGGACCCACGGTGCAGCCGATCAGACACATCAGCCCCCCGCGGGTTCGTCGCGGATCGCCGGCCGAGGCGCTTCGACGGCAGGCGCGGGCCGCATAATTCCTCGGGCCGAACCGGCGTGATCAGGAGGACGATGAGGTGGAACCGAGACTTGAAGCACTGCTCGACCGCGTCCAGGCCGAGGCCCGCCGGGAGGAGTTCCCGGTCGACGTGGCGGTCTACCGGTCCGCCGGCAAGGACCCCGGCCGGCCGATCCTCTGCGCCGGCTCGCTGAATGCCCCGGTTTGCGTCGTCGGGCGAGACCTCGGCAAGGACGAGGTGCGGCAGGGGCAGCCGCTGATTGGAGCCGGCGGGAGCCTCGTGCGCCGGGGAGTGCTGGAATCCTGGGGCCATCCCGACCTGGCCAGGGGAGGCAGGAAGGAACTCGAAGCGGCCCTCGAGTACGTCTTGCTGACCAATACGGTCCCCTACAAGCCGCCCGGCAACAAGGCGTACTCCGAGGGCGTCAAGGACCGATTTCGCCCCTTCCTGGCCGAACTCCTCACGGTATTCTGGACGGGTGTTCATGTGATCACGCTCGGCACCGAGGCTTTCCGCTGGTTCGAGCCGTTCGGGGACAGCGAAGCCTTCGAGACCGTCGGCACGACGGACCGTCGGTTCGAGACCTCGTTCGAGTGTCAACTGCCGACGCCCCGCGATCGATCCGAATCCCCCGCGCGGAAGGCATGCCGGATCCTGCCGCTTCCCCATCCCTCGCCGCTCAATCGACGCTGGACGGCCGCTTTCCCTGGCATGCTGGCCCGGAGGCTCGCGGACATCCGCGCGGCCGTCGAGGGCGCCTAGACGCCTGGTCCGGGGGTCCGGTGCAAACTCGGCGCTCGAGGACGGAAAGACCGTCTCCCCGGTGACCTTCGGCGAAACAAGCCGCAACATGCGAGTCTGACCCGGGGGTGGGAATTCCGATTTGCTTAGGCTTGCCTAGGCCGATGGGGCACGGTAGTTTACGAGCATGATTATTCCCGTTTTACTCGTCATTTCTCGGAGGTCGTCGTGCGCAAGACATCGATGGTTACGGATCGTGAGCTCGAGATCATGAAGATCCTCTGGGCTCGAGGCAACGCCAGCGTGCGCGAGGTCCAGGAGGATCTGAATCGCGACGCCGGCCCGGTGGCCTACAGCACCGTACAGACCCTGCTGAACATCATGGAGGAGAAGAAGGGTCTGGTCCGGCATGTGGTCGAGGGGAGGACGTTCATCTACTACCCCAAGAAGTCCTCGGAGCGGACGATCCGCGAGCTGACGCAGAGGTTCGTGGATCGCGTGTTCGACGGTGCGCTCGATCGGGTCATGGTGGCCCTGCTGGACTCGAAGCCGCCCACGGCGGAAGAACTGGATCGGCTCCGGACGATGATCGACGAGGCCCAGCGCCAGTCGATCTCGAATACCGGCGCGACTGCGGAGGAACCGACCGCAGACGCTTGACGGCGGACGCCGCCGGGCGTCATGCTCCTTGATGTGTCCATGGAATCACGGACCAGGGCATCCTCCTGATCTTCGGGGGGCCCTGGTCTTTCCTTTCCAGGGCCGGTTCGCGTGACACCTTCAGCCGCCGGCGCGGCGACGACCGGGTCACGAGCCGGTGAATCCTCGACCGACCCCGAAAGGCACTGGCGATGTGGGTCCGGCTGGACCGTTTCGGCTGGATGCTGGCCGATGCCGCCGTGGCGACGACGGTGATGCTGAGCCTGGTCGTCTTCCTGCTGCTCGTCAATCGTCAGCCGGCCCGGAGGATCACGGCGGCCAGGCCGGCGATCTTGCTTGCCACGTTGATGTTTCTCCTGGTCGTCTCGAATCCCCTCCCGAAGGTCAACCCATTCGCCTTGCTCCCCTTTTCGCCTTCCCGGCTCCTCGAATGGCTACCTGAGTCTTTCACCGGGCCATGGCTGCTCCGCGCGCTGACTCTCGGCTACCTGGTCGTCGTCGTGCTCGGTCTGTTCTGGCTCTTGCTGGGATTCTGGGCATTCGCCCGATTGGTCCGGACTTCCGAGACACCCAGGCCGGAGACACTCGCCCTCTTCGACGAGGCGGTGTCGCAGTCGGGCAGCGGCCTCTCCGCCGCGACGCTTCGGGTCTCGCGCCGGATTGACCGGCCCGCCGTGGCGAACGTGTTGCGACCCTTCATCTTGATTCCGCCGGAATTCGAGGGGAATGGAGCGGATCGTGAGTCGCTCCGCTGGGTGCTGGTTCACGAACTGGCGCACTGCCGGCAGAGCGATGCGAGGCTCTCAGCCCTGGCCAGCCTGGCTCAAACGCTGTGGTTCATGGTGCCTTTCGTGCACTGGCTTCGTTGGCAAGTCCGGATCGACCAGGAGTTCCTGGCCGACCAGCGTGCCGCCGCGATCGCCGGATCGCCGGCCCAGTATGCCAGGCGGCTGATCGCCCTGGCCCACCCGATCCCTGAATCCGGCGATTCCGCCAGAACCTCGGTCGGCCTTTCAGATCCAACGGGATTCGGGGGCGGGGGACTATTGAGCCCGCTCCTCCAGCGAGTGGTCATGCTCCTACGATGTCCGTATCCGATCGAGGCAGATTCGCCGCGGGCATGGGAGATCATCGCCCCCCTCTTCGTCCTGCTCATTGGCGGGGCCTGTTCATGCCTGAGTTTCTCGACTCCGGCCGATGCTCTCGAGCCCCCGACCCGGGCCCCGGGATCGTTTGACCGAGCATTTCGGGTGGACTACTTCCTGGCCGCTCCCAGGGGCGTGCACACGAGCGGTCGTAGTCTCCCTTACGTGCTGCCGTTTCCGCTCCCCAGTGAGTTCGAGATCTCGGTCGACGTGGAGGTTCCGCGCGGGTCGCTCCGGAAGATGCGGCTGGCCGGGCTGCTGCTGGACCAGCCTGCGACGCCCTCGGCGGGTCTCCATCAGCAGCGACCGACGACGTCGACCGAGCCGAACCATCACCGCGTCTCCCTACGGCGTACGCTCGAGCGGCTCGAGCTCACAGTCGATGATGTCTCGTCGTCGCCCGATCAGGCGTCTCAGCCACTCACGGAATGGCTGACCGTTGAGCCTCCCGCCGACGAGACTGCCGTCCTCCGCAACCTGGTGGTGCGTTGGTGAAGCCAGCTGGGTCTTTGGCCGGATGAGCCGACTCATTCAACTCGCCGACACGTGGTCGTGACCGCCAAGTTGGCAGTCAGGTTCGTGGTGATCGCGTTTTCTGTCAATCTGGCATTCTCTCCTTTCGTATCCGTTGTCGTCCCGACTCGATCCGAGCTGAAGTGGATCTCCGTAAGTACATTAATTATTGCTCTTTGCGTAAATTTGTCTCGAAAGTCCGTGACGTATCAGCCAACCTGGCACGTGCTCTGCTTGAGGGGTAGGATGGAGCTAGAACCTTGAACTCGGAGGACCGTGCTAATGAATCGGGGGCCGCTACAAGGGCGATGGGATCCATTCAGGGAACTTCAGCGTGAGATGGGTCGCCTCTTTGACAGCCTTGATCCCCTTCAGTCGCTTCGACACGTCCGCCAGTATCCGCCGATCAACGTCTACGACGTCGGAGACGGGTATATCCTATCGGCCCAGTTACCCGGGTTGTCTCCATCAGATATCGAGCTGACGATCACGGGTGAGACGCTCACGATGCGGGGCGAGCGAAAGCGCTCCGACGGGGTGAAGGACGAGGGTTTCCGCAGGCAGGAACGGCCAGTCGGCCGATGGTCGAGAACCATCACCCTCCCCGATCGCGTGGACAGCGCCCAGGTGACCGCCAATTTCACGAACGGGATCCTGACGGTCGCGCTCCAGAAGGCCGAAAGCGCCAAGCCTCGTCACATCTCCGTGAGTTCCGGCCAGTAGGCCGCTTCACATCGTCCCACAGAGAAGCACCAGACCAGGAGCCACTCGGATGAATATCTCCAGCCCGTCAATCCGCGTCTCGGTCGGGGGACAGCCCGGCCCGGGGCCGCGGCATCCCGAGGCCTCTCCCGAACCAGGAGCGGAACATCGCCGGGCCTTTACACCGCCGATCGACATCCACGAAGGTCCCGAGGGCCTCACGCTGGAAGCGGATCTGCCCGGCGCCACCGAGGACAATCTGTTCATCCAGCTCGAGGATAACGTCCTCAGCCTGCACGCACGGATCGAGTCGCCGGTACCCCAAGGTGGCAGGCTGATTCACGAAGAATACCCGGTGGGGGACTACTATCGTTCCTTCATCCTCAGCGATGAGGTCGATCGCGATCGGATCACGGCAGAGTTGAAGAACGGCGTCCTGCGCCTGGTCCTCCCGAAGGCGGATCGGGCTCGCACCCGCAGGATCGAGATCCGCTCCTGACCTTGCCCCGGTGCCCCTGGCCCTTTCCTGTTCTCCCGACGCGTACACCCTGTTTCAGGGGGACATCTCCCATGACTCGATCTAGTCACTGGCGGCGCGAGCCATTCGTTCCGCTCCATTTTCTCCAGGGCGAGCTGGCCCGACTGCTGGAGGATTACTTCCACCCCGAGGGGCGTGGGGGAGCGACGGCCGCTCCCACGGACCTCGAGCCGACCGGCTGGAGCCCGCTCATCGACGTCTACGAGACCCCCGAAGAGACGCTGGTCGTCGCGGAGATCCCCGGGGTCGACCCGACCAAGGTGGAACTCTCGATCACCGCAAACGTCCTCGTCGTGCGGGGAACGAAGGAGAACGGCGGGCTGCCCGAGTCGCAGCTCCAGGCCCGCGAACGCCGGTTCGGTGCCTTCCATCGCCAGATCGTGCTCTCTAACGAGGTGGATTTCGACGCCGCACAGGCCGATGCGCGTAACGGTGTGCTCACGATTCGCCTGCCGAGGAGGAAATCCGCCATGCCGAGAAACATCCCGATCCGCCCGAGCTGATCGCCCTCCCGACCGGCCCGTTCAGCACCGCGGCCAGGCGCGTGCGGCCCCAGCACCTCGCCTGGCCGCTCGTGCCTCGCGCGGTCGCCGGAGAACCCTCACCCTCTCTCAATCCGAACAGACCTCCGAGCCGGGCTGGACTGACCAACACTGAGAATTGTGGTAGATTCTCCTCGTAGCGATTCAGCCCAAGTTCAGGAGTGCGGTGTCATGCAGACCGAGAAGATCATCACTTACGCCACGATCGGCGTTGCCGGAATCATCTGCCTGATCTTCTTGCTCGACCTGGTCGCCGGGATCTTCGGACGGAACATCGCGATGGACGTCCTGTTCATCCTTGGCTGCGGGTTCCTCCTCTGGCAGGGCGTCGAGACCGTGCTCGAGCTGCGGTAGCACGTCCGCCCGGGGGTCGGCGCCCGGCCCTCATGCTCATCGCCTACGTCCGCCGCGCGGCGACCGCGACCACGATCGCCTGGACGAGCCCCTCCCAGGTGTAGGTTGAGGCCTCGACGGCCGGCTCCCAACCCAGGTCGCGGATGGTCCCCGAGGTGACGGGGCTCAGGCTGGCGATCCCGATCTGGCGCGCGACCCGGGCCTTCGCACGATCCGGCAGGAGCGCATGGAACCGGGCAGCGATCGCCGAACTGGTGAGCGTGATCCAGTCGACATCTCCCTGCTCGATGCGTTCGATCACCTCGCCCGACAGCTCGTCGGCATCTGCATTCTGGTAGACGGCGACCTGATCCACCTCGGCTCGCTTCTCCAGCTCCTCCTTCAGGATCTGCCGCCCCCGGTCCGCCCGGGCCAGCAGAATGCGATCCCCGGAAGCCTGCTGGAGGAGAGCGTCGACCAGGGACTCAGAACGGAACGAGGGTGGCACGAGATCCGCCCGAAGGTGATAATTGAACAGAGCTTGTGCCGTTCCCGGCCCGATCGCAGCGAGCCGGATGCCGCCCAGGCTGCGAAGGTCCTTCCCGAGGTGAAGGAGCCGGTCGAGGAAGAAGCGTACACCATTAGCCGACGTGAAGACGATCCAGTCATAGCGATCGAGCCGGCCGACCGCCTCGTCAACGGGCCCCGGATTGGATATTGGGCGGATCTCGATGGCGGGGGCCAGGAGCACCTCGGCACCGAGGGCCTCGAGCGCGGGGACGGATGCCCGAGCCTCGGCGAGCGGCCTGGTCACCACGATCCTCTGACCGAAGAGCGGACGATTCTCGTACCACCTCATGACCGTCCGCTTCGACGCGACGGGACCGACGAGGAGCAGCGCCGGCGCGTGAATCGACCGGTCCTGAGCCAGCTTGGCGATCGTGGCGAGCGTCCCCTCGACGAGTCGCTGCCGGGGAAGCGTCCCAGACTCGATCACGACCGCCGGCTCGTTCCCGGGCCTGCCCTCCCGGATGAGGGTCCGGCAGATGCCCGGCAGGTAGGTCACGCCCATGTAGACGACGAGAGTCCCGGGAAACCGAGCCAGGGCCGACCAGTCGAGCCCGCCCCGCGCTGAGCCGGATGGACCCTGGCCGGTTCCCTCCTCGGGATCTCCGTGGCCGGTCACGAAGGCCACCGCGGAGGAGATGCCCCGGTGGGTCACGGGAATCCCGGCGTACGCCGTGACCCCCACGCCCGCCGTCACACCCGGGACGATCTCAAAGGGAATCCCATGCCCGGAGAGGAGTTCGGCCTCCTCGGCCCCACGGCCGAAGACGAGCGGATCGCCCCCCTTGAGCCGGACCACGGTTTTACCGTCGATCGAGTGCTCAAGCATCAAGGCGTGGATCTGATCCTGGTCGAGGACGCAGTGCCCGCTCGACTTCCCGGCGCAGATGCGCCGGGCAGCCGGCGGGGCGAGGTCCAGCAACCGGGCACTCGCGAGGTGGTCGTAGATAACCACATCCGCCAGGGCCAGCACCTCGGCCCCCCGGCGTGTGAGGAGTCCCGGGTCGCCCGGCCCCGCCCCGACGAGGTAGACCTTCCCGTGGTTCAGGCTCATGGCTACCACCCGCCGGCCGTGCGGCGATTACAGGTCGTTACCCGATCACCGCGAGCGATCCCCGTGTGACGCCGTACTGGTTCGTCGCCTTCAGGTCGCGCCAGAGGGTCTTCACGTCCCGCCGGCCCTCCATGCCGTCGCGATAGAGCCGGATGATCCGCGTCACAGATACCACGTCGTCGTCGAGGAACTCGATCCGCAGGTGCCTGGCGCCGCAGGAGATCAGGCGGGGAAGCTGCTCGGCAGCGGTCTGGGGCACCGCATTGAAGAGGGTGTTCCGGCAAGCCACATCGGCCTTCAAGGGATGTGACATCCCGACCCGATCCCTGAGCCTCACCTCGTGCCGGTCGCAGGGTCGTCCGCACTCGGGATTGGGTTTGCCGTTGGACAGGTACGCCGAGAAGCTACAGAATTCCATGTGGAACATCGGGATCTGCTGATGAACCACGATCTCCAGCCAGCCGGCGGGTATGGTCTCGAGCAGGTCGAAAAGCTGGGCAGCGTTCAGGTCGTAGGAGGCCGTGACCCGCTCGGCGCCGCGGCTCCGGAGTAGCTCGACGGTCAGGGCGTTGGCTGCGTTGAGCGAGAAATCCGCCACGAACGGGATCGACCGTTCGACGCAATAGAACAGCCCGCCGGCGTTTCGGACCAGGATCCCGTCAGGATCGAGCTTGCCGAGATAACGGAAGAGGTTTGCCTCGGCCGGCTTCTCGATCCTCGGTGTGGCCAGGTAGATCCGGGCGCCGCCGCTCCGGGCCGCGGAGATCGCCTCCGGGTACTCCTTGATGTCCTGGTAGTCGGCGTAGATCGTCCGGATGCCCTCGGACACGGCCGCCTCGAGCTGGGAGGTGTGGCGGCATAGCGCGGACAGCTCCGGCGCCGCCGGCACTGCCCGCGCGGATTCGCTCTCGCGCTCCGCGAGGATCGGGGCCATCAGGCCGGGCAAGACGTACTCCTCGGCCATCGCCCTCCGAGGGATCACCCTCGCGGCATCGTCCAACCGGTCGACCAGCGTGCGGCGGAGCTGGTTGAGCAGGCTCTTGGGGATCATCGGCGTTCCCTCGATCCGGGTCTCGAGCCCGCGAAGCCGGTAGACGGTCCCGCCCAGCCGACCGAGCTGATCGCGGAGCAGTTCCTCATCCGCCGGCTGCGACCGTGCGATGCTCAGCGGGTCGGCCGATCGTACCTCGGCCGTGAGACCCCCTGCGGTCCTGGCCGACACCGAGAGCGGTTCGCCGACAGACGCCCGGACTTCCAGGTCCAGGTCCACGAGCCGGCTCGGCAGTCCCTCGAAGGTGCGCCTCAGTCGAGAGGTCAGCTCCGGGTCGTCCGTCTTCCAGAGCCGCTGCCCGCGATGCAGCCGCGAGAGGTCGATATCATCCCTTCCGAACCGGATCTCGACGGTTCCCGCCGCGGCGGGGATGCTCTGATAGACTCGCCCTCCCTGCTCGGGCACCCCCGCCCGCTCGTCGCCGTCGAAGACAACGCCGTCGCCCGGCTTCACCGTGGTGGTCGGGGCGAGCCGTACGCCCGAGGCGGTCACCGCAGAGACCTCGCCGAGGAAGATGCCCCGCTTCTTACCGTAATCTCCGCGGACGAGCACCCTGTGGTTGTTGCCGTCCAGGAAGCCGTGGCTGAAGCCCCGTGAGAAGGAGAGCTGCATCTCCTCGATGTCGCGCGGCGAGAATTCGACCGGCCGCCCGGCCCACGCGGCGTCGATGGCACTGCGGTAGTGCCTTGTGATGTTCGCCACATACTCCGGCGATTTCAAGCGGCCCTCGATCTTGAGGCTGGCGACGCCCAGCTCGACGAGACGGGGCACCAGGTCGTAGGCAGCTAGATCCTGCGGGCTGAGCAGGTACTGGATCCGGCCGAGGTCCACCGCCTTCCCGTCGCAAATGACCTCGTAGGGCATCCGGCAGGCCTGGGCACACTCGCCCCGATTGGCTGATCGTCCTCCAAGCGCCTCGCTGGTCAGGCATTGACCGGAGTAGGCCACGCAGAGCGCACCGTGGACGAAAACCTCCACGGGCAGATCGGTCTGGCCGCGGATCTTGCGGATCTCGTCCAGGGAGAGTTCCCGGGCCAGGATCACTCGCGAGCAGCCGAGCTCCGCCGCCAGTCGGATCCCCTCTTCGCTGGTGATCGACATTTGCGTGGACGCGTGGATCTCCAGGTCGGGAGAGATCGCCCGGATCAACCGCGCCAGGCCCAGGTCCTGGATGATCACGGCATCTACCCCGGCCTGCAGCAGATGGCGGACGGTCGCCTCCACGTCAGCCAACTCTCGGGGGAAGACCAAGGTGTTCAGCGTGACGTAGCCCTTGACCTCCCGGCGATGCAGCCCGGCCATCACGTCGGCCAGGGCGTCCCCCTCGAAATTCGCCGCCCGGATCCGGGCATTGTGATGCCGCAGTCCGAAATAGACGGCGTCGGCACCATTTTCAACCGCAGCCGCAACACAGGCCGCATCTCCAGCGGGGGAAAGCAGTTCCGGCTTCCGGTGGGCGGATTTCGAGGGGCTCGTCGGGGTCGTGTCCCCGGCGAACCGCCGCTCGGAGGGTGTGAGTTCGGTCAGCTCACTCATGCAGGCCTTTCGTAGCGTAGCGGATATCCTAAGCTATTATCCGGGTAGCCGCCGATGGAACAAGTGCATTGGAGGAACCGGACCCTCGGACAGGCCCTCGGCGGCACGACGGATGCACAGGCCGAGGATGGGAAGTCCGGGTTGACCGTGCCGGCCAGGCTGCGTATGCTGCGCGCCTGGTTCGACCACGCGTGCACGTCCGGTCCGCCTAATCGGCCTCCCGATTCCTCTCAGCCGTGAGCGGGTCGTTTCCCATCACTCTGAACCCCAGATCCGATGGGTCCTCTATGCTCATCTCCCTCACCAGACGGCTCGTCCGTATCGGGGCCATCCTGGCCGCGATCGTTGCCTTCCCCCTGGGTGGCTTCCTGGCGCTGACCTATCAGCCCCCCTACTACCGCGACATGGTACGGTTGACGAGGGCCCAGCGCGAGGTCGGTGCCAAGCATTTCGTGGCCCAGAGCTTGCAGCTGCGGAACGACATCGTCAACGAGCCGACCTGGGAGGCGGTGTTCTCGGATCAGGAAGTCAACGCCTGGCTGGCGGAGGACCTGGTGACCCACTTCGCCGACCAACTCCCTCCGGAGGTGCACGACCCGCGGGTCCTCTTCGAGACGGACCGGGTGATCCTCGCGTTCCAGCTCGACAAGGGGGGCTTCCAGTCGGTCATCACGGTGGTCGCCCGGCCCCGGGTGCCCACCGAGAACACCGTCGAGCTAACACTGGAGAAGATCCGGGCCGGGATCCTGCCCGTGCCGGCGGATAACGTGCTGGATCGGATCATCGAGCATGCCCGAATCCAGGGTGTGAACGTCCAGTGGCAACGGCGTGATGGTTACCCGGTTGTCGTCATGCAGTACACACCCAACCTCGCGCGCGAGGACGTGCAGCTTGAAGAACTGGAGATCCGCTCCGGCCAGATCCGTCTCGCCGGCCGCTCCGATCGGACCAAGGGGGCCTTTTCGCTGCCCAGGCTCCCGTCGCGCCGCGTCCTTCAATCGACCTTCCCCAGGAGGAATTTCCACGGCTCGCCGACCCCGGCGGGGCTCGAGTCCGAGGACTCGGGGCCGGCCCGGTACAGGTTCACCTCGCCCACGAGCTGATCGCCTTCCAAGAGGACCCGCACCCGGTCAGGCCCCCATTCCCGGACGCGATACGTGCCTCCGGCTACACGCCGTACCGCACCCCGGCCTCCGGATACCGGTCCCTCGTACGTCAGGTAGAGCAGGCGATGGTTCACCAGCACGCGGGCGGGAAGCTCATGCCCCGCGACGATGGGCCGGTCGATCGCCCAGGTCCGCAATGAGTCGCCGGCTTCCAGCAAGAAGTCCCAGTGGGTCCCTTCCCAGGTGTGTTCGAGGACCGCGAACCGGCCTCCTTCTACCCGCTCCGCCATGCCGAGTCCCTCGACCCATGCCCTGCCGGCGCCGTAAACTTGCGGGTACCGCCAGGGAGACCCACCGGATCATCCCCCCATCGTGGACAAGGAGTCAGCAGAGGTGACCCCCAAAGAAGTTCTCGCACAGATCCGACAGCGTGAGGTCACCACGGTCGATCTGCGGTTCATGGACTTTCCGGGCGTCTGGCAGCATTTCTCGATCCCGGCGGATGCCCTGACCGAGGAGACCTTCGAAGAAGGCATCGCCTTCGACGGCTCCAGCGTCGTCGGCTGGCGGGCGATCAACGAGGCTGACTTGCTGGTCGTGCCCCAGCCAGAGACGGCGTTGATCGACCCGTTCACGGCCCAGCCGACCTTGACGATGATCTGCAACATCCAGGACCCGATCACCCATCAGGACTACACCCGGGATCCGCGGAACATCGCCCGCAAGGCCGTCAGCTACATGAGGAGCACCGCGGTCGCCGATCGCTGCCTCCTGGCGCCGGAACTGGAGTTCTTCATCTTCGACGCCGTGCGATTCGACCAGCGTCAGCACGAGGCATTCTATCACCTCGACTCGGTCGAAGGGGCCTGGAACCGGGGCCGAGAAGAGTCCCCGAATCTGGGTTACAAGCCCGGCTCCGGCCTGGGCTACTTCCCCTGCCCGCCGACCGACAGCCTGGTGAATCTCCGCTCCGAGATGGCCCAGCGGATGACCGAGTGCGGTATCACCACCGCGGCCCATTTTCATGAGGTCGCGACAGGTGGCCAGTGCGAGATCGACCTGAATCCGGCAGACCTGGTCGAGAGCGCCGACCAGGTGATGCTGGCCCGCTACATCATCCGTAACACGGCCCGCAACAGGGGAAAGACCGCGACGTTCATGCCCAAGCCGCTCTTCGGCGATAACGGCTCGGGGCTGCATACCCACCTGACCCTGTGGAAGGCCGACGAGCCGCTCCTGGCCGGCCACGGCTACGCCGGCCTGAGCGACCTGGGCCTGCACGCCATCGGCGGTCTGCTCCGCCACGCCCCGGCACTCTGCGCCTTCGCGAACCCGACGACCAACAGCTACAAGCGGCTGATCGAGGGCTTCGAGGCCCCGACCAAGCTCTCGTACTCCCGACGCAACCGCGCCGCAATCATCCGCGTCCCGGTCGGCGGCGCCAGCCCGCGCACTCGGCGGATCGAGTACCGCTGCCCTGACGGCGCCTCCAACCCCTATCTGCTCTTCTCCGCCATGCTAATGGCCGTACTGGATGGCATCCAGAACAAGGTCCGTCCCGGAGATCCCCTGGACAAGGACATCTACGACCTCCAGCCCGAAGAACTCGCCAGGGTGCCGACGACGCCCCGGTCGCTGGAAGCCTCGCTCGAGGCCCTGCGCAACGATCATGACTTTCTGCTTCGCGGAGACGTCTTTACCTCTGACGTTATCGATACCTGGATCTGGTACAAGCAGTCTTACGAGATCGAGGCCCTACGGGTGCGGCCACACCCTTTCGAATTCTCGTTGTACTACGACGTATGATCAATCGGAACAGCCACCATGCCGGCGTGGCGGAACGGCAGACGCTGAGGACTTAAAATCCTCTCTCCCGGAAGGGGGGTGTGGGTTCGAATCCCACCGCCGGTACTCGACTTGGGGCGATCCCGATATCGGATCCTCGACACGCCTGGCAAGGCACTGGTGAAGCATGCCGCGGCGCCGTGGGAGCACTACCCTCGAGAGGTCCGCACGGCGTCGCTCCAGTTTCGCAGCGGTAGCGATCGAGGTGCGCTTCGATTAGCCGCGGGAACGGCGAATCCACGAGCGGCCAGGTTTCCGAAGCCGAGGCCGGGGCGCGAGCCAGGCACGTCGAGTAACTGCCCGTGCGACTGACGCAGGGGCTGATCGCATTTCCCGCATGCTCCGGCATCGCGGCATCTCTCCTCCACGGCGGAGGCCTTCCCGCCGCCCAGGGAGTCCAGGTCGCTCGCGGGGGAGCCTCCGCGGGCCGAAGCGCGCGACCGCAACATCCTCATCCCCCGAGTGGGCGATCACGTCGTTGTCGCGCCTCCCGGCCTCCCGTTTGGGCTCCGGGCCGCTCCAATTCGGCCGCCGGAGGATCAGTTCGCGCACGTCGATTCAAGCTGGACTTCCAGGTCGCGGGTGGACCCGAACGAGATCCAATCCGGCGGCCCAGCCCTGCGTGATTCGACGATGTTCAGTCTCCCGGGCATTCTCGAAATCCTCCACCGGGGATGGAGTCGTGGCGGGATCGGTCTTGCATTGTAGTTCTGACGTGAGGCATTGGCGATCATACTTTCCCGCAACAGGAGGACACGATGTCCCCGTCACCACGGCGGTCCCCGATTGCGGGCACATGGGCATGAGATGGGCTCAGGATCATCGATCCCGGACGGGCCGCCCCTCGGCCGTCCCGTGAGCTGCCGCGAGGTCGAAGCCTTTACTCAAGGATCAGTCGTCTCCCGATCCCTGGAATTCGGTGGCAAATCCGCGATCGACCTATAGAATCTATGCGAATCGTTGATATGCTTGTGCCTCGTGGAAAGTTCGGAAGGCGCGTCGACCTTCGGTCGATGGCCTCCGGGCGATGCCGCTAGCACGTCCCTGAAAATTACGTCCGGCAGGACGCCGGGAGACCACCGAGCAGGTTCCCGATCGATCACAACGGCACCACATCTACGTGATCGGCTTCTAAGCACGTGGACTCGGTCCCTCTATAATTCCGGTATGATCCGCATTCACCTTGACGATGACACCCGTGTCCGACTCCGCGACCTGCGTCGGGGGCCGCTGCCGCCGAGGGTCCGCGACCGCATCGAGATGCTCGCCCTCGCCGACGCCGGCTGGTCGGCGCCCAGGATCGCCGCCCACCTCGGTCATTGCGGCCAGACCGTCCGCGATCTGCTCAAGGACTTCCCCGCGCGCGGGATCGATGCCCTTCATCCGCGCCGCTCCGGTCCGCCGCCCGACGCGGACCGGCGTCGCCTCGTGGCCGATGAGCTGCGGCGGCTGCTGGCTGAGGATCGGACCTGGACCAGCCGCCAGCTCAGCGAGGCCCTCGCCGCCCGCGGCATCGCACTGGGGCCGCGCCAAGTCCGGCGGCACCTGGAGTGGCTGAAGGCCGGCTACCGCCGCACGGCCTCGACGCTCAAGCACAAGCAGGATCCGGCGGAGGCGGAGCGTGCCGGCAAGGTCCTGGCCAATCTCCAGGCCAAGGCGGCGGCCGGGGCGATCGTGCTCTATTACCTCGACGAGTGCGGCTTCTCGCCGACCCTGCCGGTGGGCTACAGCTGGTGCTTGCCGGGCCGGCGGAAGCTGATCCGATACGAGGCCCCGCAGGGGCGGAGGGTCAACGCCCTGGCGGCCTACCGCCCCTTCGGGCGGTCGACTCGCCTGGAGGTCTTCACGGCTGAGCGGACCTGGGACTCGTACGACCTGATCGGGTTCCTGAGGGCCCTGCCGCGGTCGAAGGCGCCGCGCGTGGCGGTGCTGGACAACGCCGGATTTCATACCGGCGGGGTGATCAGAGCCGCGAGGAAGGGCCTGGCCGATGCGGGGATCCACCTGTACTTCCTGCCGCCCTACTCGCCTGAGCTGAATCGGATCGAGCCGGTATTCCGCCAGGTCAAGCACCAGGAGATCCCCCACCGGAGCTACACGACCCGCACCGGCTTGAGAGAAGCCGTGGAATCGGGCTTCGTCAGCTACAGCCGAAAACTCCAGGCCAGAAGTCCAAGACAACTACGTCCGGCTGCTTAGAGAGAGGCGCGTCTCTGTTCTCGACAGGCTCTTATTGTGAGGAGACCTCATGGGCCAGAATCCCGAAGAGACCAAGGGGGAGCCGACACCCCCCTCGACTCCCCAGGCTGAACCGTACAGGGAATACCTGAAAGCGGTGAAAGCCTGGTGGCAGAATCTCGATGTGGAGGGGGTTGAACTGCCGTCGACGCCGGGAGCGGCGGCGCCTCCTCAGGCGTCGCCGCAGAAACCTCCTGCGGCCGCGGACTTCACCTGGGCCGCTCCGGCGTCCGCCCTTCTGCACGTTCCCGGGTTCACCTGGGCGCAGGCGACGACACAGGCGGCCCCATTCACGTGGGCGTGCCCTCCCGCGTCCGGCTTCACCTGGGCGGCCCCTCCCACCCACGCCGGCTTCACCTGGGCGAGCGCGCCTGCGCCCACCGGCTTCACCTGGGCGGTCCCGCCCCCTCCGTCCGGCTTCACCTGGGCGGCCCCTCCCACCCACGCCGGCTTCACCTGGGCGAGCGCGCCTGCGCCCTCCGGCTTCACCTGGGCGGTGCCTCCCCCTCCGCCCGGCTTCACCTGGGCCGCCGCTCACGGGACAACCGGAGTTGCCTTGGCAACTCCCCCACCACCGACGCACGGACCCCTCGGGGCTGCCCCGCAATCGAGGGCAATGCCCTTCACCTGGTGACATCTCGCCTTCGCGGGATCCGACCGCGATGGCTCTGCTCCCCAATGGCGGCTGGGTCTGCTCCCATGATCTTCCTGGTGGTTCCGTGGTAGAGTCACACGCAACCCTCGCCCGGTCCTGGACCGGGTGAGGGTGCACATGTGCTCTCATCGATCGGCCGCGTTCTCCCACGCTGAGTCTCTTCTTCGCCGCGTGCACTTCTTAACGGCGTACTGTTTCCATGTCCGGCTCACTCAACTCCCCTGAATCCACGGACTCCGAGGAGGATGCGAATTGCGTCCGGCTCAGAATGATCCTGGCCGCCTCCTACTTCCGGTTCCCGGCGCAGCCAAGGCTCGTCGATGATCTCCACGTCTTCGAGATGCCCGAGGGGCTCGGCTTTCAGCTCCGCGGTGGAGTCTCGCCGATCATCCTCCGGGGCAGGTACGCGGCGGACAGCTTCCGCGCGCTCCGTCCGTTGCTCGGCGGCCGATGCTCGCTCGAGGAGCTAATCTCTGGGTGTCCCCGAGAGGTCCCTGTCTCGGCGCTACTCAAGACATTGGTGATCCTCCACACCAAGGGACTCCTCACCGGGCCGGGAATCCTCCGAGCGGAGGACTGCGATCCCAGCCTGCGGCGACAGCTCCTCTTCTGGGGCCGGAATCTCGGTTCGCTCCAGCGATGCGGTTCGGCCGCCGAGGTTCAGCATCGGATCGAGCAGACGAACCTGGTGGTGGTGGGAGCCGGGTTGTTGGCGGCTGGCACCATCGACATCCTCTGCCGGAGTGGGATGCGATCGATTCGGGTCATCGCCTGGGATGACGACGGCTTCCTCGCGGAGGCCCTCAGCCATGTCCCAACACCGGTGGAGGTCGTCCCGCTGGCGACCACCGCGATCGGTCCGCTGCTGGACCAGCTCCGCGGACGGGTCGAGGAGACGGATCTGTTGCTCGCCGCAACGCTCCACTCGCCCCCGTCGCTGTTCCACGCGATCAATCGGTTCTGCCTTCGACATCGGATCCCCTGGCTTCCGGGGAACCTCGAGGGCGACGTCCTCGAACTGGGCCCGTTCGCGAGCCCTGGGGAAACTGCCTGCTACAACTGCATGAGAATGAGGCAAGCCTCCGTGGCCGGAGTTTCGGTCGAGGATTCGCTCTATCAGGCCGAGATCGAGGTGCCGCACGAAGCCGGACGGACACCACCCAGGGGAGAGTCTCTCGCCTTCACAGGGTTGGCCAGCAGCCTGATCGCGACGGAGGTCCTGCGGATCGTCACCTCCATCGCCCCTCCGACGCTGGCAAACGCGGTGCGCAGGGTTTCGCTCCTGGGCGGCCACATGTCGCATAATCCCCTGATGCCGGTTCCGGTGTGCACCGACTGTCTTTCTCGGAATGGGCGAACCCGATGACGCCGGTCTCTCTCGCGACAGGGAGTCTCCGGGATGTGCTCCTGTGGATCGACCCGCTGCACGGGCCGATCCTCGGCGTCGAGGGCCATGGGTTAACTTTCCCTGACCCCGCCTGGTGGCTGACCAACTGTTTCCACGTCCGCAGCGTGGGCGGAAGCCCCAATCCGAACGCCGTCGGACCCATCCTTGCCTCGGGCATCTCAATCGCGCCGGAGCTTTCGCTCCGGAGCGCGCTCGGCGAGGCCCTGGAGCGATACAGCGCGTTCAACGCGTCACACGTCACTGAGCGAGCCTTCTGCGCCCCCCCAGATCCCGAGCTCCTCCTGCGATTCCCAACCTGCCTCGATGCGGAGCGAGCTCATCCCTGCTTCTCGTCCATCGAGACTTCGTCGCCGCTGACGATGGTGAAGGTCGAGTCGCTCGCGGATTCGACTCCGCGATGGGTGCCCGCGGGGCACGTCGATCTGTCGTTCCAGCCCTATCCAAACGAAAGTCCCGCGTCGATACCCGTCTCGACCGGCTTCGCCTTCCACGCGGACCTTTGTGCCGCTGTCTGGACCGGCCTCTGCGAGGTCGCGGAACGCGACGCCCTGATGGTCAATTGGTGGTGCCGCCTCCGCCCGCCTGTCATCGTCCCGGACCCGGACCTCGCACCGGATCACCTGCGGCGAAGGCTGGAACGTCTCGAGCAGGTCGGCTTGCGGCTCCTGCTCTTCGATTTCACGCTGGACTTTCCGGCGCCGACCGTCGTGGCCGTCATCACGGCGGAGCATCATCCGTATCTCACGGTCGGCAGCAGCTGCAAGTCCGATCCCATGTCCGCCTGTTCGAAGGCGATCGATGAGGCCGTGTCGGCCCGGCTGACGGCCCGATCGCTGGGGACGAAGCCGGTTGCTTCCCTCGTGCGGTTTGATTGGGTCAACGACTTCGTGGACCACATCCAGCTCTACGCGACCGGGGAACTGCAGGACCGCATGGCGTTTCTCCAGACGCCGTTCTCCGAGACGATCACGCTAGAGGAGCTGGCCGGGCGTTACCGGCTCCCCGCCCCATCGAGCTTTGGTGAGCTGCGCCGCATCGCCTCTCGGCTGGTCCGGCTCGGCTTGACCGCGCTGTGGTGCGAGGTGACGGCTCCGGAATTTCGACGCATCGGGGCCGTGGCCAAGGTTGTCGTCCCCGAGATGGTACCCCTCTCGCGGACTCATTCGATCCGCTGGCTGGGTACGCCGAGACTCGCCCGATTCCTGGGAAGGCCCGTGGCCGAGCTCTCCGATTTCCAGGATCTGCCACATCCATTCGCCTGAGAGGTGACCATGATTGGGGGCGGTTACGACGAGCGGCTTGGTTCTCTCTCGCAGGCCTATCATCACGCGAGCCGGAATCCCCTCAGCATCTCGAAGATCACGCCGAGGTATTTCGAGACGTATCACGACCCCCGGATCCAGCAGATGGTGGCCGAGGCGGCCCGGCATATCGAGGGGCCGCCCAGGGTGCCGCTACCCGCGGCCCTCGGACTGGCCAGCATGCCGCTGGCCGACGCGATCACGACCCGGAGCAGCCGACGCGACTTCCCCGACGGGGCGCTCGGCCTCCTCGAATTCGGAACGCTCCTCCACCTCGGCAACGGTGTGCGGGAGGTTCGCGGGGGCTGCGTGCCCATCAGCTATCAGCGAAACGTGCCGAGTTGCGGTAACCTCGGATCGACAGAAGTCTATCCGATCGTCATGAGCGTGGAGGGGATCGAACCGGGGATCTACCACTACGACTCGGTCCGGCACGACCTGGCCCAGCTCCGCAAAGGTCAATTCCGGGGCTGGATGCGGGAGTTTGCCTTGCCCCAGGTCGAGTTCTCGGACGCCGCCGCGGCGATCGTCCTGACCTCGGCGATTGGTAGGCTCGAGGCGAAGTATGGCCGACGCAGCTACAGGCTCGCGCTGATGGACGTCGGTCACGTGTCGGAGAATCTTCAGCTTACGGCGACTGCGATGCGACTCTCGGTCTGCGCCGCCAACGGGTTCGTCGACGAGGAACTGAATCACGCCCTCGGCCTCGACGGGCTGAGCGACGCGACCATGCTGGTGATCCTGATCGGCCCTGGTAGCTCAAGTGAATGAATTCTCCCCGGAGGAGCCCCCATGAGTTATCTGGATTGGCCTCGCCTCAGTTTCGTCGGGCGGTTCAGCGCCGGTACGAACACCGTCAACAACACCCTGGGCAACTTCACCCCAGGCTCCCCGATCGTTCCCGGTTGGAATCCCTTCGGGGGGAATGTCTTCACTCTGAGCGGCTGCAAGGTCACCTGGCTGACGCTCGAGAGCGGTCCGGTCAAAGGTGATCCGATTCTCAATGCCGCACTGATCAGCAAGGATCGCCCCTATCCGGCGAAGATGGTGGATCTGGACCCCGACCAGCGGTTCATCTCGGAGATCTGGGGCCTGACGGTTCAGATCTGCTGGCCTGACGGCTCTCCTGCCCTCGTCGGGGACATGCTGGTGACCGGGCTCAGGGATATGTGGGCCAACTACTCGCCGCTCGCGAACATCGGAGGGGCTGATCCGGCTCAGAATGATCCCCAGCATCGGGCCCTGGGCGGCTTGAGCGCCGCCTTCCAGTCGGTCCTGAAGCCCGTGCAGTGGAACGTCGTGGCCAAGTCTCCGTTTCTGGCCGCCTTGAAAAAATCCAGCCAGGAGCAGCTCTCGATCCGATTCACCCTCGACGCGTTCGACACGGACAAGAGCTCGCTGACCTTCGCAACCGGACGGATCCGAGGCACGATCGGCCCCGCAACGGCCGCGGAGCCGAACCAGTTCCCCATCGCTCGGAGGCTCTTCAACCCCGCCTACGTGCCCGGAGCAGGCCCCCCCTACGGATCGGCGTTCGCAAAGGTCAGTGCCGGTTCGTCGGGCGGGGGAACGCTGACAATCGACCTCAGCAATTCGATCCCGACCACCGCGAGCCGTCCCCAGCAAGGCGATGCCGATCCGCTAACGAGTTTCGGAGGTCCCGTCAAGGCGCTGACGCTGCGGATGGAGACCTGCAAGCCCGTGGCCGCCAGCCTACCGCCGGCCAGCCCCCCGAAGCTGGCGCCCCGGCTCAAGCGAATTCCCCTGTTACTCCGCGTGCAGCAGGTTTCCTGCCTGGAACTCGACGGCGTGGACTCGCAGGAAGCCATGGACACCGGACGATCGAACGGCGGGCCCATCGATGCCTCCTCGGCGGAGACGGGCCCTCCCGCCACGGGGATCCTGTTCGAGTTCACGATCGATCCCGCGGAGTTCAACGACCAGGCGGGAGTCTTCGATTTTGTCCTCACCCCCGAGCAGGTTGCCCTCGCAGAGCGGTCTCCCCTGCGGCTGCTGAGTCTCGGTTCGGGTGGGAGCGCAGATATGATCCTCAAGGAAGATCCGGAGGGATGGTATGTCGACTGCGACACCCCCTGTCTACGGATGTCGCCCGGGGACTCCGCGACCTGCGTGATCCGGACGATGCAATTCGGCAATCCTGGAGGTCAACCCCCGTCGGGCCTGCCACTTCAGGTCCTGGTCAATGGGAGCGAATATCCGTTGATTTTTCCATGGTCCAGTCAGCCGCCAGCCGCCATCTCGATTTCAACCGGCCCTCCCTCAAAACTCCCCGGTGTCTACAACTTCACCCTCTCCGCGGATCCGCCCCAGCCAAAACCACCCCAGCGCGCGTCCATTGACGGGAACGTCTTCTTCCTGGGCGGACCGTGGACGTGCTACGGCCTGACGGCGCAGGTCCAGGGCAGCGCCGCGAGCGTCCTCTTGCACGATCTCTACTCGATTCCTGCAAACCCGACCTGGGCCGATGTTCAGCCGATCTTTGCCTACTACGCCCGCATCTACCCGGCCATGACCCGGATCATCGACCTTTCCGATTACGAGATGGTCAGGGCGCATGCCCAGGCGATCGAGGCGTCCCTCGCCCTCCCCGTGGAGGCGGGGGGCTTCATGCCCGTTTCTCGTGATCTTTCTCCGCAGAAGTTGGACATGATTCGGCAGTGGTTCGCCGACGGGATGCCCCTGGGATCAGAAGACGAGGCCCAAGCATGAGCGCGATACTCGCACTTGCGATGGTTTCCACGCTCGCTCAGTTGCCCTTCACGCTGCAGCTCGACGAGTTGCCGTGCGGAGGGGATCCCCCTCCACTCCACTCCTTCTGTCTTGGCCGGTCCCAGGAGAAGTTCCTCCTGCTGGCGGGGCGGACCGGCGGGATGCACACGTTCAGGAAGGGGACAAACAACTTCCCGCCGAGTTCGCAGAATTACCGGGCCTACGTCCTGGATCCCAGCGTCCCCCGATTCGTCGGATCATTCGACCTGAAGGCGCTGGGCCCGGCGCTTGCCGATCCGCTCTCGTCGACGAACGCGGAGTGGGTCCAGGTGGGTGATTTCCTGTACCTCGTGGGTGGCTACGGCCAGGACTCGACGACGAACAGAATGGTCACGTTCGGGACGATCACGCGGATCGAGGTTGGCCCCGTGATCCAGGCCATCGCTCGGGGGAACGTTGACCCGTGCACGATCGCCAGATACATCCGGCAGACGAGGGACCCGCGGCTGGCCGTCGCGGGCGGGTCGCTGCACGCGTTCGGATCTCAGTTCGCACTGGTCTTCGGCAACAGTTTTCAGGGGGCTTACACGGGCGACCTCGCCTCCTACGACCGGGCAGTCGGCTTTCAGCAGACCTACACCGAAGGCGTCTGGTCGTTCTTCGTCGATACCAACCTGAACCTGAGCAAGTTCGTCCTGTGTCAGCCTTTCCTGCCCGACCTGCCGTTCAATCGTCGCGACTTCACCGCCCTGGGTACGATCCTGCCGGATGGGACGCGCTCCATCATCGTCTACGGAGGCGTATTCCGGGCCGGGACGTTGAACGCGTTCCTGAACCCGGTCGTCATCACGCCCAATCCCCGTTACTCGCCGTCCGGCACGTACCCCACGAACCCGGACCCGTTCCTGCTGACCGTCGACACCCGGTTCTCTCAGGCGCTGAGCCAGTACAACTGCGCCAGCTTCATGCTCTACGACCCGACGTCGCGGGAGAGCTATGCCACCCTGTTCGGCGGCATCAGTCGATATTACTGCCCGGCGAAATTCGATCCGACGAAGCTGCAGCAGGACAGCCCCGATCCGGCCCGGGGGATCGACGGACTCCCCTTCGTGGATTCGATCTCGACGATCGCTCGACACCCCGATGGCAGTTCGACACAATATGTTTGGCCCTTTCGGCTGCCGGCACTGATGGGGGCCGACGCACTCTTCTTGCCGTCGAGCGCGGTCGACCGGGACGTGAGCGGTTTTCTGAGGATTGATTCGGTGAAGTCGAGGACGTTCGTGGGATGGGTCTACGGTGGCATCGTGGCCGAGAGGCCGTACAGCGTGCAGGGACCGACCCGGGCCTCGAATCGCCTCTTCCGCGTCTCGATCACCCCGACCCCCACGACCCTGCCTGCTGCAGCGGTCCCGAACCCGTGAGCCGGGGCGGCCGTCTGGCGTGAGGGCGCTCAGCCGACGACGGTTCTCGCGGGCGATGTCCCCGGACGCTGAGCCTCACTCCGATCGGGAAATGGGAGGGGACACATGAACGAGCGCGACGCGGCCGACACGAGTCACCCGATGGTCTGCCCGGTGTGCCTCAGGCTCGTGGTCGGTCCGCCCGAGTCCCATACCTGCGATCGTGACGGCGACGAGACGGCCGAGGGGGATCTCACGATCGAGCCCCTCTCTCGAACCACGAACCTGACCGGTGAGCCTCAGCACTCGCCCTCGCCCACTCTCCCCGACCGCGCCCCGAGCTTCTCCGAGTCGACCGTTCGCCTGCTGGAACGAGCTGCGCTGGACGGTGCGGGATCCCCGCCCGATATGGCGACCACCATCAGGGATGGCGATGGAGTACGGAACCGCGAGGAGAGGACGATCGAGGGGTTTCTGAGCAGGAATCTCGAACCCGAGAAGCTCGCCGGCACGAGGATCGGCGATTATCAGCTCATCGAGGTGATCGGGGTCGGAGGGATGGGGATCGTCTACAAGGCGCGGCAGCTCAGCCTCAACCGGCTGGTCGCCCTGAAGACGATCGGGTCGCGGCTCCTGCACTCCGAACAGCTGATCGCGAGGTTCGTCAGCGAGGCGACGGCGGTCGCCGCGCTCCAGCATCCGAACATCGTACCGATCTATGAGGTCGGGCACGACGATGAACTCCATTACTTTTCGATGCGACTGGTCGAGGGCGGGAACCTGTCGAACGCGATCGAGAAGGGTCCCGATCGCTTCGGGTTCAAGGGCGGACCGCGCGAATCGGCTCGCCTGGTCATGACCCTCGCGCGGGCGATCGATGCCGCGCATCGTCACGGGGTGCTCCATCGCGATCTGAAACCGGCAAATGTCCTCCTGAATGAGTCGGGAGAGCCCCTGATCGCCGACTTCGGCCTGGCGAAGCGCCTCGACGACGACAGCAACCTGACGCGCACAGGCGACATCATCGGGTCGCCCAGCTACATGGCTCCGGAGCAGGCTTCCGGGGACGCGGCCGCCACCACCGTCTCCGTGGATGTCTATTCGCTAGGCGCAATCCTCTACGAGATGCTCACCGGCAGGCCCCCCTTCCGGGGCGGGAATCTGATGGAGACCATCCGCCAGGTGAAGGAGGTCGAAGTCCGGCCGCCCCGCGAGCTCGTGCCTGCCCTGCCCCGCGACCTGGACACCATCTGCCTCAAGTGCCTGCAGAAAGATCCGGCTCGAAGGTATACATCGGCGGATCAGCTAGCCGCGGATCTGGAACGATGGCTCCGGGGCGAGCCGATCCGGGCGCGAAAGATCGGCAAGCTCGAATACGCTCTGATGTGGGCCCGCCGCCGGCCCGCCCCGGCGGCCCTGGCGGCGCTGGTCGCGGCCATCGCCTTCATCGGGTTCCCCCTCGCGCTCGTCCTGCTGAAACGGACGGAGGCCGCGCTGTCGTCCGAGGCCGCCGCTCGACAAAAGGTCGAGATCAATGACTACTTCAACCGGATCTCGTTGGTCGAGCAGAATCTGATCCTCAATCACCTCGCACCGGTCGATGAGCTGCTCCGGAACTGCGCCAAGGAGCTTCGAGGCTGGGAATGGAACTACCTCAGCCGCTGGTTTCGCGAATCCCCATACCAGATCCCGGGCCTCCCGATGCTCGGCAGGGAAGTTGCGTGGAGCACAGACGGGAAGTCGCTTGCGGCCACGTATGCCGACGGTGCGGTCCGTCTCTACTCCCGAGATTCAGACGGAAGGTTCGGCGCCAAGCCGAAACTCACGATCCTCGCGCACACGAACATGGGCCTGGCCGTCCGCTTCCTGGCCGACGGTCGGCATCTGATCTCTCTTGGACAGGACGGCCTGATCAAGGTCTGGGATCTCACGGCCGAGCCCGACGCCAATGGCTCGCTGACGGTGGCGGCCAGGACATTCCCGTCCGGCTCCAGCCGCCCCACCTGCCTCTCAACCAGCCGAGATGGAGGACTCCTGGCCGTCGGGTACGCGGATGGGACCCTGACCGTGTACGAATTCCACTCGGGAAAGGTGCTCAAGACCATTCCCGCGCATCAGATGTCGATCTCGGCGGTCGAGTTCAACCCCGACGCGACCAAGCTCGCCACCGGGGCGGACGATGCCACGGCAAAGGTCTGGGATGTCGCCTCCGGGAAACAACTCCTCCTTTTTAGCGAACACATGGCACCCGTTGATGGGCTCGCCTGGGACCCCACAGGACGCCTGATTGCCTCCGCCAGCATGGACACCGTCATGCGGCTCTGGGAGGCCGAAACGGGAGCGGTTCTGCTGACCTGCAAGGGGCACAATGCCCCGATCTTCGGACTCGCCTTCAGCCCTGACGGCACGCGGATCGCCACGCCCAGCATGGACAAGACGGTGAAGCTCTGGGAGACCAAGTCAGGGCGCGAGGTGATCACGCTCCGCGGACACGGCGGGCCCGTCTTCCAGGCCGAATTCAGCGCCGATGGTCAAACACTCGCAACCGTGGGGACCGACGGAGTCAAGATCTGGGACGCGACGGCCGTCGCCAATCTGGCCGGGCAAGAGAGGATCACTTACCGGGGGCACGGTGCCTGGGCCTTCGATGCCTCATTCCAGCCCCAAGGTGAGCTCGTCGCCTCGGTCAGCGGAGACAGGACGGTCCATCTCTGGGACCCGAAGGACGGGTCCCTCGTCCGGCAGTTCGGCAATCATCTCGCTCCGGTGTTTAACGTGGCCTTCCGCAAGGACGGCAAGGCGGCTGCGACCTGCGACGCTTCCGGGACGACCCTGATCTGGGAGGTCTCGACCGGAAAGCTTCTGAGGACCCTGCACAGTGACGAACAGACCTATCATGTGACCTGGAGCCCCGACGGCCGTCTCCTCCTGACCGGTGGGTCGGACGATGGAGTGCTCCGGCTCTGGAATCCCGAGGACGGGACGCTCCTCCGCAAGTTCGCCGGGCACCGGAGCTGGGTCTGGTCGGCCGTCTTCAGCCCCGATGGCAAGCGGATCGCTTCGGGAAGTTTCGATTCCACGGTCCGCCTGTGGGACGTGGAGTCGGGCAAGGAGCTGTTCGCACTCCAGGGTCACAAGGGCCTGGTGAGGTCGGTTGCGTTCCATCCGGACGGCAAGAAGCTGGCCTCCGCGGGCGACCGGACCCTGAAAATCTGGGACCTGGAGAGCAGGAAGGAGATCGCGTCGCTTTCGGATGACGGCGCAGACCTTCAGATTGTCACCTTCACGCCGGACGGGAACATCCTGGCCGGCGGGAGCGAGAACGGCAGGATCCTGCTCTGGAGCACCCGCGACTGGAACCCGCTGCACACCTTCCGTGGGCACACCGCGCTGGTCCATGGGCTGGAGTTCGATCGCGACGGGAAACGACTAATCTCCGCGAGCTGGGATTCCACGATCCGGATCTGGGACCTTCCGGCGGCGACCCGCTGAGTGTTTGTCACTTCGGAGTGACGGTCACGACTCCGTCCTCGCCGATGGCGATCTCGATCGTGTTCGACCCGGGCTTCACCTCGACGCTGATGCCCGACGTCGCCGGTTTGGTCAGCTTCTCGGGGGTCAAGAGCTTGAATGCCACCCGCCCCCTGACGATCTCGGCCGGCGTCTTCGGGGTCTTGGCCCTGGCTCTCCGTCGCTTCTTCTTGTACTCCTGAACGATCGCCTTGAGAGCGGACTTGTCGGAAGGATTCGAAGAGGCCACTGGGAGTGCGTCAGAGGACTCGGGATCCACTCCCGTGATCCCAACACGGTGGAAGCCGACGATCGCTCCATCGCCCGCTGTCTCTGTCGAGAGTGTGAACGAGCCGTCCTCTTCGAAGGCACCCATCGCGGCGGGCCCGCGAGTCCCCTTGGATTCGTCGGGCGAGAAGATCAGGTCGCCCTCCGAGACCGGCTCGCCACGGAACGTCACCGTCCCTCGAACCCGGGCGAGCTCGAGCCCGTTGGATGCCCCGCATCCGGCGATGAGCCAGATACACCCGGCTGCGACGACTCTGCTTCGTCGAACGATCCCCATCAGTACCTCGCGGCCGCCAGGACGGCGAAGAATCAATAGTCGGATGCCGAGACGATCTCCCCTGCACCGCGAGTCGAGAGCCCGGACAGCACCGAGGTGGCGACGGACTGCTTGATGAATCGCACCGTGCCGTCGGTCATCGCGAAATTCACCCCGCCGGAGTGATAACTCTTGTAGCCCGCGATGTAGGCGATGTTGTAGTAGCAGTGGGGAGCCTGCATCCCGTAGACCGTGATGTTGCAGACGGTGCCGTCCGTGTCCACCTGGTCGTCCTTGAGATTCGTCTGCCAGTTGATCGGGATGATACTGGTCGCGAACGTCGCCGTCGCGGAAGCCCACGCCAGGTATGCGTTCTGGTTGGGCGAACCCTCTCCGACCAGCAGTGTGTTGCTGGTTCCGTCTGTCACTTCCGCAAGCCGGATCGCCTTGCCGTTGGAGCAGTCACCGAACATCCCGCGAAACGTGCCCTTGCATCCCAGCGTGATCGGCAGGGGCCAACCCGGCCAGTTGGCCGGAGTCATCGTGTCGGCCGAATTGACGTCGAACGCCGTGCCGGTCCTGGCATCGCCCACGTTACTGAGATAGCAGGTAGGAGCCGCCTGTGACGGAGGACTTCCGTAGCCGTCAAGCGAAGGCGTCACACGAAGGGCTCCCCCGATCGGATCCGTCGGACAGATGTACGTGCCGACCAGGGAGACGAGGACCGTGGTATTCTGCGGGAAGGCACTCGGGAACGAGACATTCAGTGAATTGTACAGGTTGGCTTGCTCGAGTTCGGGCAGGATGAAGATCTGCCATCCGTACCAGGTCCCGGCCCAGGTTCCGTCATCGGCTGCCATGTTCCCGGACGGGAAGCTGCCGGCGCGGCCATGGTAATTGTGCATCGCCAGGCCGATCTGCTTGAGGTTGTTGGTGCACTGGCTGCGGCGCGCCGCCTCGCGCGCCGCCTGGACGGCAGGAAGCAGCAGCGAGATGAGCACGGCGATGATGGCGATAACGACGAGCAGTTCGATCAGCGTGAACCCGGTTCGTTGCGGGACGCCTGCGATCCCACTGCCCCGCCAATCCGATCTCGAGGCAAAGACGACCTCCCGCCAGGACGCCGGAGGCGATCGCCGCTCACGACGATCGATCACCTGCTTCGACATTCGATCCTCCGATGGACTGCTGCCTTACCACCCGCGAACAATCCTCTTTCCGGCACTCACGAGGAACTTCGGCGGCCCGCTGAGCTGGCCGCGTGGACAGAAATGCGACGATAGCCTCACCTGAAGTCGCCGGGGAGACCAGGTTTCCAGAAGATCTCCGCCCGTACCTATACAATCAGCCGCCCGAATTCAGAGCAGTCAAGAACAATCTCGAACTCATAGACCTGAATCGGTCATCAAGAAGTTCGCGCTCTCACCGAAAAGGACCAATCTCGATGCCCGTTGAGGTTGCGTCGTAGCGTTCGGCAGCACATCCCATAAGTCTAAACCGAGTCAATTCTTGCGATCCGAACGCTTGCGAGCCTTAGCTGAAGATCGACATCACAAACGTAAGGGGGGATTCGACGGCATCGCGCCCGTTGCTTCCGAGATCGAAGTTTACGTGCAATCAGAAATCGGTTGCCCCTCCTCGTTTTCTCGGCGATTCGATCTTGGCTCCAGAATCGTTGCCCCAATAACCGCGCACCGCGAACCTGGGACCGGCCATCGCCAGGGGACATGACTGGCGGCTTCTTCCGAGTTCCCCGACGAAGAGGGACGGACTGCTGCGGCCGGCGTTTCGCCGGCCAGGAGCAGCCGTTGGGCCAGCGCCGGCTAGTACGCCGGTTCATCGAGGGTGGAGGCCCCCTGCCCTCGATGATCCTCTGAGTCGGCCAGGAGTGGGTAAGACGACACAGGCCCGGCCTGTCCGGGGCGAGGTTCATGCAGGCAGCTCTCGGCCGTCCTCCGGCCGGGGTCGCGAGGTGCTGGTGCTTGGCTGCAGCGCGAGATCCCCTCCGGGATCGCCCGGGCTCAGAGCGTCTTGAGATACTCAAGCAGCTGATGCTTTTCCTCGTCGCTCAGGTTCGTTCCGTACTCGTCGCCCTCGTGGCCCATGTTCGAGCTGCCCGGCGCGCTCGTGTCGAACTTCGGGAAGCCTGGGGCGTCGGTCCGGAACCCGACGTTCAGCGGGTCGTAGGTCAGGGTGCCGATGCTGAAGGATTTCATCCGCCTGGCGGCCGGCTTGAACAGCTCGGAG
This sequence comes from Isosphaeraceae bacterium, assembly GCA_046349995.1. GTDB lineage: Bacteria > Planctomycetota > Planctomycetia > Isosphaerales > Isosphaeraceae > Aquisphaera. Next base: position 10,080 of record JAXMBE010000025.1, on the reverse strand, counting down.
AGGTTCGGGACCGAGCCGTTGTGGAGGTAGGGGGCGGTCGCCCAGGCGCCGTTGAGAGGCCGTGCCTTGTACTGCGGCGCGGCCAGGGCCCGGGTCGCCGCGGCCGAAGGATCCAGGCCGAGACTCACCTTGGACAGCTCATCCGGCGGGGCGGGCCATGGCGAGCCGAGGATCGCGCCGACGACCTCGTTGGTCAACATCGTCGACGCGTCCGCGATCGCCGGGATCTTCCGGGTGAAGGGAATCAGGTTCACGTTGGCCCCCTGGAGCTTGCCGGATGGTCCCTTTCGTCCGAAGAAGTTTGCCCAGCTGAGGGGGTCGGTACCGACCGCATGCAGCGAAGCCGCGGCGACCCGGCCGGGGCTGGTTCGATCCTTGATCAGGGCGTGGCAGGTGACGCAACTCCTCGCTCGGTGGTAGATCGCCCTGCCCTTCTCCGCGGCGGCTTGGTCGATGGCCGGGAAGGCAGAGGGCCACTGGGGCGACCAGAGCGTCTTCAGGCTGTCTTCCAGGCTGACGAGGTTCAGCATCTTGATGGAGGATGCATAACCCAGAATCGAGGGTTCGTTCGGGATCGCCAGATCGCCGAAGACACCGATGACCTCGCCGACGTTGCGGGAGAGGCTGTCGATGTCCAGCACGCCACCGCTCTTGGCGATCCCGAGCCACTGCTCCAGCCCCTGGTAAGGCGCATCCCAGATGCAGGGGAAGCTGACCGGGGCATTCGCAGGGCGGGTATTCTCCACCGGCGAGGTCGGTGACTTCACCGCATGGAAGTAGACCTCATTGACGATGGCGCCGACAGCGTCGAGCCGGCCGTAATTCGCCGGCGCCGGTGGTGTCCGCTTCGGGACATAACCGGGAAAATTCCTCAGGTTGTAGCCCTCGCGCCTCTCAATCTCCTTGGCCAACTGGGCGCGCAGGATTGTCCGACCGGCCTGGCTGTTGCCTCTACCCTGGACCCTCGCGGCGAACCGCTCGAACTTGCCGGGATCGTCGAACGTCCGCTGCATCGCGTAGGTCAGCGATGTGAGCATGGCCGCGACATCGGCCTGCGTCGGGGCGCCATCCACCCGATAGCCGACACCCTTGTAGCGGATCTCGGTCGTGTGGCAGGCGGCGCAGGTCAGGCCCAGCCACCGGCGAGCGGATCCTTCCCCGGCCACGAATCCCACGGGTAGCCCGTCGGGGTTCCACCGATCCTGCCGCTGCGGAAGGTGCCGAAACCTCAACATATTCTGCGAATCCCGGAAGAGCGCTGTCGAGTCGGCCTGTTCGAGGGCGAGAAACCAGTCGTAAGGGAGGATCTGGGAACCCTGAGAGGTGAAGTAGAAATCCAGACTCTGTTCGGGCGTCCATCCCTGGCCAAGATAGACCACCTCCGAGACTGGCTCTCCCAGCGGGTCCTGGTTCGCCACGTCCGTGCTCCGCGTCGGACCAACTTGGGCCGCCGCGACACCCGCAAGCGTCAGAATGAAGAGCGAGCCGAGGCACGGGATTCGCTTCATGGTTAATCATCCAGGATCGTCAATGGGAGAGAGCCGTTTGTCTTTACCCACAAACCCTCGGTGCCGAGACTCCGTATCGCCCGCCCGACGAATCGAGCATCATCTTCGCCGGTCGGATCCGTCTCCCCGGCGACGGGCGTGCTCCATCCGGAATTCTCGGGAGGATGAGGCCCGGCGACACCCCCGCAGACGCACCGGCCGACGGGGCCTTGATCCGCTTCCAGGCCCTGTTGAATTGATCACGCTGTGGGGCGGATTCCCGAAGAGATGATGGACATCTCACAACCACTCCCCGGTCGCCCTGCTGCGGGCGCTCCAACCGCCACCTTCTGTTTGTCCGGAACAGGAGCTGGGAGTTCCTGGCGTTCCTAGGTGTTCGCTCTTGACCGATCGGGGGACCCGGCTTGTACCCTAGTGATGCGAATTCGAAGCAGGGACTGAGAGCTGAAGGCATGAGTGTTTGGCCTCATGGACGACTCCGAGGCCGAAACGGCCAGGTAAATCGGGGAGCCCGGCATGAGTGTGACGCCTGATCGCGCGGCATGGTTCGAGGGGGGAGACGCGCAGTGCCAGCATGCCCCCCCGGCTCGCGAGCGGCCCTTTCGCCTGGTTCTGCTCGGGCCTCCTGGCGTGGGCAAGGGGACCCAGGCGGAGCTGCTCTGCAAGGCGCTGGGGACCTGCCACCTCTCGACCGGCGACGTTTTCCGCGCCGCCCAATGCCAGACCGAACACAGTCCGGCCCTGAAAGCTGCGCTGGAGGCCATGAGGCGAGGTGAGCTGGTCTCCGATGGGCTGGTCGTCTCGATGGTCAGCGAGCGTTCTGGATGTCTGAGCTGCTGCGGCGGCTTCCTGCTCGACGGCTTTCCGCGAACGGACGCCCAGGCCGAGGCGCTCGATGAACTGCTGGATCAGCAGGGCGTGCGGCTCGATGCGGTGATCAGCTACCAACTGCCGCTCGCGGAGATCGTGGATCGGCTCGGCGGCCGTCGGACCTGCTCTAAGTGCAAGGCGGTGTTCCACGTGACGGCCCGACCGCCGCGGACCGAAGGTGTCTGCGACCTTTGCGGAGGCTCGTTGATTCAGCGCGAGGACGATCGGCCGGAGTCCATCCGGGTCCGCATGCAGGCCTACGAGGCGAGTACCCGTCCTCTGGCGGAATATTACGAAAAGACGGGGCGTCTGCTGTCGATTTCGGCGGACGGCACTCCCGAGGCGATCCTCGAGGGGACACTCACCGCGCTTCAGACTCGAGCGGCGGCCGCTCGGGCATGAACGAGGACGCAAGTTGACGATACCCGTGAATTTGAGCTGCCTCATCGGCCGCTCTCGTTAGCGGCCTTCATGGTCGAAGGAGCGAATTGAACCCTGGCACGGATGTCTCGTCCCCAAGCCGAGAGTAACCGATGACCAATCTCTTCTTTCTATTCTTGCCCCTGTTCCTCAATCCTCCGGAACCGCGGGAGATGTCCGAGCGGATCGTCCCCCCCGGCTTCCAGGGGAACTACTACGGCCCCGAGGCAACGAAGGCACGGCGGGAAGGTAGATTGTCGCCGATCCAGATCACGCCACAGATGGCGCGGTGGGATGACTGGGCACGCAAGTATCTCCGTGACGGGGATATCCTCTTCCGTCAGGGGGATGCGCGGGTACTCAAGGGATTCTTCCCGATGAGCCGCTTCTACGCGAATTGCAGCAATAGCAAGTTCTCGCACACCGGCATCGTCGCCTTCGAAGAGGAGGGGCCGGTCGTGTACGACACCACCGGCACAGGTGTCGCACGACAGCCTTTCTCGGTCTGGACGCTGGATAACGTGGGAAATTTCGGAGTCAAGCGGCTTCGTCCCGAGTCCCGGGGCGCCGTCCCCAAGATCCTGGCCTATTGCCGCAAGGTCTTCCGGGAACAGCCACCCTTCGATTACGAGTTGGGCCTGGATGACAAGGCGCTCTACTGCGTCGAGATGACCGAGAAGGCCTTTCGCGCGGCAGGGATCCCCCTCTCCGAGCCGGTGCGGCTGGGGGACATGGAGCGGGCCGCCGAGTTCCCAGTCTGCATGCTGGGACTGGCAATTGCGTCGAAGTTTGTGCTCGACAATCCGCTCACGCTCGAGACCGCAGTCTATTTCCCCGGCAATGATCGTCACGGGATCTGGTCGAGCCCCCACCTCATGGTCATCGTCGCGCCCACCTTCAAGCCGGGCTATCCGTACATGACCGATCATGGCCTGCCCCTGGTGGCGGATACCGGCAACTGAGTCGTCCTCCAAGCCGGGTCGATTCCCCGACCAACTCAGGATCGTCGGCCGCGGCGTCCCGAGGCGCCTGCTTCGGGACCGGGATGCCGCGTTCGAGGGCGTACCGATGGACGCCGGTTGGCTCGCGCGAGCTGCGCGAGCCCCGGGCGCCGTCTCGCCCCCGAATCCTCCAGGCCAGGAGCGAGCCGAGGGCGACGATGGCGATCCCGCCTCGCTCCAGAATCCAGTTCCAGTAAACGCCGGCCGGAGCTGATTCGGATCATGACGTCAATGTGCCGGAGTACCAGCCCTGGTCCCTGGCCTTCTGGCGGACCGAGGATCCGAATGACGTCTGGAGACGGGACTGCTTGTTGATATCGAGGAGGAGGAGCAGTGCACTGAGGACCAGCCAGAGCGTGGTACTGGCCGGGATGCCCCGCCGTTTGGCCCGCCACTCGCCGATTCGTTGGCGAAGCAAGCGGCGGCGAGCATGAGGTAGGCGTAGGCGGTAAAACAGCCGAACGGCGTCGGGTCGCCGATATCGAGATATCATTGGCCCTCCTGGTCGGTCGGGGCCGGGAGCAGGGGCGAGTGGTCCATGCTGGATGTTGCCTGGTAGTGACATTCCGGGCGGTCTCCCGCAAGGGTTTCGTGGGCGACCGGGTGACGCGAGGCCGCCGCTGACTTCGCCTGGAGCCGGAACAGCGCCTGCTGCGATTCGGCGTCGAGCGGCTCGAGGGCCAGGGCCAGCCTGTACCAGGCGCGGGCCTCGGGGACTCGACCCAGCGCGGCGCATGCTGCGCCAAGGCTCCGGAGCAGGTTGGAATCGGTCCGGCCCCCTGGGGCGGAGACGCGTTCCATGAGGCTGTTCAGCTCGTCGATCCGCTTCGCCTTCTCACGCAGAGGGGCGGCCGCCTGCTCGTCTCCGAGCAGGGAAAGCGCGTTGAGGAGGCCGAAGACCGTCTCGCGGTTGCCCGGCTCCTTGGCCTCAGCCCTACGGAAGTACCGCGCGGCGGCGGACGCGTCGCGGTGAGCCAGGGCGATCCGCCCCTTCAAGCGGATCAGGGCGGCCGAATCCGACGGGGTCGATTGCAGCAACCGCTCTGCCTGCTCCGCCTGGTGGCGATCCAGGAGCGACATCACCCGCACCGCCATGGCCTCGGGATCGTCCGCCGGCAGCGGAGCGATGACCGACTCGAACTGCTCGATCAGCCCCGCCCGCCGGTAGTTCTCGGCGAGCGCCAGCCGCGACCAGCGGTCCTCGGGATCGGCCTCGATGAACCGCTGCAACTCGTCGATCGCACTGGCCGGGTCCCAGTGTGCCGTATGCAGCAAGCCCCAGTGGAAGACGTTGTCAAACGTCAGCTCGGCAAGCCGCGAGAGCGCCTCGAAGTGCGCGTCCAGGTCGGCTCGCCGTAGCTGGTAGCCCAGGATGTAGATCAGCTCGCGGTGGGCCTGCACGAGCCCGGGATCGAGGCGGAGGGCGTCCCGCAAGAGCTGCTCGGCGACCCTCGCACGGTGGCGCCGGAGCTCGATCTGACCGGCCAGCAGTCTCGCCTGTGATGCGATCGCGTGGCGGTCGGGGACGCTCGCCAGCGCCCGCAGTGCCTCCTCGATGTGTCCCTCCGCCAGCTCGACCTGTCCGCGGAGCATCCAGTCGAGGGGCGTGGGTTCCCTGAGCCCCGTGAGCCGGGTCAAGGACGCCCTGGCCCGGTCGATTTGTCCCGCCCTGAGACTCGACTGCGCATCCGCCCAGACGCGGTCGGGATCCGTCGGCTGGCGGGTCAGCAGGAAACGGCCGCCGGATAGCGCGGCTGCCAGCAGACCGATAAGGAGGATCCAGAGCCGCAGACGCTTGCGAGGCGGGCGCACGGGCAAACTACGCGGCGTTGATCCTCCGGTCACGACGCTCTCGCCCCCCGCGACGACCTGCAATCGACCGACCAGCCTAAGGGCTGTGCTTCAGGCCCGCCCCCGCGATCCGACCCGTCCGTAGGCCCGTCGGGATGATTATAGCAGGAGTCGTCCGGAAATCCTGTATGTGGAGCGCCGGGCATTCAGGTCGTGTCGTGCCGCGATGTCGAGGCCCGATCAGGCCGGCTTGCCGAGCATCATCGTGTAGTAAGGTTCGCCCCTGGAGTTCCACGCGAGGCCCACACCGATGTCGGTGAACGACGAGCCGAGCATGTTCTGGCGATGAGGTGGCGAGGCCATCCAACTCGCCACGACGCTGGAGGCGTCCGCCTGGTTGTAGGCGATGTTCTCGCCCAGGGTCGTATAGCGGTAGTGGACGATCGAGGCGCGATCGGTGAGCCCCGGCGCCGCGGTGCCGGGGAGCGTGTGCGCCATCGTGTTCAAGAGGGCCATGTCCTGTGAATGGATCTGCGCCGCGCCCGACAGACGCGAATCCTGCACCAGCGGCGGCAGGTGATTCTCCGAGCGCAGGTAGTTCGTCAGGTCCACGATCGCCTGGGTCACGAGCGGCGCGTTTTCCGGCGTGGCCAGTGCGACGTACGGTACCTCGGACGGACCGATCGGTCCTGGCCGAGGCGCCAGTGCGATCGACGGCAGCGGAGCCGGCTTCGTCGCCCGCGTGGACGGCCGAGTGACCGGAATCGCCGCGTTATGCGGTCCCGGCGCACGCGATGAATGGATCAGCGGTCCGGCCGGATGGGCTCGGTCTCGACTCCTGGGCGCTCGACGCAGTATTGCCGGAGCGGCCGACGCGTTCGCGGTTCCCGTCCCGGGGTGCGAACCGGCCGCAGCGGTCAGTGGGGTAGTGTTCTCGATCGGGGCCGGATCAAGGGCCGTGCGATCTTCGATCACCCGACGGGTAATCTGAGGGGCGATCGACAGTTCCCGGGCGCCGGCCGCCAAGGCGCCGGAGAGCAGCAATCGGCCATCCAAGGACCTGATGCGCGGCCGCAGTGCGCGTTGTGGGCGCAGTTTTTGACTTGAAATCATGTCAATTCATCAATTTCAACATGTAGTCCCAAGACTCTTCGGCGACGGGAACGGACCGCGGTCTTCGGGAGCCGAGAGATGCAATGACCGGCCGCCTTGCTGGGCAGGGACATCATCCTCGGATCTCGGAGACTGTCAAGTTCGCCCGACCGGAAACCCGCGGTCAATCCACGCAATATCCTGCCTCCAGGTCAAGCGAGAAGAGCGCACGGGCCGGAACGCCCAGGGGCCGCCGAGCCCGATATCGGGGAAAGCCGCGGACGCTGCGAGGAGCATCGAGTTGCGGCGCCACGTGCGAAGCGGTTTCCGGTGGACATCCGGCTCCCATCTGAGGTAAAGTCACTCCCACCGACACCATCACGCTTGCTATGCCGCCCGCCATGCCCTGGTGTGGCGTCCGGACCCGGATCTCCGCCAATCCGGGGCCGTAATCCACCGTCCCATCAATACCGAGTTAGGTAAGGAGTTGAATGGTGGAGACCGTCATGAGCGGAGAGGCCTCGTTCGCACGCGCGGGCTGGAAGGAGGATGCAACCGACGGCCGGATCCTTCAACTCAGCTCGTGGATGATGATCCTCGGGACGGTGCGCCTCGTCTGCGCCGTAGGCGATTACCTGAATGAAGCCGTGAGCGTTGCCGGTCGGAGTCGCATCACGCTCTCGTTCGTCAGTCGATTCCTCCAGGAGCATCCCCCGGCGATCCTCCTTGGCCTCGCGTGGCCGCTGCTGCTCGGTCTGATCCTTCGGCGGACGAGGAGCCGGGTATTCGTCAGGGCCTCAGCCCTTACGTTCCTGATCCTCTCGCTGGGAGGCCTCGCGACGCTCCTCTCCGGGATCGTGTTCCGATCGGAGGAGGTGATCTTCGGATCCATCGGAGTCTCGCGATGGGGCTTCCTCAGGCCCCAACCAGCCGCCGTCTTCCGCGCCCTGTTCGGCCTGATCCAACTGGGGCTGGAATTCATGACGGCGTGCCTGGCGATGGGTTTGCCGAGGTCGATGGAGGAGGAACAATCGCCCGGCGCCGTCCGTCTCATCGGCGGGTCGCGCAGGAAGCTTCAAGGCCGCCTCTGCGTCTACGTGACCCTCGCCTTCCTGGTGCTAAGCTGCCGGCAAATGGCGTGGTCGACGTATCTGGCGGTCCTGAACAAGTCCGCGATCTTCCGTGCGTTCGTTCTCCAGAACGACCAGCTTCGACGCCCGGTTCCTTCCTCCGCGCTGGTCTCCGTCCGCCCGACGAGCCCGGCGGCGAGGATGGCCTTCCAGCTGGGCGACGCCAACGCGTTCGCGGCGAACGCCCGCTACGCCGAGGCGACGAGGGCCTACATCAACGTCATCGACGAGATCGAGGCAAGGAAGGCAGAGGGAGGCGACATCGGCCCGGTGAAGGGAACGCTCGCGACGGCGTTGAACAACCTCGCCTGGCTGCTGGCAACCTGCGAAGATGCAAAGCAACGGCGGCCCTCCGATTCCGTCGCCTACGCGCGTCGCGCGCTGGCCCTGGATCCCGACCAGGGAACTTACTGGAACACCCTCGGCGCGGCCTATTACCGGATGAAGGAGTGGGACCAGGCGGTCAAGGCCCTTGAGCGTTCCATGGAACTGCGTGAGGGCCAAGGCGACGCCTTCGATTGGTATTTCCTGGCGATGATCCACGCGAGTCAGGGACGAAAGGACCGGGCGATGCCGTGGTACGAGAAGGCGGTGGCCTGGTCCGGCGAGCGGCCGGCCGACCCGGAACTCTACCGTTTCCAGGTCGAGGCCGCCGAGCAACTGAGCATCGAGAAGCCCCCCATGCCGGAAACCCTACATCGGAAGCAGGACGATCGGAGAGCCATCAGCCGCCCGATGCGGAAGAATCTGATCTTGATGCCCAAGTCGCTTCAGTAACAGTACCTCTACCTGTAGGTTCCGGTCGTTGCCGGCGCTCCCGAGCCTCCTCCGTCCGCCGGCATCGATCCCTGTCGTAAGGTCGATGGGCAGGCGGACCGGGACCGGCGGACCGGCCCTTCCCCGCAGGTTCACGTTGACCGATCGGCCCGTTCCGCACATACTGCCCGCGGCGAGTCCGGAGGATTCGAGGCGATCCTCCTCGTCGTGTGCGCGATCGGCCCGTCTCCCCGGGGCATCGCGCGTTCTCGATGCGCACACCTCAGTGGGTTATCCAGACCCGCGTCCTCCTCAGGGGCGGCAGCCTGGCCCATCGCTCATCAGGGCCCGTACGAAAACCCGCACCCCCTCGCGGGAACCGGGTGGAATACTAGGTCCGGTGTTGGCTCGGGCAGGGACGGATTCCCGCCGAGGGAAGTCACCCACAGCAACAGCAGGACAAGGATGTCATGCGACAGGCTCGCTGGATCACCCTGATCCTGATTCTGGCAATCGGCGGGTCCCGCCCCGAAGTCCAGGCCCAGCCACCCTCGGGTGTGGACGTCCTCGGACGGGCCAGGTCCCTGATCGCCAGGGGCAACCACGAAAAGGCAACCGCCCTGCTCGAGGAGAGCCTGTCCGAAGTCTCGCCCGAGGAGCGGATCGCACTGATCGATCTGCTCCGCCAGTCGTATCGGACGCTGATCACCCGCTCCGAGGCGGGCGGCAAGGCCGAGGAGGCTGCGGCCTACCGCGAGAACCTGGAGATCCTCGACTCGCCAGGGCCCGACGTCCCCCGCGAGCACTCCGCAACCGTCCGTCCACTCCCGGTCGCCACGCCAGGCCCCGCACGACCGGCTGCCACGGCGGACCCTCAGGTCTCGAAGTCCTCCGCCACGTCGTCGCAGCTGCGCCCACTCCCCAGGGCGTCAAGCCCGCCGGAGATCCTCGACCTCCCCGAGCCGGCTCCGCTCCCGAAGCCGGATGCGCCTCCGATCCTCTCTGGACCTGAAGCGACCCCGGCGGAGCGTCCCGTCGCTGAGCAGAAATCCCCGGCCGGACCGAATAAGTCGGCCACGGCCAGTCCTCGGGCGACCTCTACGCCGCAGGCCACGGTGCCGTCCCGTCCCGCGATCCCCACGGCGAGCGGACCGTCACGGGCGCGGGAGAAGTCAGCGATGGCCGGCGATCCCGTCACCCCGGAGTCGCCGCTCTCGCAGGCCGACCGCCTCTTCAGTGCGAAGAAGTACGAGGATGCCGGCCGGTTGTACGCCCAGCTTGCCGCCGCGAATCAGCTCCCGGCGGAGCGGAAACAGGTCTGGGCCTACTGCCGCTGGGTCGCCGTGGTCGCCCGGATCAACGCCCAGCCGCGCGATAGTCGCGAGTGGGACGAGATCGAGCAGGAGATTCGCAGCATCCAGCGGCTGACTCCCGGCAACTGGTACGGCGAGTATCTTCAGAATCGCGTGTCGGAGGCGCGCAAGGCTGCCCGGCCCCCGGGCCGCGGTGGGC
>JAXMBE010000024.1:0-109773 GCA_046349995.1 Isosphaeraceae bacterium | reverse complement strand
GGTGGGCAGCTCTCCACGGCCAAGCCTTCGCGCCAGCCGAAGCGCCGACCCCGGGGTGCTCAGCAAGGGGCCAGGCGTTCCGCGCTCCGGGCTCCGGTCGGCTCCAGGCGAGTCCTTGGTCATCGCGGCGATCCATTCCCCGATGAGGTGCAGGCCCGCTTCGTCGGGCCGCTCGGACCCGATGTGCGGCATCCGATCGCGTCCGAACTTGGCCATGCGGAAGTACAGGGTACTCGCATCAGGATCACCCGGCTTGATGATGCGAGCGTCCGGCAGCCCGAAGTCGCCTCGAGTCGGTCGGGTGCCGACCGCATGCATCTCCGAGACCGGCGTGGGGAACTGCAGGCGCAGGGGCACGGATCCGCCTCCGTGCTCGGAGTGACAGTGACCGCAATTCGCGTGCAGATACGACCGGGCCCGAGCCTCCAGGGGCTGGCCCGCGTCGTTCGGGTCGGCGATCCTCCGTTCGTGGGCGGCCGACTCGGCATCGAACGTCGGCAGCGTCTTACCATCATTGTCGGCCCTGCGGATGAAGCCCGCCTCCGTGAGCGCGACGAGCTGATTCCGCCCGTCGGGCCCGGGGCGGTTCAGTTGCTCGGGGAGGAACGCCAGCGCGTATTCCGACTGGTTACTATGGCAGGACATGCACTGGGTTCGGCTGTGGAACTGCCAGACGAAGTTGCCTTCTCCCGCGCGAACTTCCTTCTCGGCACCGGCTGCGGGGACCAGCTCGGCGTCGGACTGGTCGTCCCTCCAGGCGAATGAGTAAGCATGCCAGTCCACGCCGTCATAGTGCAGCAGTTGAGTCTCCAGTCGCCTCCCGCCCCGTGAGAGGGTTCGCAACAGCACCGCATCCCTGGGGAAGTGCATCCGGAAGTTGTGCCAGAACACCAGGCCGGGGATCGGCTTGCCGCTCGCGTGGTAGGTGGCGGAGGACGTGCCAGGGAACGCGGCCCAGTGCTCCGCCGTCGCCCCGTCCTGCCACTGGCGGCTGTTGATCGCGAACGGGAGCACTCCTTCGGCTGGCGTGTGATCCCGGACTGATGCGAAGAGGCCGGTCTCCGACAGCTTCGTCGGGAACTTGCTGTTCTGGGATCCGCCGTCGTTCCTCGCGAGTGTGTTCAGCGTGCCTGAATCGTGATCGAGGAAGTAGAGTTCCCCATCCCGGTTCTCGGCGAAGGCGACGAAACGCACCGACGGTCGCGCGATCTCCGGCATCTCCCGGACGCTGTTCCCATCGAAGCGCGCGGCCCACAGGCGTCTCGTTTCCCAGTCACCGAAGACATACGCCCCGAACAACTCCGGGGACTGCCTGCCGCGATACACCAGCCCGCCGGTGATGCTGCAGGCGATCGTGTGCGACAACTCGACCAGCGCCGGGTGGATCGGAGTCGGCCCGATCCGATCCGACTTGATGGGCTGCGGCCCCTCCATCGCCGACCAGCCGTAGTTACCGCCTCGCTCGACGCGATGGACGGACTCCCACAGTTCCCAGCCCACGTCCCCCACGAACAGTTCGCCGGTCTGGCGATCGAAGCTCATCCGCCAGGGGTTGCGGAAGCCGTACGCCCAGACTTCGGGTCGGGCTCCCGGCATCCCGACGAAGGGATTGTCCCGCGGGATGGCGTAGTTCCTGCCCGCGTCCTTGCGGCCCACGTCGATCCGCAGGATGGAGGAGAGCAGGTCGGAGATGTCCTGCCCCGTGTTCAGCGGGTCGGGTGGATTCGGGCTCGCCGCGTCCCCCGTGGAGATGTAGAGCATGCCGTCGGGGCCGAAGTGGAGATCACCCCCGTTGTGACCACCCTGAGGAAAGGTGATGACGATCTCCTCGCTCGACGGGTCGATCCTCGGCGGGTCTGTCGGGGTGACCCGGAACCGGGACACGCGCGAGCCATCGGGGAGGTTCGCCTGGTTCGGGTTCGATCCCCTGAGCGTGTAGCAGACGAAGCACTGGCGGTTCCGCTCGAAGTCCGGGTGAAAGACCACTCCGTACACCGCCTCGACCTGCTTCGCGCCCGCGAGAAGGTGGACCGTCTTGATCTCCCGGGGCAGATCCAGGAAGCGGTCGGCCCTGGCATCCGGGCGGTCGCCATCGAAGGAGGACAGGATGCCCGACTGCTCGCCGACGATGAACCGATTGCTGCCGGGGACCCGGGCCAGGAGCAACGGTTGCTCAAACTTCAGATTCGGAAAGACGCGGATAACCTTGAAGGGCGCCGGCGGGTCGGGCGAACCCACGACCCGCGAGGTCGTCCAGGCCGTCCGGCCCAACCGAGTCTGCACCCCAGTTGCAGCCCTACCTGCTCCGTCATCGGCCCAGGCCCGCCAGGCCACGATTGCGGTCCCGAGCAGGAGCGACGCGGCCACGTACCGACGAATGACACCGAGAGCGGATGACGGCATGAGGCCTTCCCCGGGGATCATGACTGGCGGACGGGTCTACTTGAGAGGATCATTGTAGTGCATCCGAATGCAATGCCGAGAGGGAACTCGCGGCAGATCGTCGCAACCATGCGGGAGGCGGCGGCGACAGGATGACCGAGTACGCCGGCCCTGAACCCGGCTCAACCCCGCGGAGGGCGCCGAGATGAAACGGCTCTGCTTGCTCCTGATGTCCGCCTCGCTGGTGGCGGCCGGCGCCGATCGGCCGAGGATGCCGGAGATCACCAGGCCGGTCCTGTTCAACACCCCCGAGGCGGACAGGATCCTCACGGCGTTGCAGGTTTTCCCCCCGGACAATCCGTGGAACCAGGATATCTCGTCGCTGGCGGTGCATCCGAATTCGGCGCGGATCATCGCCAGCATCGGGGCCGACAAGAGGCTGCAATACAACCTCGATATGAGTTTCGTCCTCGTGCCTCCGGACCAGCGGCGTGTCCCCGTCCGACTCGTCGCCTATCCGGGGGAGTCCGACGAAGGACCTTATCCGATCCCGGACGAGGCCCCGATCGAGAACTGGCCCCTGGATGGCCGCCCGCTGGCAATCGCCCAGGCCGCGGAGGAGGAAGGCGACCGGCATGTCCTTGTCGTTGATCCCCACAACCGCATGCTCTATGAATTCTACCAGGCGCGGAAGACCGCCGCGGGCTGGCAGGCGGCCTGTGAAGCGACGTTCGACCTCAGGTCCAACAGGCTGCGGCCGGATGGCTGGACCTCGTCCGATGCCGCCGGCCTGCCCGTCTTCCCGGCGGTGATCCGCTTCGACGAATGCGAGCGCGGCATGGTCGACCATGCGATGCGCTTCACCGTCCGGCGGACGCGTCGGGCCTATGTTCACCCGGCGACCCACTTCGCCAGCCGGCTGACCGACGAGTCACTACCACGCATGGGCGAGCGTTTCCGCCTGCGGCGAGACTTCGAGGTGTCCGGCTTCTCGCCGCACGTTCAGGCGATCCTCAAGGGACTCAAGAAGCACGGGATGCTCGTCGCCGACAACGGCGGTGACTGGCGGCTGTCGGTCGCCCCGGACAGCCGCATCAGGGGCCTGGACGAGCTTCGCAGGTTGAGGGGTTCCGACTTCGAGGTTGTTCAGACGACCCGTCCAGGTCGATGAGCGGCGAGGTCGTCACCCGATCGAGACCTGGAGAGCGATGCCCCCAACGCGAGATGAACGCGGGCCCCCGATCCGGTTGTGCGATTCCCGATTCAGGAGCGACACCGTGACCATCACCAGGACAGTGCAACAGCAATCCGGGCACCGTGATCAGCCTGCGGCAGTCGGCCCGCCCGGCATGCCGCCGCGCCGGCTCGCGCTGCTCGTCCTGTGCGCATGGCTGGGTCTGGTCCAGGACGGGTCGGCACAAGGGTTCCGCGCGGGGACGGCGCGAGCGAAGATCACGCCCGAGGAGCCCGGATGGCTGGGCGGATACGGGCACAGGAACCGGCCGGCGGAGGGCACCGCGGCCGACCTCTGGACCCGTGCCCTGGCGCTCGAGGACGGCCGCGGGAAACGCTGCGTCCTGGTGGTTGCGGATATCCACATCTTCACCCGCAGGCTTCACCGCGAGATCCTGGAGACGGCCCGACGGAAGCTTGGTCTCGAGCGCGACGAGGTGATGCTCATCGCGACCCACACGCACAGCGGCCCCGCCCTGCCTGAAGGCTTCGATCCGATCATCTCGTGGGGGCTCGACGAGCGGGAACTGCGAAAACTCCGGGCGGCGGCGGACCGGATCCGGGATCAGACGCTCGACGCGATGGCCCGCGCAATCTCGAACCTCCAGCCTGCACGCCTCTCATTCGGACGTGGGGAGGCCCGGTTCGGCGTGAACCGGCGCGTCCTTGGGCCCGACGGGGAGTACACGTTCGGGGCGAACCCTGAGGGGGTCGCGGACCCCGATGTACCCGTCCTCCTGGTCGAGTCGCCCGAGGGCTCGCCGCTGGCCGTGGTGTTCACCTACGCCTGTCACAATACGACGATCCGGAACGGGCACGAGGGCTTCTATCAGTATCACCCGGACTACGCGGGCGTGGCCGCCGAGCAGATCGAGGCGCAACTTCCCGGGTCGACCGCGATGTACGTGACCGGTGCCGCGGGTGAGATCGACCCCCAGCCTCAGGGCGGTGTGAAGCAGGCCGAGCGCCATGGAAAGACGCTGGCCGCCGTCGTGCTCGCCACACTCGGCCGCACTCAACGCCGTCCCGTCCGGGGACCGTTGAGATGCAGCTACAACGAGATCTCGCTGCCGCTGGCCGCGGTCCCGTCACGTGAAAAGTACGTCGAGTTGTCGAGGAGCCCGGTTTCCTATCGGCAGCGCCATGCCCGCCAGATCCTGTCACAGATGGAGAACGGATCACTGGCGAATGAGGTCCCCTTGCCAATCCAGGTCTGGAGGTTCGGAGAAGACCTCACCCTGGTCGCCCTGGCCGGAGAGGTGGGGGTGGACTACGCCCTCAGGCTGAAGCGGGAATCCGGGGCGGACCGGATCTGGCCGGTCGCCTACGCGAATGAGGTACCCTGTTATATACCCTCCGCTCGCGTCCTGAAGGAGGGGGGCTATGAAGCCGGCTGGGACCGTGACCAGGGTCCCGACGTGCCGGGAGCGACGGGCAACATCGTCTTCTACGGTTGGGCGGCCCCGCTGGCACCGGGGCTTGAGGACCGGATCTTCGCGGCGGTGAAAACCCTGCTCACGCAATGAAGCACGCCTCTGGCACCAAGCTGGGAATGGTCCCCGAACGCGACCTCCTTGTGGATCGCCAATTCGCCTGCTCCCGAACAACGCCCTAGTCGCACCCGGGGCGTTGCGTAACAATGGTTGAATACCCCGTGACCCGCGTAACGCCAAGGCGGGGACGTCGTGCGACCGTCGCCCCATCCGACCGATTCCGGTGATCCCAGTCAGCGAGTCGGGCCATGAGACCGGTTCTTCAAGCCTTTTCGTGGGCGCCCCGGACGGCCGTATTGCTCGCCTCGTGCGTCTGCTCCGCCGCCGGCAGCGACTTCGACAGGACGATACGTCCGCTGCTCTCGGAGCGTTGCGGGAGTTGCCATTCGGACGAGGAGAAGTCGAGCGGCTTCTCGGTGGCGAGCCTGCCGAATGTGGTCGCCGGGGGTGAGAAGCTCGGCACGGCCGTCGTCCCGGGGCATCCGGAACGAAGCCCCCTGGTCCAGGTCCTGCGCGGCGTGAAGAAGCCCCGCATGCCCCTGCGCGGGAGCCTCTCGGAGGAGGACATCGCGCGGGTCGAGGCGTGGATCCGAAGTCTCTCGAACGCCGACGTGAGCTCGGCTCATCCCGACGACCCGCGCGGCTGGGCGTTCAGGAGACCGGCCCGGCCCGAGCTGCCGAGCGTCCGCCGCGCCGACTGGGTGCGGAACCCGATCGACGCCTTCGTCCTGAAGAGGCTCGAGGCGGCCGGGCTGGAGCCGGCGCCCCCGGCCGACCACCGGGTCCTGGCGCGCCGGGTGTATCTGGACCTCGTGGGCATCGTCCCCTCTCCCGAGGAGCTGGAATCGTTCCTCGCGGACGGTTCTCCCCGGGCATATGAGCGACTCGTCGACAGGCTGCTGGACGATCCCCGGTACGGAGAACGCTGGGGGCGCCACTGGCTCGACCTGGTGCGGTATGGCGAGACGAGCGGACTCGAAGGCGACGGGCCCATCGGCAACGCGTGGCGCTATCGCGACTGGGTCATCGACGCCTTCAATTCGGACATGCCCTACGACCGATTCGTCATCCAGCAGCTCGCCGGGGCCGACGAGCACAGCAGGACCAGGCTGAATTACCAGCCCGACGTCCAGGGCCACATCCCCACCGGCTTCCTGCGGCTTGCTCCCTGGGACCGATCGAACCTCGTCGCCGCCGAGGTCCGGCAGAACTACCTGAACGAGATCACCGGCGCCACGGGTTCGATCTTTCTGGGGCTGACGATCGGTTGCGCCCAGTGCCACGACCACAAGTACGACCCGATCCCCCAGCGCGACTACTATCGCCTCCAGGCCTTCTTCAGCACCGTGCAGGTTGCCAACGATCTCGAGGTACCCTACACGGACAGGGCGTTCGCCGCTCACGCCCGGAGAAAGATCGAGGAATATGAAAAAACGCTGCAAGGCGGTCCCGAGAAAAAGGAGCTCGATGCGCTGCTGGAGCAACTCCGCGCCAGACTGATCGCGGCGCGGAAGGCCCAGGCGGCGGGGAAGGCACTGACGTCCGCCGACCTCCGTCTCGAGCTCCGGAGGGATGGCGGCGCGATCTTCGGCGAGGCCGAACGCCAGCGGCACGAGGAATTGCTGGACGCCGCGAAGCGGACCGGCGACCTCGAGCAGCAGCAGGCGCTGGGAGCCTACGAGGAGACGCTCCTGAAGAAGCTGGAGCGAGCTTACTCGCGGCCCGGTGTCGATCCGCTCGCCAGGTTCGAGGCGTTGACGGTCGAGGACGTTGAGGAGGAACTCGAGGCGCCCTACTCCTCGCGTTCGTTCTTCAGCGACGAGGAGCAGACGCGATACCGGGTCCTGTCCTCGAAGCTCCAGGTCGTTCGTTCACGGCTCGGCCGCTGGAAGCCGGTCGCCCTCACCGTGCGCAATGTACCCGGCCCCCCCAACGGGCCGGGCGTCGCACCGACCCACCTCCTCTTCCGGGGCGACTACCGGCAGCCGAAGGAGGAGGTGAAGCCGGGATTCCCGAGCGTCCTGACGGGCCACTCCGACCCGGCCGTGATCGAGGCCGACCGCTACCGGCAGTTCCCCACCCGGGGCTGGCGCATGACGCTCGCCCGCTGGATCGCGAGCCCTGAGAATCCGCTCACCGCACGTGTGATGGTGAACCGGATCTGGCAGCAGCATTTCGGCCGCGGCATCGTGGCGACCCCGAGCGACTTCGGCAAGAATGGCGAGCCCCCGTCGCATCCCGAGCTGCTGGACTGGCTGGCGCACGCCTTCATCGAGCGCGGCTGGAGCATCAAGGCGATGCACCGCCTGATCCTGCAGTCGAGCACGTACCGCCAGTCCGCCGAGAACCCCTCGTACAACGAGAACCGCATCGACCCGGAGAACCGACTGCTCTGGCGTTTCAATCGGTGGCGGCTGGAGGCGGAGGCCGTCCGCGACAGCATCCTCTCGATCAGCGGTCAGCTCAACCCCGAGCGCGGAGGCCCGAGCGTCTTCCCGCCCTTGCCCGACGACCTGGCCGACTTCGCGCGCTACGGACGCACCGGGAGCGTCGTCTGGGAGCCGAACGAGGCGGAAGCTGAGGGCCGTCGAAGGTCGGTCTACATCTTCCAGCGGCGCTCGCTGCCGCTGCCCATGATGGCGGCCTTCGACGCCCCGGTCTTCAGCGAATCGTGCGCACGCCGGAGCGTCACCACCACGCCCCTCCAGGCCCTCTCGCTGCTCAACGGTTCCCTCGTGCAGGAGGCGTCCCGGGCGCTGGCCCGACGCGTCGAGGCCGAGGCCGGGCCGGGCCGCCGCGCACAGGTCGTTCGCGCCTGCGAACGCGTGCTGAACCGGAGCCCTGACCCGGCAGAGATCGAGGACCTCCTCCGATTCGCCGGCCCGCTCGAGGGCATCTGCCGCGTCCTCTTCAACACGAATGAGTTCCTGTATGTGGACTGATGCGGGGAGATGTCCCATGCGAGTTGATTGTCCGGCCGACGCCCTCGCGAGCACGAGACGGCGGTTCCTGCTGGACTCCTACCTCGGCCTGGGCGGGCTGGCATTGTCCGGGCTGCTCGCGAACGAGACGGTGCGAGCCGGGGACGCCGCGGGGCCGTCGGGGATCTCTGCGCGGCCACAGCAGATCCCGGCCAGGGCGAAGCGCTGCATCTTCCTGTTCATGGAAGGCGGCGTGAGCCAGATGGACACGTTCGACTACAAGCCGGCCTTGTGGAAGTACGCCGGCCGCCCGATCCCGCCCCAGAAGAAGACCGTCGGCGAGATCGCCACCTTCTCCGCGGCCCCCAACCGGGTGATCCCGCCGTACTGGCGATTCGCCCGGCATGGCGAGTCGGGCCGCTGGATGTCCGAGCTGTTGCCCCACCTGGCCACCTGCGCGGACGAGATGGCGTTTCTTCACGGAATCAAGGTCGACAACAACAATCACGGGCCGGCCGTGTACCACACGCTGACCGGGAGCCAGTTCCCCGGCAGTGCCTCCATCGGCGCCTGGGGGACATATGGGCTGGGGAGCGAGAACCAGGACCTGCCGGGATTCGTCGTGCTGGGCGACCACCGCGGGGCCACGATCGGCGGCGCGGGAGTCTGGGGCAATGGGTTCCTGCCGGCCGCCTTCCAGGGGACGCTGTTCCGCAACGGCCCGACGCCGATCGTGGACCTGGGCCGGCCACGAGGGCTTGGCGCCGGCGAGCAGAGGGCCGAGCTGGATCTCCTGCACCGGCTCAACACCCGGCATCGCGACGCGCGCTCGAACGTCGGAGAGCTCGACGCCCGGATCGCGGCCTACGAGCTGGCGTTCCGCATGCAGACGCAGGCTCCCGAGCTGGTCGACCTCGCCGCGGAATCGCCGGCCACGAAGCGACTCTACGGCTTCGACGACCCGGTCGCCGCCCCCTTCGCGCGGCAGTGCCTGCTCGCCCGCCGGATGGTGGAGCGCGGGGTCCGGTTCGTGCTCACCCTCCACGGCGCGGGCCCAGACCGATGGGACGACCACGGCGACATCCGGGGCCGCATGCCGCGCCATTGCCGCGAGGTCGACCGGCCCGTCGCCGGCCTCCTGAAAGACCTCAAGGCCCGGGGGCTCCTGGAGGAGACCCTCGTCGTCTGGGCCTCCGAGATGGGCCGCACGCCGTTCGACAACAACCTCGTCACGCCGTCCCCAGGCCGCGACCACAACCAGTATGGGCTGTGCATCTGGATGGCCGGCGGAGGGGTCCGCCCGGGTGCGACCTTCGGCGAGACGGATGATTTTTCGGTCAGGAGCGCGGGGGACGAGATCCCGCTCCGGGATGTCCACGCCACCCTGCTGCGCCTGCTGGGCCTGGACCAGGACCGGCTCTCGGTCCTGCACGCCGGCCGCTTCAAACGGCTCACGGATACCGGAGGTCGGGTGATCCAGGAGATCCTGGCCTGACGTCCCCCGCACCGCTTCCCCTGGGAGAGACTGCCATGAATCGACGAAGCTTCTTGCGGTCGAGTGTCGCCCTCGGAATCGCCGGCGGGGCGACTCCGGCCGGGGCTGCGTCGCAGGACGAGAGCGGCCGCTTCCCCGAACCGAAGCCCCTCTCCTTCCGCGACGAGAAGAGCGGACTCAAGATCACCGGCATCCGCGCCGTGCGCCTCGTCCCGACGCGGCCCCTGCCCGAGTACCGCCAGGCGCCGGGGACCTGGAACACGACGGAAGTCGAGATCGCCAACCCGCTGTCGATCTATCCGCGCTTCAAGCCCCGGCGCTCGCTCTTCTTCGTCGAGGACTTCGGCCCCGACACGGTGATGGTGGAGACGGACAAGGGGATCGTCGGATTTGGATACGGCGGCCCCGGCGCGAGCTTCGTGATCGAGCGTCACCTGCCGAAATTGCTGCTGGGGGAAGACCCGTTCCAGGTCGAGCGCCTCTGGGACATCATGTGGCGCGGGACCCTGTACTACGGGCGGAAAGGGATCGCGGCCCACGCCATCAGCGCGGTGGACAACGCCCTCTGGGATCTCGTGGGCAAGGCGCTGAAGACCCCCGTCTACAAGCTGCTGGGGGCTCCGAGCCGGGATCGCGTCCCCTGCTACTGCACGGGGAACAACATCGAACAGGCGGTCGAATTCGGGTTCAAGAAGATCAAGCTCGCCATCCCCCACGGGCCCGCCGACGACGAGGCGGGGCTGGAGAAGAACGAGCGGCTGGTCGAGCGGACCCGCAAGCTGCTCGGCCCGGACGGCGAGATCATGCTGGACTGCTGGATGGCGTTCACCGAGGAATACTCCGAGAAGCTCGCCGCGCGTCTCGCACCCCACCGCGTCTACTGGATGGAAGAATGCCTCATGCCCGACGACTACGCCGGCATGGGACGGATCCGACGGAAGATCCGAACGACGAAAATGGCCACGGGCGAACACGAGGCGACGCGCTACGGATTCGCCCTCCTGGCCGATTATCAGGCCGCCGACATCTGGCAACCCGACATGCAGTGGTGCGGAGGGTTGACGGAGTTGCGCTGGATCGACGCACTGGCCCGGACGAAGCAGACCCCCGTCATCCCCCACGGCGGATGGCGTGGCGGTGCCGCCCATTTCGTGTTCGCGAATGAGAACACCCCGTGGTGTGAGATGTTCATCCCCTGGCCCGGCGGCCCCGAGGAGGTCTACAAGCGGTTCGAGGAGGAGAACCAGATCACGCGAGGCCCCGAAGGCGTCTACATGCGGCCCACGGAGCGGCCCGGCTTCGGCTTCGACCTGAAGCCCGCCTGATCCCTCGGGCCGCACGAACGACGGGCTGTCCGGGCAAACCCCCGGCAAGCGCCTATGTTGGAGCGCGGCGCCCGCTTAGAATACCCCGAGTGACGCGACCGACACCACGAGGTCTGCCATGACTCCTTGCTCCTCTCGCCGAAGATTCCTGCGGGTGTCATCCGGTCTCGCCCTTGCGGGTGGACTTGCCGCCACGCCGACGGGGGCCGTGACGGGCGCGGCCCCGGTCCGGGAGTTCCGCCGTGGCGGCATGTCGTATCGACGCCTCGGCCAGTCCGACATCCACGTCTCCGCCCTCGCCTTCGGCTCTCACACCGACCCGGCCTTCAAGGTGGCGACGAAGAACGCGAACGTGCTGAACCCCGAGGGCCAGGCGCGGAGGGACCGGCAGGTCGCCCGGGCGCTCGACCTGGGCGTCAACCTGGTCGACACTTATGAGAGCGACGGCCAGTGGGAGCCGATGGCCCGACTGGTCCGCCCGAAGCGTCAGCAGGTTCTCGTCTCGATCTGCCGCCAGTTCCCGATGTTCGTCGGCGAGAACATCGACCGGGCCGCGAAGATGTTCGGCCACGTCGACCTTTATCGCATCTACGTGGGCGATGGCTCGGCGGCAACCGATTCGATCCTGGAGGACTGGGACGTCCTCCGCAAGGCGAAGCAGGCCGGGAAGGTGCGCGCCATCGGCATCTCGACGCACAGCGAGCGGATGCTGACGAGTGCGCTGACGGAGCTGGACGGTCTCGACTACGTCATGTTCCCCTACAACTTCATCCATGCCCGGGCCGATTACGGCGACTTCCTGCCCGCGGCGATCAGGAAGGGCATCGGCCTGATCGCCATCAAGCCGCTCGCGGCCGGGTCGATCGTCAAGCTCGACCCCCGCGAAGAAGCGTCCAGGCCCGAGAACGAGAGGGTCTCGCTGTACCAGGCCCAGGACAGGCCGCTCCTGCCGGCCGTCGTGGCCGAACTCACCAGGAGCCTGGACCGGCAGCCCGAGGAGTCGCTCTGCCAGGCCGCGCTGAGGTTCGTCTTCTCGCGGCCGTTCATCACGTGCGCCATGCCGGGGATGTTCCAGGACCACGAGCTGGACGAGAACCACATGGCGCTGACTCGCCACCTGAAGAGCGCCCGCATCGAGATGAGCTCCCTCGACGCCGCCCGACGACTGGCCGGGCTTCACGGCCCAGGCTGGTTGCCCCGTCACTACCGCTGGCTGGACCGACAATGGCGCGTCTGATCCTCGGCATGCTTGCGATGACCGTGGTCGTTGGCCTCGTCGCGTTCCCCGCCGGGCGCGAGACGCGGAGGGAAGGAGCCTCCGCCTCGGAGTCGCAGCCCCCGAAGGACGAGGGTGCCGCTCGCCCGGAGTTCAAGACCGCTGGAGTCTGCGCGCGTTGCCACGTGGTCTCGGTCCTGGAGTGGGGCGTCTCGAAGCACGTCGCGTCCGGCACGACATGCCGCGATTGCCACGGACCGAGCCGGGCGCACGTGGCCAACGAACGCAACGAGGTCAAGCCCGACGCGCTCCCGCGGTCTGATCAGATTGCCACAAGCTGCCTGCGCTGCCACGAGGCGGGATGCCCCGAAACGGAGGAGACCCGCTCGTGCCAGAAATGCCATCATGTTCATGCCCTACTCGACCCAAACCGCCGGCCGAAGCCCGACGACGGCCCCTACGGCCAGCTCCTGCGGAGTTGGGAGAGGTTCCGCCAGCACGCCGACAGGGGCGAGGAGCGGCTGAGGCATGGAGACCTGCAGGGCGCCCGCGGCGCGTTCCTCGACGCCCTCGCGCTGCGGCCCGGCGATCGGCACGCAAAGGCGCGGCTCGAATTGTGCAATCGGCGGCTCAATCCCGACCTCCCCGGTTTCACAGCCGAGGGAAGCAAATTCGACCCCGCGACGGGTCTGCCGAGAGAAGTGACGGTGAGGGGACTCGACATCCCGATGACGCTGATCTCCGCCGGTGAGTTCGACATGGGAACCGACCGACTGGCGGATGCCCGACCCGTGCACACTGTGGCGATTGAGGCGTTCTATCTTGGCAAGTACGAAGTGACGCAGGCGCAGTGGCAGTCGGTCATGGGGGCCAACCCGAGCGTCCACCAGGGCAAGGCGTTCCCGGACGCGGCGCGGATGCCGGTCGACACCGTCTCCTGGAACGACTGCCGGGAGTTCATCAAGCGGCTGAACGAACGCATCGAGGGCGGCGGATTCCGCCTGCCGACCGAGGCCGAGTGGGAGTTCGCCTGCCGAGCCGGGGCCGGCGATCCCACGCCGGACGACACGCCCGGCCCGTTTGCGTGGTTCCGGGAAAACTCGCGGCGGGAGGCCGGGGACGATGGTCCCGGCCAGAGCCCCGCGGCGTGGTCACCGCGGCCCGTCGGCCTGAAGCGGGCGAACGCCTGGGGGATCCACGACCTGCGCGGAAACGTCTCCGAGTGGTGCGCCAGCCTCTACCGACCCTATCCATACGAGGATGCGGACCGTCGCGAGTCTCCCGACGATCCCGGCCCGCGCGTCCTCCGCGGCGGTGGCTTCGCCGACTCCGCCGAGGGGCTCGCCCCGGCGTTGCGCCATTTCGACCGGCCCCATCGACGCCATCGCTGGAACGGTCTGCGACTGGCCCGCGACGTCCCCCCGGCCCGGTGAATTGAAGACCGGAGAAGCATTGAGCCCGGACGCGGAAGACCGCGAGGGCCCGATCCGTATCACAACCTCGGATCGACCGGTTCGCTCTCCAGGGCCAGCACGCCGAAGACGCACTCGTGAACGCGACGCAGGGGTTCCTTCCTCACGAACCGCTCGAGCGCCTCAACGCCCAGGGCGAACTCCCCGAGGGCGAGCGCCCGCTTCCGGCCCAGCCCTCGTGACCGGAGCCGGGACAGGTTCTCCTCGCTCGTGTAGTCGGGGCCGTAAATGATCCGCAGGTACTCCCGGCCCCGGCATTTCACGGCGGGCTGGCTGAGCCCACGCCGACCCTTGTGGACGAACGACAGGGGCTTCACGACTATCCCCTCGCCGCCCCGGCCGGTGAGCTCCAGCCACCAGGCGATCCCCTCGTCCTGGCTGGCCTGGTCGGTCACGTCCACGACCTTGTACCGGGTCGCCAGGAGCAGTTCCGGGTCGGCCCGGCAGACCTCGGCCAGCGTCTCCATGTGCCAGGTGTGGTCCCGGTCGAGGTGGACGTGACCCTCGGTGGCGAGCAGGTGAAACGGGGCGAGCTTCAGGTCCGTGAGTGACTCGACCGGCCAGCAGTACTGGCGATAAGCGGCCACGAACCGGTCGATGTCCTGCCCCCGCAGGCGGAACCGGGCCTCGACCTCGGCGAGCTTCCCCCGCTCCTCGCCCTCCAGGCGTGCGGCGGTCTCGCCGAGAGCGAGCACGGCTCCTGGCAGGGACGCCGACCCGGCAGCGCCCACGGCGGCGTACTGGGTGCGCAGCAGCTCCTGGGCCTTGGCCGACCACGGCATCAGCTCGCAGTCCAGGCACGCCCAGGTCGTGTCCAGCTTCGTCCAGAGGTCGGCGGCGGCGAGCGCCGCCCGCACCCGGTCGAGGAACGCCCGCTCCAGCGCGTCGTCGTTGAAGAACCGCCGCCCGGTGCGGGTCACCACGACGCCGCATTCCCCCGTGGTCGCGCCGAACCGCTCTCGTGCGGCCTTCTCGTCCTGGCAGACGACGACCACGGCGCGGGAGCCCATGTGCTTCTCCTCGCAGATGACCCGCGGGGCTCCCTCGTTGCGGTAGTAGGCGAACGCCTCGGCCGGATGCTCCAGCAGGCCTTCGATACGGCTGGTCTCACAGGGGGACATCGTGGGCGGCAGGTAGATCAGCCACCTCGGGTCGGCGGCGAACCGGCTCATCACCTCCAGCGCCGCCGTGGCGTTCTCCTCCCGGATCGCGACGTTGCCCCGCAGCCTCGTCGGCACGATCCGCTTGCCGAGCACGTCCTCGGCGTCGAGCGTCTCGTCGTGGGCCTGCTGGGCCGACAGGGCCGGTGCCTGCTGCTCGGGTGGTAGGAACGGCCGGGCCGGTTCGCAATAGGTCCGTGCGGCGGGAACCGACACGAACTCCTTCTCCGGATAGCGTAGCGCCGTGAGCTTGCCGCCGAAGACGCAGCCGGTGTCGATGTTGATTGTGCGGTTGAGCCAGTCGGGCTCTGGGACCGGGGTGTGTCCGTAGACGACCATCGCCGTTCCCCGGTACTCCGATGCCCAGTCGAACCGCACCGGCAGCCCGAACTCGTCGGTCTCGCCGGTGGTCTCACCGTAGAGGGCGAAGTCCCGGACCCTGGCCGAGCCCCGGCCCTGCATCTCCTCCTTCATCCCGGCGTGGGCCACGACCAGCTTGCCGTCGTCGAAGACGTAGTGGCTCACGAGCTCGTCGAGGAACCGGGCCAGTTCGTCGCAGAACGGCCCCCGCACCTCATCCGGCAGGGCGTCGATCTCGCCGAGCGTGTTCGCCAGGCCGTGCGTGATCTGGACGTTCTTGCCCCGCAGCTTCCTGAGCAGCTTCATGTCATGGTTGCCGGGCACGCACAGCGCCGAGCCGGCGCCGACCATCGTCGCCACGAGCCTCACCGTATCCAGGACCCTTGGACCCCGATCGACGAGATCGCCGACGAAGATCGCCTTGCGACCCTCGGGATGGGTCCAGACCGGGGCGTCTCGGAGGATCGGACCGGGCGGGTCGTACACCGTCCACCGGTATCCAAGCCGCTCCAGCAGGGCCTCAAGCTCGTCGCAGCAGCCGTGGACATCGCCGATAATATCGAACGGCCCGTGCTCATCCCGCCTGTCATTCCAGAGCGGCACCCGCTCGACAACCGCAGCGTCCACCTCCTCGGGCGTCTCCAGCACGTAGACGTGGCGGAAGCCCTCGCGCTTGAGCCCCCGGAGCCCGCGCCGCAACTGCGACTTCTGGTTGCGGATCACGTGCGGGCCGAAGTCCCGGTCGCTCCGACCGGCGTTGCGGTCCTGGCAGATCCGATCCGGGAGATCGAGCACGACCGCCACGGGCAGGCAGTGATACTGCCGGGCCAGTTCCACGAGCGGCTTGCGGGCCTCGGGCTGGACGTTGGTGGCGTCGATGACCGTGAGCCGCCCCAGGGCGAGCCGCTTCCCGGCGACGAACCGGAGCACCTCGAAGGCGTCCTTCGTGACCGTCTGGTCGTTCTCGTCGTCCGAGACCATGCCCCGGCAGATGTCGGACGAGAGCACCTCGGTGGGCTTGAAGTGCCGGCGGGCGAACGTACTCTTGCCCGAGCCGCTGGGGCCGACCAGGACGACGAGGCTCAGCTTGGGGATCTTGAGAGGCATGTCCGCAGTCGCATCCACCGGGTGTCAGTCTGGCGAGTTCGCGCCAGGGTCGTTCTCACACGGATCATTCGAGCGGTTTCCGGTCGCCTGTGTAGGGTCCGCAATCGCGGACCTCCTCAGGATGGATGACCGAAGAGGTCCGCAATTGCGGCCCCTACGAAGACGGGGATGGAATCACGATCCGGTGATCAAACGGGTTCACCGATTGAGGATCATCCACGGTGGAACACTCCCATCTGCGTCGGTGGCCCGAGCGCCTCGTCCACCGGGCCGATGGCCAGGAAACGCACCGAGTAGCCGTGCCGACCGGCGACCCGCTCGGCCCAGGATCGGAACTCGTCTCGTGTCCACTCAAAGCGGTGGTCGGCGTGACGCAGCCTGTCGGCCCCGACGTTCTCCCAGGTGACGTTGTACTCGCGGTTGGGCGTGGTCAGGACGACCATGCCGGGGCGGGCGAACTCGAAGACGGCCCGCTCGAATGCCGAGAGCCGGGGAGGGTCCAGGTGCTCCACCACCTCGATCACGGCGGCGGCATCGAACCCTTCCAGGCGGCGGTCCCGGTAGATCAGCGAGCCGTGCAGCAGCCTGATGCGGGCGGCCTGGCGTTCGGGTAGTCGGTCCAGCTTGAGCCGGTCGCGGGCGATCTCCAGCGAGCGGATCGACACGTCCATGCCGACGATCTCCTCGAACTGCCTGTCCTTCAGCAGTTCCCGGAGCAGCTTGCCCTCGCCGCAGCCAAGGTCGAGCACCCGTTTCGCCCCGCACGACCGGAGCGCTGCCAGCACGGCGCCGATCCGCTGCTCGTGCAGGCTCAGTGGCCTCTCCAGCACCTCCTCGGCCCGGTCGCCGGGAGTCTTGCCGTCGCCTTCGGCCTCGGACGGCTGCTCCTCTCGCACCAGCCTAGCGAGTGCCTGTCGGAACAGGCTCGGCTGAAACTTGAGGTAGCGCCGGGTAATCTCCTCTCGCTCGGGGTGGCTCGCCAGCCAGCCGCTCCCCCTGGCCAGCAGCTTCTCCAGCTCGTCGTCGCCGACGAAGTAGTGCTTGGCGTTGTCGAACACGGGCACGAGGACGTAGAGGTGCGTCAGCAGTTCGCAAAGCCTCGTCTCCTTGTGGATCGTCACGGAGAAGTACGGGCTCTCGCCCCAGGCGGGGAACCGCTCGTCCAGCGGGTGGCGCACCGCCTCGACGGCGTAGCCCAGCGGCTCAAAAACGGCTCGCAGGAACCGCTCACCGCCCCGGACGGGCAGGACATCCAGCCGTGCCTCCAGCGGCAGCGGGGTATCGGCAAGCTCCGAGCGATCCTTGCAGCGGCCCTGGAGGGCCGAGCCGAAGACCTGAGAGATCGCCACGCTCAGGAACGATGAGGCGACGTACGGGCGGTCGTTGACGTACTGGTCGAGCAGCCCCTCAGATTGTCCCTTGCCCCGCACCATGCCAACGGGGTCCACGTCCAGCAGCAGGCAGGCCCGGCAGCGGTCGTCCGAAGCCTCCGGGTAGAAGACATGCGCCCGGCCGAAGCTCAGGTCGTAGCTCTGGAACCGCTCGGGGTGCTTGTGCAGCAGGTAGCCGAGGTCCGTGGCGGGTCGATGCGTGGTCGTGATCGTCAGCAGCATCGTCCCCACCTCTCCCACCTCTTCGCCCACGCTGGGCTCGCAGCGCAGGATCACACGAGCGGCGTCGTTCGGCCCACAATCATCCCGTGGCCAAAGGGGGAGTTCACGGGCGCATCCCGATCCAACAAGGACACCAAACTCGGTCCGATGGTTCGCCGCCAGGTCCCGGGGATGGGGTCGCCCCCCGGAACTCACATACCCCCGCTGCAAAGCCCTTGCCGGAAGAGGCCGATTTCAGGCGATGATTTCCTTCACCACCCGGCCGTAGACGTCGGTCAGGCGCTCGTCGCGTCCCTGGTGGAAGTACGTGAGCCGCTCGTGATCGAGTCCGCAGAGGTGGAGGATCGTGGCGTGGAGGTCGTGGAGGTGGACGCGGTCGACGACGGCCTCGAATCCGAGTTCGTCGGTCGCTCCGTAGGCGATCCCCCCCTTCACCCCGCCGCCGGCCAGCCACATCGAGAAGCCGTAAGGGTTGTGGTTGCGGCCCGGCTCGCCCTTGCCCTCGCTGAACGGCATCCGGCCGAACTCGCCGCCCCAGACGACCAGGGTCGACTCCAGGAGGCCCCGGCGCTCGAGGTCGGCCAGCAGGGCGGCGATCGGCTGATCGACCTCGGCGGCGTGCAGTCCGTGGTTCTTCTCGATGCTCGTGTGGGCGTCCCAGGTGTCTTCGAGGTGGCCGCCTCCGGAATAGAGCTGGACGAATCGGACGCCCCGCTCCACCAGGCGGCGAGCGATCACACAGTTGCGCCCGAACTCATCCGTGGGCTCCCTGCCCACGCCGTACTCCTCGAGGGTTCGTGCCGGCTCCTGCCCGAGGTCGACGGCCTCGGGCGTGGCGGCCTGCATCCGGAAGGCCAGCTCGTAGCTGCTGATCCGCGCGGCGAGTTCCTGGCCGCCGGGCCGGGCTGCGAGATGCTCGTGGTTCAGCCTCGACAGCAGGTCGAGCTGCGCACGCTGGGCCTTCAGGTCGATGTGCCCGGGTCCGCGCAGATCCAGGATCGGGTCGCCGATCGGGCGGAAGAGGGTGCCGGAGTAGGCGGCCGACATGAAGCCGCTGGACCAGTTGGGCTGGCCGCTGATCGGACCACCGCGGTGGTCGAGCAGGACGACGTATCCGGGCAGATCCTGGTTCTCGGTCCCCAGCCCGTAGACGGCCCAGCTCCCCAGCGAAGGGCGGCCGATGAAGGTCTTCCCCGTGTTCATCGCCACGAGCGCCGATCCGTGGGCGTGGCTGTCGGTGTGGCACGAGCGGATCACGGCGAGCTTGTCGGCGTGCTCCCGGACGCGCGGGAAGTAGTCGGAGATCCTAAGGCCGCTCCGTCCCCCGGGCCGAAACCTTCGGAACGCCGGGGTGAGGTAGCCGATCTTGCGGCCGCCGGAGTTGATGAACTTCCTGCCTTCCGGGAGCGGCTTGCCCGCGTGCCGGGCGAGCTCGGGCTTCTCATCGAACGTGTCGACCTGGCTCGGGCCGCCGTTCATCATCAGGAAGATGACGCTCCGCACCTTCGACGGGAAATGCGGCGGCCGAGGGCTCAGCAGGCCGGCAGCCGGTGCGAGTCCAGACGCGCGGGCATGACGACCGAAGAATCCGTCGGCCTCGAGGAGCGACGTGAGCGCGAGCCCGGCGAAGCCCGCCCCCATCTCCCAGACGAATTCGCGCCGGGTCTGGCCGCACGGGAAAGGGCCGCGCCGGGGTGAACGTCCGCGCATCATGATGCCTCGTCAATCGACGTAGAGGAATTCGTTCGAGTTCACCAGGACATGGCAGAGCGAGGCGAGCGCCAGGAGCTCCGGATCGCCCGTCACCCGGTCTCCCGATTGCTGATCGAAATGGGACTTCTGGCGCCCGAGGTGGTCGATCGCCGCCGCGATCTCCGATGGCCGGGGCTCCCGTCCCAGGACGGCACGCCAGGCGTCGCGGACTCGGGCTTCGGGCGAGGAGGGACCGCGGAAGACTCGCTCCGCCAGCTTCCGGCTCTGCTCGTGGACGAACTCGTTATTGAGGAGTGCGAGCGCCTGCGGCGCCACCAGCGTGACGTCGCGACGACCGCAAGGGAGCGTCGTGTCCGGGAGGTCGAATGTCGTGAGCAGCGGCGGGAGCAACCCTCGCTTCGCGAAGACGTAAACCCCGCGCCGGAGCTGCTCGGGCTCGGGAGAGGGCGTCCACGCCTTTTCCTTCATGGAGAGCCCTTCGAGGGCGTCTGCGGGGACATTCGGCAGGAAGCTCGGGCCTCCGAGCCGGTTCGCGTCGAGCCGGCCGGCGACGAACAGGAGCCGGTCCCGGAGGGCCTCGGCGTCCAGGCGCCTTCGCTCGGCGTGCCACCAGAATCGGTTACCGGCGTCGACACGGCCCTGGGACTCTGGGTCCGGGTGGATGGACGACTGCCGATAGGCTCGCGAGAGCAGGATCAGCCGATGGATCGGCTTGGTCTTCCAGCCTCCGGAGATCAGCTCGGAGGCCAACCAGTCGAGGAGCTCGGGGTGGGTGGGCTTCTCACCGGTGAAGCCGAAGTTGTCGGGCGACCGGACCAGTCCCTCCCCGAAATGATGCTGCCAGAGCCGGTTGACCCAGACGCGCGCCGTCAGGGGGTTGCGCGCGTCGGCGATCCACCGCGCGAGCTGGATGCGCCGTCGGGTCGTCCCGGCGCCGGGCGGCGGGGGATCGAAGGGCCGGTCGAGGGACGGGAGCATCGACTGATGACCGGGATCGACGACCGGCCCGGGTCGGGTCGGATCGCCCTTCTTCAGCAGATGGAGCGGCGGCACCTCTCGACCGCGATCGGTCCAGCCCAGGACGTCGTGGCCGAGCGCCTTCGCGTCGGGCCCGCCCAGGAACTCGCGCGGGCCGGGCTCGATGTATCCCGCCCAGAAGGCCGAGGCCATGCGGTAATAGTCGGCCTGGCGAATCGGGTCGAACTTGTGATCGTGGCAGCGTGCGCACTTGATCGTCATCCCCAGGAACGCGGTGCTCGTGGCGTGGACCATGTCCTCGAGCCGCTCGTACTTGTACTCCTGGGGGTCGTTCGGCTCGTCGTTCCAGGTGCCCAGGCGGAGGAAGCCGGTCGCGACGATCGTCGACTCGCTGCGATCGGGCAGCTCGTCGCCGGCAAGCTGCTCGAGGATGAAGCGGTCGAACGGCCTGTCGTCATTGAGCGCCCGGACGACCCAGTCGCGATATTTCCAGGCGTGGGGCTTCGTCTGGTCTCGCTCGTAGCCGCAGGTCTCGGCGTAGCGGGCCACGTCGAGCCAGTGCCGCCCCCAGCGCTCGCCGTGGTGCGGCGAGGCGAGCAGGCGGTCGACCAGGTGCTCGTACGCGTCGGGCGACGGGTCGGCGGCGAACCGCTCGATCTCGTCGAAGGTCGGAGGGATCCCGACCAGGTCAAGGCACACGCGGCGGATCAGCGTACGGCGGTCGGCGGCGGGGGCCATGGTCAGGCCATGCTGTTTCAGCACTTGCAGGATGTAGGCGTCGATCGGGCTGACGGCATCCTCGCCCGCCGTGATCGCGGGGGTGGCGGCACGGCGGATGGGCCGGAGGGACCACCAGTCCCGCCCGGCGCGATCTTCGCCCGTCGACTCGAAGAGGTCGAGCGTGCGTCCCTCTCGCCACGGGGCACCGGCCGCGATCCACCGTTCGAGGAGAATCCGCTCGGCCCCGGGCAGTGTCCGGGCTCTCCCCTGCTTCTTCGGCGGCATCTCTCCGCTGGCGATCCGCTCGACGAGGTGGCTCTCCTCGGGGCGGCCGGGCACGATCGCCGGCCCGGACTCGCCGCCTTTCGAGAGTCCCAGTCGGCTGGAGAGGTCCAGTCCCCCCGCCTTCTCGGCCGCATCATGGCACGTGAGGCAGCGGCTCTTGAGGATCGGGGCGACGTCTCGCTCGAAATCCGGCGCGACGTCCGCGGCCTGAGCGAACGCGGCCAGCAGGGCCGCGACGACGAGTCCCGATCCGACCCTCGCGCCATCCCGCCCCCGACCCACGAGATCGCGGTCAGGCCGTGCCGGTCCCCTGCTCATCGTGCCGTCCCCTGCTGCGCACCCCGTGCGTCGATTCGGATGCAGTTTAGCCTTGCCCTTCACGGGCAGACAATGTGCTTGCGTCCGCCGAATGAACCGAGTGCTTCGCCGACATCGCCCGCCGCCTCGCTGAACGGCAGCCGCGATCCGCCGGACCGTTCCGGTTCTGCCGCCATTCGCGTGCGCGGCAAGAAGACGAACACGGCACTCAACAGACTCAATTCTCTTCAGTTTCCTATTTATTGATCACGGATGTCCGCTGCGGTCACACCGCTCGGTTCCGATCTGATCCCGGCCGTGTTCACGGCGATCACCTTGTAGGTATGTCGAACGCCCGGTCTCGCCGTCGTGTCGGTGAATTGCATGGCGACGAGTGGCTGAGGGGGCGTGTCGCTGTACTGGAGATTCTGGAAGAGGGGCCGTCCGAAAGGGTTCCTGGGATTCTCTGGCAAGGTGGCGAGCGACGCGCCATCACGTTCGATGACGAACCCGGCCAGGCCGCTCTCGAGGTCGGCCTCGCACTCCCAGCGCAACGTGCTCCCGTCGATGCGCACGTTCGTCGGGGCGGGAGGCGGGGTCGGATCCGGCACGTTCGTGTCCTTGACATATCGCATCCACGCCCGCGCGACGGCCGCATTGGGGAGCCAGGCGGCCTTCATGGGGTCCGTTGCGAATTTCGAGCCAGGCAGGGTCTCGGTCCCCGTCGGAACGGCGAGCCAGACGTCGTCGGTGGGCATGGCGTTCAGGCGCCCTCCCGGGATTCTCGGCAGTCGAGCGGTGAGGCAAGCGTCGAGCCAGGGGATCGCGAGATAGCGTTGATTCCCGCATTCGTGACTGGTGAGCGGATCGATCGCCACGCCGATGAGCCCCCCCCTGGAGCGAATCTCGCTGAAGAAGACCTCGTTCGCGGGCCAGACAGCGGAAAACCGGTCGTCCTTGACCGAGACGCCTTCCTTCGTACCGAGGTTGCACATCATCGGCACCCTGAGCGCTGCATCGGGGAGCGCGTGGGCCTTGATCGTGGGCCGATCCGGGTTCGGCTTCAACTGGGGGACGCCCGAGCGGAGCCAGGCCGCCACGATCCGTTCGGGGTGCATCATGACCATGCCTCCCGCCCAGTGACCCCCGCCGCTGTGCCCCCACAGCGCCCAGGGGACTTCCGCCAACTCGGGATGCCGCGACCTCGCTCCCAGATCAACCAGTGCCCTCCGGAACGCCGCGCTCGAACCATTGCGCGGATCGCACCACATCTGGCAATCGGCCTTCTCGGGCTGCTCATAGGCCGGGGCCAGCAACGCACAGTCATGCTTCCTCGCCAGGGACTGCCAGTGGAGGTCGTACGCTCCCGTGAGCCCCGACCTGCACGACCCCTCGCCGCAGCCGTGCTGGTGCACGATCACCCCGCGCAGGGTCTTCGTGCCAGGGGGGATCCAGGCGGTGAAGTTGACCCCGTAGACGAGCGCGCCAGGCTCCTTCGACGGCTCATACCGCACGCGATAGTAGGGCGGATCCGCAGCCGGGAAGACGTTGTACGGGGCCTCCTGGGCGTGGAGCATGGCACCGTGCGCCAGCAGGAGCAGCAGGCAGCCAGGAAGGGACGCCCGTCGATGTCTCGGGGAGAAGGTCATGGGAGAATTCCGGGGCAGGTTGGGGTGACGCGGAGGTATCATGCGAATTCACGAATAATCGACAATCCGGCGCGCGGCAAGTCGTGGGTGCGAGAATGCGGTCCGCGCTTCCGCGTTCCCTCGGGAGACGACCTCGGGCCGGTGAGATTACCCAGCGTCATGGAGGCCCAGGGGCCGCCCCGGATCCATTTGTTCCGGCGAGTCCGAAGTCTCCGGCACGGGTCGGTTGCACCGGCCCGACCGCGATGTTCTGCTGGACCGCGGGACCGGCCGGATCCTCCGCGGCATCGAAGCAGCGGCGGGCCGTGTCGAGATGGCCCGGGAATCCTCAATCCCGATGCGAGGCCCGGGTCGGGCAGGTCCAGGTTGTGCCGTCTGAATTCCCGGATCCCGTGTTCCACTCCCGTGGAGGGCCGGACCCGGAAGAAGCCGGCTCGGAGTGAGGAGAACCTGACTGATGCGGTGGGTCACATCCCTGCGGTCGTCTTGCCTGGTCGCGTTGTTGCTCTGGCCCGCCCTGCCCTCGCGCGGGGATGAAGCCAGGCTCCGGATTCTGCTTCTCGGCGACAGCACCACGATCGGCAGCATCTGCCGGCAGGTCGATCCGGACGGGCCTCACCTCGAGGACGTGATCCGGCTGCTCCTCGCGACGGAGTCGGACCTTCCACCCGTCGAGGTCGTGAACCAGGGACTTGACGGCGAGACCATCTCCGGGCTGCTCTCTTCCGGGCGATACGCCAAGGAGATCGCGACCCTGGCCGCGTTCGACTACGTGTTCATCCGCTACGGTCTCAACGACATCGCCAGGCGAGAGCGATTCGAGGCCAACTTCCCGAAGGACTACGCCGAGTTGATCGGCCGGCTGCGCCGCGACTTCCCGCGCGCGAGCCTCATACCGACGACGATCATCCCTTACATGACGGCCGAGCGCGACGAGAGCGTCAACCGGCTCATCCGCCAGGTCGCGGCGTCGGAGCACTTACCGCTCTTCGATGTCTATTCGCGTTACGCGGCCGAGCTGAAGCACGGGCCGAACATGCTGAACTACCGGCGTTACCCGCTGGAGAAGGTCCCCGAACGACACCACGGCTGGCTCCGACCGTTCATTCGCGACGGCCGGGTCGTCGTCATGGACAACCGGCTCGACGTCCACTTCCGGGAATTGCCCGGCTGGTTCGACGATCGGCACCCCAGCCCGGCCGGGTACCATGTCATCGGCGACGAGACGGCGAAGTTCCTCGCGATGCTCATCCGGCGGAAGCGGGCCGGCAGGGCGGACGCCTCGCCCGATCTCGCGAGGAATCCGTCGGAGTCCCGGCTCGACTACATCGACACGAGCTTCGAGAACGCCTCGCCGCTGTGGTACGAACTGGCGCCGGACGGCACCATCCTGGTGAACCTCCTGTACGATCACGAACGGGCCTCCCCGAACCGAGCCGCGGGCCACTTCCACTTCCGGCTGGTCGCGAAGCCGGGGTCGTCGCTCGTCCTGGAATTCCGAAACCTGGACAACGTGTGGAACGGCCGGAAGGCCTCGGTCGCCGACGAACTGGGGCTCGCGGTCACGTCGGCAGACGGCCGGGTCTGGAAGCCGGCCCCGACGGAGCGACTCCCCGGCAATCGCGTGCGTCTGACCGTGACGATGCCGGGGCCCGAGCTGTACGTGGCCCGCGTCGAGCCCTATCGCCTCTCCGACCTCGAGGCCTGGCTCGCCTCGATCGCCAGGAGCCCGCTCGTCGAGATCACGCCGATCGGGAAGACGGTCGAGGGCCGCGGGCTGGAAGTGGTCCGGGTCGGCCACTCCGACGCACCGTTCCGCGTCTTCCTCCGGGCGCGGGCGCACCCGTGGGAGCCGGGCGGCAACTGGGTCATCCAGGGCCTAGTCGACCGCCTGCTCCGGGACGATGACGAGGCGAAGCGATACCTCGAACGCTACTGCCTGTTCGTCCTTCCGATGGCCAACAAGGACGGCGTCGCTCGCGGTCGGACCCGGTTCAACCTCCGCGGCAAGGACCTGAACCGGAACTGGGACAGGCCGGCCGACCCGGTGCTCGCGCCGGAGAATCACGCCCTGGAGCGCTGGCTCGAGGAGAGGATCCGGCTCGGCAAGGCGCCCCACCTGGCGCTCGAGCTGCATAACGACGGACACGGCGGGCTCCACATCAGCCGGCCGCCGGTCGCGGGGCTGGAGCGACATCTCCGTCGCATGAAGACGCTCGAGGCGCTGCTCCGCGAGCATACGTGGTTCACCGAGGGGAGCACGACCGCGGAGTTCCGCAACGCCGGCACGCTCGGCGACGGCTGGGTGCAACGCTACGGCATCGACGCGGCCGTGCACGAGTTCAATGTCAACCGGATCGCCGGCCTGAATGCCTATCCCTCGGCCGCTCGCTGGGAACTCTACGGCGCGCAGCTCGCGCGGGTCTTACACGAGTACTTCGGGGCCCTCGAACCCTGATCACCGCGGCCCCCGCCGTCGCTCGGTTCCGCGCTTATCCCGCGGGATCCTCGCCATGACGAGCGCGTCGGCCCGGACGGACGAGCGGGTTTCCGGCCTGGCCCACCGGGCGTTCCTCGCACGCCCGGGGCCAGTCCGGTGGTCGAAATGCACCCCGGGTCAGAGCTGGGCCAGCTCAGCTCGATGAGCCCAGACCTTCTCGAAGGCCCGGACGTACTGGTCGATCAGCTCTGAAGCCTCGCCGAAGAAGAGGGGTAGGAAGATATGGGTGCGGTTCACCTGCTCGTTACCCGGCATCTGCGCGGGGATGGTCGGGGCGTGGTGCCACCACTTCGGCTCCGAGTAGATCCTCATCTTGTGCTGCTCGGGGTAGTCCCAGATGGTCGCCTTCACTCCCTCGGCCACGACTGCCTTCAACAGCGCGTCGCGCGAGAAGCCGGCCTTCTTCTGGTCCAGCAGCAGCATGTTCGCCCAGTAGTAGACCCGCTTCTGGTCGGGCCGGCAGCGCGGCTCCGAGAGGCCCGGGAGCTGGACGAGGCGATCGTTCAGGGCGCGGACGTTCCGGATCGCCACGGCATTGCGGTCGTCCAGCCCGCGGAGCTGGGGCCGGAGCACGGCCGCGGCGAACGGGTGCATCCGATACTTCTGGCCGAAGCCGGTGCCCTCGTAGGCCCGCACCGGGCTGCCCGCCGGGAAGGTCGCCGGGGCGTCGTAGTTTCCGAAGGCGGTCGCCCGTTCATAGTACTCGCGAGTCTGGTACATCCCCATGCCGCCTTCGACACTCGGCAGCACCTTCGAGGCCTGGAAGCTGTACGCCCCCATGGCACCCCAGGTGCCCATCTTCTTGCCCTGCATCTCGGCACCGTGGGCGTGGGCGGCGTCCTCCAGCAGGACCAGCCCCTTCTCCCGGCACCAGCCCGCGATCTGGTCCATCTCGCAGGGCAAGCCCCAGGAGTGCATCGCGACGACGGCCCTGGTCCGCGGCGTCAGCTTGCGCCGGGCGTCGTCCAGATCGAAGCAGGCGGTCCCGGGGTCGATGTCGACGAAGATCGGCACCAGGCCAAAGAAGCGCATCGCCAGGCAGGTGGAAAAGAACGTGTAGGACGGGACCATGATCTCGCTGCCCGGCTCGAGGTCCAGGGCGAAGTACATGCTGGTCAGGGCGCTGGAGCAATTCATGTGCGCCTTGACATAGGGAGACCCGGTGTAGTCTTGCCACTCCTTCTCAAAGAGCGGGATCTCCTGGTAGAAGCGTCCGCTGTCGATCATCTCGTGCAGCGATCGCTTCTCCTCGGCCCCGTAGCGGGGCCACCGCGTGAGCGCGTCGACCTGGCGGCCCGGGACGGTGACCGACTTGGGGCCTCCGGAGAGGGCCAGGCTCCCCGTCCCGGCCGCACTCGGAGCGGCACCGACCGCCGCGAGCGCGGCACCACCCGCTTCGAGGAACCTTCGGCGATTTGCTCCCGTCATCGCTGCAACCTCCCCCCGGTCCTCTCCACCGCACGTCACCGGGCATGCGGTCCGCGCGACGTACCGAGGAGAGATCGAAGTCTCGACAAATGCATCTCCCCTTACCTTAACAGGCCTGGCCGCGGCCGCAAGGGATCGCTGCCTCGTCGATGCCCGTGGCGGCGCACGGCGTTTGCGCGAGGGCCTCGCGTGTGTGGGCCCGGCCTGGCTGCGGTGGGGTGACCCCTCTACCGCTTTCGCGAGCGAGGAGTTCTCGGACGCTGAGATTCCGGCGGCGGCCGCCCCCGGTGACGGGGGCGGCCCCGGTCAGATGGGCATCAGATGGACCTGGCGACCTCGGGTACCACGTAGGGCGACCGGTACGTTCGCCGGGAGAGCTCGTTGGCGGCGTCCGCGAAGTCGCCGACGAAACGGCCCTGCTTCGGATCGAGAGTGACCCAGGGACCGAGGGTGGCCGGGGTGGCGTCGAGGTCCACGCCGTTCTCGCGGAGGTACTCGCGGCAGCGGTCGAACGCGTCGGCCATCTCGACGCTGCCCGAGATCGCGGTCCGGATCGCCTCGGGCGATGCCTGCTTGCCGATCCGATGAGAGAGGTTCGCCATGTGGCAGCAGGCCGTGGAGCGATGCCCCTCGATCGCCTCGGCCGCCAGGTCGCCGGCCTTCCGGCTGCGGACGGCGGCGAGGAAGGCGGAGAGGTGGGCCCGCTCCAGCGCATCGGGGCTGTCGCCCTTCCCGAGGTCCTGGATCTTCTTCCCCTGGCGATCGAAGAACGCCCCGCCGGTGGAGTCGCCCGCGAAGGAGCCCCCCTCGCAGTCGATCAGGATCCCCTTGTCCTGACCCCGGAACTTCCCGATCGAGCCCTTGCCGGCGGCCACGTTGCGGATCTCGCAGATGAGCGGTGCCGGCTGGAAATCCAGCAGGGCGATGTGGGTGTTGGCCGTCTCGCCGGAGTCGTGGAAGCCGAACCGGCCGCCGATGCTCATGGCGCGCGGGGGCGTCTGATCCTGACCGAGGGCCCAGCGGCAGATGTCGATCACGTGGATGCCGTTGTTCCCCATCTCCCCGTTGCCCGTGTCCCAGAACCAGTGCCACTCGTAGTGCAGTTGCTTGCGCATCAGCGGCTTCTTAGACGCCGGGCCGTACCAGAGGTCGTCATTCAGCGTGCCCGGCGGCGGTGTTGGCGAGGAGACCGACCCGATGCCGTCGCGGGGCCGGTACACCAGCGCATGGGCGAACCGCACGGCACCGAGCTCGCCTCCCCTGAGTCGATCGAACGCCCGTCGCAGGAAGGCGCTGGAACGGTTCTGGGTGCCGACCTGGACCATGCGGCCGTACTTGCGGGCCGCCGCCACCATCTGCTGGCCTTCCCAGAGGTCGTAGGAGAACGGCTTCTCGACGTAGACGTCCTTCCCCGCCTGGCAGGCCCAGATGGTGGCCAGGGCGTGCCAGTGGTTCGGCAGGGCGACGATCACCGCGTCGACGTTCTTGTCGTCGAAGGCTTCCCGGGGGTCGTGATAGGTGGCGACCTTCTCGCCATGATCCCGGGCCGCCTTGACCTCGCGATCGAGGTGCGCCTGGTCGGCGTCGCAGAGCGCGACGATCTTGACACCGGAAATCTCCCGGAGCCGGCCGATGAGCTGGTGGCCGCGACCGCCCACCCCGCCGACCGCGGTCGTCGAACCCAGCCCGATGACCGCCACGCGGACCGCCTCGTTGGGGCCGCTCGACGGGGCGCCGGCAGCCTTCACCAGGCTCGGCACTCCCAGCGCCAGCCCTGCCCCCATGGATCGCCTCAGAAAGCTTCTGCGTGGGATCGGTTTCATCTTGCTCCTCACCATCAGTGTTGGAGTGGCTCAGAGGGTACGGCCGCTCCCGGATCCGAGGGCCTGTGTGCGACGCCCGTCCGCCCCGACTCCGGGCGTGCGGTTAGACGTGAGGTT
Source organism: Isosphaeraceae bacterium (assembly GCA_046349995.1). Lineage (GTDB taxonomy): Bacteria > Planctomycetota > Planctomycetia > Isosphaerales > Isosphaeraceae > Aquisphaera. The sequence goes on along the minus strand of JAXMBE010000024.1, from coordinate 80,486 downwards.
ACAGGACACCCTCCCGCACGTCAAACAACGCGTGGCCCGACGGACGTGGCGTGCATCCAGCACCCCGGGGCACTCCCGGCGGGACGATGGTCCGACGCCGGGAGGGATCGACGAGGACGGCTCAGAGTTTCTTCAGCAGTTCCTTCCAGCGCCTCCACGCCTCGTCACGTCCCTTGCTGTCGCCGGGGCGGGCGTCGGGGGCCTCCCCGCCACGCATGAACCCATGACCGGCCCCCTCATAGATGACCGGCTCGTATACCTTGCCGGCGGCCTTCATCAGCTCTTCCGACCGGGGGATCGTCGCGTTGACCCGCGCGTCATTGCCGCCGTAGAAGCCGTACACCGGCGACTCGATTCGCCGGAGGGCGGCCTCGTCGGTGGGCCCGCCGCCGTAGAAGACGAAGGCGGCCTTGATCCCCTTGCTGTGCGTCGCGTAGCTGAAGGCCTGGCCGCCGCCCCAGCAGAAGCCGCAAACGGCGACCTTCCCGTTGCAGGCCGGCAGCTTGGCGACGTACTCGACCACGGCATCCAGGTCGGCCATGACCTGCTTCTGCGGGAGGTCGCGCACGGCGCGAGTCACGGCATCACGGCCCTTGAGCGACTCGGTGCCCCCGCCCGCCGGGCCCATGCCGGAGAGCAGATCGGGCACAATTGCGATGTAACCCGCCTCGGCCAGCTCGTCGGCCATCAACTTCGGCCAGTCGGCCAGTCCGAAGATCTCGTGGATCACGACGACGGCCGGGGCCTTGTCCTTCACCTCGGGGTAGGCCACGAGGCAGTTCACCGGGCGGCTATCGTGTTCGACCTTGACATACTCAATGTGGCGGGGCGACTTCTCCAGCCGCTCCTTGGCCCAGTCCTGGGCACAGGCGGCGGCGGGGATCACGAGGACGGCGGCGAGTGCGATCAGGCGTGCCATGGCGACAACTCCGGGGGCGAGAGGTGGCCGGCGAGGGCCGGCGGGATACCCCATCTTGCGAGAGCGTCCGGCGGTTTTCAACGGGCGCGTCGAAGGCGCAATCCCGGCAGCGGTCGGCACGGGCGAGCCCCGATACCCAACCATCCGGACGCGGGCATCCCTCAGACGCCGGCGATGCGCCGCTTGTACTCGCGGAGGGCGGCGTCGAGCCGCTGGTGCGCCGTCGTGTCCCCGGGGACGTTGTGCGACGGGTGAATGAAGAGCTTCTCTCCTCGATCCGCCAGTTGCTCGGCCACGGTCGTGATGATCATCCAGACGAGCGTCACGAATGCGATTGTCGAGATCGGGCCGATCCGGTCCTGATGGTCCTTGAGCACGACCGACGCGTCCACGGCGTCCGTGCAGTTGTCCACCACGATGTCCGCGATCTGGAACAGCGACTTGCCGGAAGAATGCCGGCTCGGCTTGGAGCGGAATCCCGCCTCCGACCCGCAGGCCACGACCTTCATGCCGAGGTCCTTGGCGCGGAGGGCCACGTCGATGTTCACCGCGTTGATCCCGGAGTGCGAGAAGATCCACATCGTGTCGCGGGGGTCGAAGTCGTAGCCCTCCATGATGCGGTCGCCGTACCCCTCGACTCCCTCCAGGAAGACGAACTGGCGGACCCCCATCTCGCCGACGATCCGCGTGAAGAAGGTCAGGGGCAGCTCCACCATCGGATGGAACCCGACGAACCCGCCGATCCGCGGGTACATCTCCTCGACGGGGATGGTCGCGTGGCCGCAGCCGAAGGTATGGACCCACCGCCCGGCGGCGATCGACTCGACCATCGGCGCGGCCGCCCGCCGGATGTTCTCCATCTGGGTCGACTTGATCCGTTCCATGACCCCGGACGCCCGTTCCAGCCACTCAATCGCGAGCATGGATCAATCCCTCAAGGACCCGGACTCGCCGACGCCCCCGGCGCCGGTCCCGAGTCGTTGCAGCAGCATGATGAGTAAGAGCCCCTGCGCGAGCACGCAGAGCGGCACGACGGCCAGCGACGCCCTGAGCCCGAAGCGATCCCCCAGGACGCCCGTGACATAAGGCAGCGCGCTGCCGCCGATCAGGGCGAGCACGAACGCGGCGCTGAAGGCCGTCCCGGTCAGGTCCTGATACCGCCCGCCGAGGACGCCCAGGAGGATCGGGAAGCCCGCGGACAGGCCCGCCCCGAGCAGGAAGAGCCCGAGCCCCGCCGCCGCGGGCGTCGGCACCGCCAGCAGGAGGCCGGCGCCCCCGATCGCCACCGCGAGGAACGCCGGCAGGACCACGCCCGGCGGCCGCGAACGGAGGATCCCGCTCAGGACCAGCCGCGCCGCGACCATCCCGACCCAGAACAGCGACAGGACGAGGATCGATCGATCCTCGCTCACCCCGAGCACTTCCCGGACGTACTGCGCGCTCCAGCCGCCGAGCGTGATCTCCATCCCGCTCTGCAGGAAGAGCATCAGGCCCACCAGAAGGAGCACCGCGTCCCCCAGCAGGGCGCCGACCCTCCGCAGCGGGAACCCCTGCGCCTGCTTCGGGGGCGGGAGTTCCACCACCGCGAAGTCCGCGAGCGGCACCGCGACCAGGGCCGCCAGCGCACCCACGATTGCGGGGTATGTCATCCACCGGAGCATCACCCCCAGGAGGAACGGGACGCCGAACGCACCGACGCCGAAGAAGACGCCCAGGAGGGCCAGCCCCGACTCACGGCCCTCCGGGGTGATGTCCGCGACGAGCGCGTTGGTCGCCCCGTTGAGCAGGCCCCCCGCGAATCCGAACACCAGGATCGCCGGGGACAGCACTCTCGCCCCCGGCGCCGCGGCGATCATGGCCAGCCCGAAGCCGACCCCGAGCGCCCCGGCCAGGAGCACCGGCCGGTACCCGTAACGGTCCACCACCGGGCCGAAAACGAGCGAGCCGGCCAGGATCCCCAGGCTCATCAGGGCCAGGAGCGAGCCGGCGTCGGCCTTGCCGAGGCCGTACCGCGCGATCATGGGGGGCAGGACCGACCCGAGCGTGGTCAGCGTCACGCCGAACAGGAGCATCCCCAGGCAGGCTGCGGCGAACACCGCGCGATGACCACTCACCCCGTCGACCCTCCCCGTGCCGCCCGCCGGGCCAGCTCTCCGGTCCCGTGCAGGCACGCCTCCGCCCCCAGCGCGCTGGCCCGGATCTCGACCTTGCGGAAGCTCACCGGCTGCGCCCATCGCCGTGCCTCGGCCACAATCCGGTCCAGCAGTTTCGCGGCCGGGCCGAACAGCCCGCCGCCGAGGATCACCATCTCGGGGTCGAGCAGGCTGACCACATTGGCGACCGCCATCCCCCAGCACTCGACCGCGTTGGCCATCACCCGCGCCGCCAGCTCGTCGCCCGCCTCGAAGGCGGCGAACACCTCGTGGGCCGTGATCCCCGCCGGCTCGATCGCCCGCAAATGGACCCCGATAACCCGGCTCCGCCTCCACGGCATCCCTCGCCACCCGCGCGATGCCGGCCCCGGGCGTGCGACTCGAACCACCGCAACGATCATGAGCGCCCGATGGGGATCGGGTCGAGGTCCCATCCAGCCGATCGCGGCGATGTCGTGAGCACCGCGGACAGGTGATATCCACCAGGATTCCGGCATCGATACCCGTGCCCACCGCCAGGGAAGACGGCATGCAGGCAACCGCGCGCGGCCCAGGCGGCCTCGCCGAGATCAGGCAGGCCCGGTCGCTCTCCACCACCGCGGGGCACCCGACGCCCACCTCCGCCGCGAGGAGCTCGCCCAGGGGATACTCCTCCCACCCCTCGATGTTGGGTGCAGACCGTCCCGCCCTCGTGATGCGCGTCCCCGGGACCGAGGCGCCCGACGGCCTCCACCGCCTCCCCCGCTGCTCCGCGGCCCCCAGGAGCCGGTGCAACTGCTCGACGATCAGTCGCCCCACATCGTCGCCGGCGCCCTCAGGGTGAGCCGGTCCGGGCCTGGATCGCCCCATCCGTCCCGAAAAGGGCCCCCGCCACCTTCGTCGCCCCCAAGGGTGGGGCCGATCCCGGCCATGCGAACCTCCCGCACCGTCAGTCGACGGATCGATTGCCGCGGGGCATGGGGCTCCCGGGGCGACCGGCTCTGGCGTCCCCTCGTCGCGCTGGGCGAGGCGAGTGCCCATTGGACGGGCTGGTGCGTCCCTCGTCAAGGACGCGCCGCGCACGGAGCCTCCGCCCCGCAGGAAGTGTCCTCTCGCGTCGAGAATCGTGACGCCTCGTCGAACCTCAGCGTGGGGCGGAATTCGTGGGCGCCGACGTCCGGGGCCCGCGCGCGCGTAGTTGGCGGTCGATGTCGGCGGTGACTTCGGGAAGGGGAAGGGGCGTGGTCGATCGCCTCCTTCGCGGCGGCGGTCAGCCGGAGGTTCCCCTCCTCCGGGGCGACGAAGGCGGCGGTGAGGTCGCCGGCCAGGTTCCCGCGCAGCTCGATCTCGCTGGAGGACTCGATGCGCGGCGGGGCCCCGCTGAGCAGGTTGTTGACGACGCGGAGACCGTCGTTGTCGTGGACCAGTCGGATCAGGCGTCCGAGCCGGCTCCGAGGGTCGTGCACCGTGTTGTGGAGGATCGCGCAGTCCCTCGTGTAGTCGGCCAGGATGCCGTTCTCGGGCACCCGGCAGAGGAAGTTGTTCCGCGCCACGACGCCGGTGCAGTGGGTCCGGACGTCCGCCGGCCTGTGCGAGTTTCCCAGGCAGATCCCCGAATCGCAGTCGATGATGACGTTCCGCTCGACGATGCAGTCGCGGGCGTCGTGCCAGAGGAAGATCGCCCCGCGAGCGGTGCCGGTGCGGCCGCGGATGCCGAGGAAGACGTTGTCGCGGATCACCCAGCCGGTCGGGTACATCACGTCGATGCCGCCGATGTAGTTCCCGTCGAAGGTCCGCGGCGAGTCGGCAGGGTCGTCCTCGAATCGCTTGGGGCGGTCGTTGAAGAAGAGGCAGTACTCGACGATGCAGCCCCGCGGCCGCGTCTCGCCCAGCCCGCCTCGAGGGACCTTCACCCCTTGACGGCACGCTGCCAGATGTTGTGCAGGACGCAGTTGCGGATGGTCGCCCGCTGGACGTTCCGGTCGGTGGCTTGATCCCGTTCCAGCGGACGTTCCGGACTGTCAGGTCGGCGACGGTCACGCCGGTGCAGGCGCGGGCGTGAGGGCTCGCCCAGGGTGCCCCTGCCGTCGAGCACCACGCGCTCTCGGCGGCCCGACTCCCCGCGCAGGGTGACGCGGTCGGTGGCGATCACGAGGGTTTCGGTCACGGGGTACATCCCGTCGGCGAGCAGGATCGTGCCGTTCGGCTTCACGCGCCGGGCCGCCGCGCGAAGCCCCTCGACGTCCGCGACGCGGATCACCTCGCCCGCGGGGGGCGGCAGCGGCGGCGCCTTCGGGAACCACGGCCGGTGTGGCAGCCCGGCCGTTCGTGGCACCGCGAGCGCCTCGACGACCTCGGCGTAGGTCAGCACGACGAGGGCGTTCCGGAGGTTGTAGCCGTGGCACCGCAGCGCCTGCTCCGAGTAGTCGCCCCGATACCGCTCCGGTGCGCTCGGGTGGACGCCGTCTCGCGCGATCAGGGTCGGCACATCGTAGCCCTCGAACTCGCGGAACGCCCCCGCCGAGCCGTCCCAATCGTCCGGCCGCCGCTTCAGGATCTCAGCGTGGTAGTCCACGAGCGGGACCGCCAGCTCGCGCGCCACCTCTCGCGCCGCCGCCGCGAAGGCCTCCGCCTTCTGCTCCAGCCCGTGCCGGGGCGGGATCGTGCTCAGGATCACGACCGTCCCGTTGTCCAGGCAGCGCCGGACGACGGCCCGCAGCCGATCCCGGTACTCGACCGCCTCCATGGCGGTCAGGTCGTTCGTGCCGAACAGGATCAGCGCCACTTCAGCGTTGAGCCGCCGGAGCCAGGCGTCCACGTTCTCCTCGGCCCAGCGGATCGTCCGGCCGCCGTCGTTGCCGAAAGCCGGCCCCTTCCACTCCCGCCAGCACTCCGGCTTCAGGTACTTCTCGACGAGCCGATAGGCACGCTCCAGCGCGGGCGTCCCATTCCTGCGCTCGTGCGGCAGGGGCGCCCAGAAGGCCATGCTCACCGTGATGGAATCGCCGAAGTGAGCGAAGGTGCCCGGCTGACCGCGGAACCGGGCGTGGACGCGAGCCATCGCCGCCGGCCAGCCGATCCCGTCCGACGGCCCGGCCTCTCGGTCCTGACCCGGGGCCCGGAAGGCGTAGAGGACGAGGCAGGCGGTGACGATCAGGGCGGGTTTCCGATTGGGCATCATGCGCCCCAGGGTAATCTCCCCTCCCCGGGATCTCTACCCCGTCCGGGACGGCCGCGAGCGAGACGCCCCGCTCTCCCCGGAGGCGGATGGCGTGGCCGGGCGGCCGCGAGTAGGATCGGCGTTCGCGTTGGCCCTGATCTCGCTGGTCGGCGTGGACCGAGGGGACAGCCGATGGGAACGCGGTTCGAGCCGGTCAGGATCGGGGTGGTAGGCCTGGGAGGATTCGGCGCCCTGCACGCCAGGACGCTGGAAGGACTGGCGGAGGCCGAGCTGGTGGGCGTGGTCGACCCCCGCCCCGATCGGCTGGAGCCGTGGGCGAGGGTCCGGTCCTGGAACCGGATCGAGCAGGCCCTGACGGAATCGGACGCGGAAGCCTGGGTGGTGGCGACGAGCACCGGATCGCACGTCCCGGTGGCCGGGATGATCCTGGAGGCGGGGAGAGCCGTCCTGGTCGAGAAACCGCTGGCGGCGACGCGACGCGAGGCCGAGTCCTTGAAGCCCCTGGTCCGTGCCGACTCTTCCAACCTGATGGTGGGGCACATCCTCCTCTTCAACAGCGAGGTGGCACGACTCCGCGACGAGGTGCAGCAGCGAGGGCCGATCCGCTTCATCAACAGCGTGAGGCACCGTCCGATCACGACGCTCGATGCCTATCCGGGGGAGAGCCCGTTGACGCTGCTGCTGGTCCATGACCTGTACGTGGCGCTGGCGCTCGTGAGGGGGAGAGAACCGTTGAGCTTCGCGTGCCGGGCCGGGCGCACCGACCGCGGTGTCGATCTCATCGTCGCCGAGCTGCGCTGGTCTGACGATTGCCTGGGGAGCTTCACGGCCTCGTTCCTGACGCCGGAGGGGATGGCCCCGGACGGGTTCGACCGGCTGGAAGTGTTCGGCGACGGCTGGGCCGCGCGGATCGACCCGAACCCGAGGCCGCTTCAGGTGTGGGATGATCGCGCCCGCTGGCCGATGGCGCTGGAGATCCGGGCCGGGTCCGGGGCGCCTTCGGGAATGCTGGCGGAAGAGTTGCGGTGCTTCTGTCGGGTCGTCCGCGGGCGGGAAGCCGTGCCGTCGGGGGCGTCCTACGACGACGCGCTGCGGATCCTGGCCTGGATCGATCACCTGGCTCGAGAGGGGCGGTGAATCCGCCGAGGGGGGAGGTCTCCATGCTTGGTCGTATCATGATCTGGCTGGTCCTGGGGCTGCAGGCGGGAGCAGCGGAGCCGGCTGCGACGGAGCCGTTGCCGCCGGTGGCCGCACCGGCTCCCGACGTCCTGTTCGAGCACTTCCCCGATCGGCTGCATGCCCTGGTGTGGCGGAACTGGGACCTGGTGCCCACGGCGCGGCTGTCGCGACTGGTGGGAGCGTCCGAGGAGCAGGTCAACGCCCTGGCGGCCTCGATGGGGCTGCCCGCCAATCGGCCGATCGCGGAACGCTTCCGCTCGAGGGCCTACATCACGCTGGTGCGGAGGAACTGGCACCTGCTGCCCTACGAGCAGTTGCTGGAGTTGCTGGAGATGACGCCCGAGGAGCTGGGTTTCCATCTCCGTGAGGACGATGTGCTGGGCATCAAGCTGGGCGGTTTCAAGCCGAGATGCGAGCCGATCCGATACCGGGAGCCCGGCCCCGAGGCCCGACGCCGGGCCGCCGAGATCAAGGCGGTGGTGGAACGCCGCTTCGGCGCCGCGCTGGCGAAGCCGGGCGAGGAGCGGTTCGCGTTCGTGGACCGCCTGAGCAGGGCCTCGGGGGATCCCCCTGCTCCGAAGGATCAGGACCAGGGGCTCCGTTACATCTACTCCTATTTCGGCGTGTTCGGCGACCCGTTGCTGGACCCGCAGCTCGACCCCTATCCCGACGGCCTGCTCGAGAAGCTGGCGGAGGTGGGCGTCAACGGGGTCTGGCTGCACGTCGTGCTCCGACAGCTTGCCCCGGGCGGGTCGGATTTCCCGGAATTCGGCCGGGACCACGAGAAGCGGCTGGAGAACCTGCGCGGCATCGTGCGCCGGGCGAAGCGGTACGGGATGAACGTGTACCTCTACATGAATGAGCCGCGGGCCCAGCCGGAGTCGTTCTTCCGCGGCCGGCCGGAGATGGCCGGCGTCCGCGAGGGGGACCACATCGCCATGTGCACCTCCGACCCGAGGGTCCGGCGGTGGCTGGGCGACGCACTCGGTCACGTGTTTCGCCAGGTGCCCGGCCTGGGCGGAGTGTTCACGATCACGGCGTCGGAGAACCTGACCAGCTGCGCCTCGCATTCCCAGTCGCGGAGCTGCCCTCGATGCTCGAAGCGGTCCGAGGCCGAGATCCTGGGGGAAGTCAACGCCACGATCGCCGCTGGAGTGCATCGCGTCGACCCGGCCGCGAAGGTGATCTGCTGGGACTGGGGCTGGGCGAATCACGGTGATGCGCCGGAGTTCATCGCCCGGATGCCCGCCGACGCCTGGCTGATGTCGGTGAGCGAGTGGTCCCAGCCGTTCGAGCGCGGCGGCGTGAAGGGGACTGTTGGGGAGTACTCGCTGTCGGTCGTCGGCCCGGGACCGCGCGCCACAAGACACTGGGAACTGGCGAGGCGGCGCGGGCTGAAGATCGCGGCGAAGGTCGTCTTCAACAACACCTGGGAGCTGTCCTCGCTGCCCTACTTGCCGGTGATGGACCTGGTCGCCGAGCACTGCTCCAGGCTCTCCGCCGCCCGGGTCGACGGCCTGATGCTGAGCTGGTCGCTGGGTGGCTACCCGTCGCCCAACCTCCGGATCGCCCAGCGCGTGCTCGCCGCCCCGGGGGCCGACTGGAGCGGGGTCCTGGACGGGCTCGCCGCCGAGCGATTCGGTCCCGATGGAGCGGCCGAGGCACGGCGGGCGTGGACCGCCTTCAGCCGGGCGTTCCAGCAGTTCCCCTACGGATCGGGCCTGTACACGGCGCCGCAGCAGGTCGGCCCCGCCAACCTCCTGTACCGGAAACCCACGGGCTATCGTGCGACGATGACCTGCTACCCGTATGATGACCTGACGTCGTGGAGGGGAGCCTACCCGGTGGACGTGCTCGAGGAGCAATACCGGAAGATGGCCCGGGGGTGGGCCGAGGGGGTGGGCCACCTGGAACGAGCCGTCGCGGCCGCGCCGGCTGCGCTGCGGCCCGAGGTCTCCGCCGAGCTGAGACTGGCGCGTGCCGCCGGCACCTGCTGGGCCAGCCTGGGGAATCAGGTCCGGCTGGTCGCCCTGCGGGACGACGGCCCGCACGCCGACGGGGCGGAGCGGGAGGCGCGCCGGAGACGCCTCCTCGAGGACGAGATCGCGCAGGCAAGGATCCTCCATGACCTGGCGAAGCAGGATTCCCGGATCGGCTTCGAAGCCGCCAACCAATACTTCTATGTGCCGCTGGATCTCGCCGAGAAGGTGATCAGCTGTCAGCATCTGCTGGACGCGGGTCGAACTCCCGACGATCGAGATGAGCGGGGAAAGGAGAGGGCTCGTTGAGTAACGCCATCGACCTGGGCACCAACTTCAGCGCACTGGACTGGGCGATCGTCGTCGTATACCTCCTGACGTGCGTGGCGGCCGGGCTCTACGTCAAGCGATATGTGGCCAACATGGGCGACTACATCGTGGCGGGACGGTCGCTGAACTCCTTCCTCAGCATCGCCACGATGCTGGGGTCGGAGATCGGCCTGGTCACGGTGATGTACGCCGCGCAGAAGGGGTTCCTCGGCGGGTTCGCGTCGTTCTACATCGGACTGCTGGGGGGGGTGCTCTGCCTGGTCATCGGCCTGACGGGCCTGTTCGTCGTCCCGCTGAGACGGCTGGGGGTGATGACGATCCCGGAGTTCTACGAGCGACGCTTCAGCCGGGGCGTGCGGATCTTCGGCGGGGTGGTGCTCGCCCTGACGGGCATCCTCAACATGGGGATGTTCCTCCGGGCCGGGGCCCTGTTCCTCACCAGCCTCACGGGGATGACCGACCCGACGACGGTCAAGGTCGTGATGTCGATCCTGCTGCTCCTGGTGCTGAGCTACACGGTCCTGGGAGGCATGCTGTCGGTGGTGGTGACGGACTACATCCAGTTCGTCGTGCTCGCGGTCGGGATGGTGCTGGCGTGCCTCTACGCACTGACGACGGTCGGCTGGTCGAGCATGATCGAGACCGTCCGCACCGTCCACGGCGACAGGGGCTTCGACCCGATCGAGGGGTTCGGGTGGGGCGAGATCGCGCAGAACGCCCTGGTGGTGGGGCTGGTGAGCACCGCAGTCTGGCCGACCGCCCTGATGCGCGCCTGCTCGGCCCGCGATGCGACGGTGGTCCGGCGGCTGTACACCTGGTCGTCGATCGGCTTCCTGACACGCTGGATCATCCCGCAGTTCCTGGGCGTCTGTGCGCTGGCGTACATGTGGCACGATGCCCGCGGGCACGACCTGTTCTTCGGGGCGGATGGTCGAATGCTCACCGGGCCGGCGCAGTCGAACCTGACGCTCCAGGCGATGCCGCTGTTCCTCAGCCAGCTCCTGCCGGTCGGGGTCATCGGCCTGATCCTGGCGGGGATGCTGGCCGCGCAGATGTCGACGGACAGCAGCTACCTCCTCTGCTGGTCGTCGGTGCTCGTGGAGGACGTGGTCGCCCCGTTGATGAACGAGCGCCTGACGGACCGCCAACGGCTTCAGCTGGCCCGGGTCCTGATGGTGATCATCGGCGCGTTCCTGCTCGTGTGGAGCCTCTGGTATCCGCTGAGCCAGAACCTCTGGGATTACCTGGCCGTGACGGCGGCGATCTATTTCACCGGGGCCATCGCCCTCCTGGCCGGCGGTCTGTACTGGAAGCGGGCGAGCACGGCCGGGGCGTACCTGGCACTGGGCTCGGGGAGCCTGGCCGTCCTGGCCCTCGGAGATCTGCGGACGATGCTCGGGCTGAGCTGGCTGAAGGAGCCGCACATCATCCTGGGCACGACGCTGCTGGCCCTGGTCCTGATGGTCGCGGGCTCGCTCCTGTGGCCCGACCGGGATCGTCCGACGGAGGGGGCATTCAAGGTCGGAGGCGCGGGATGAGCGGCTGGATGTGGCTGTGGACGATCGTGCTCCTGGGCGCACTGACGATGTTCAGCGGGTTGACGGTGGCCGTCACCATCGGCGGGTTCCTGGACATCCGCAAGATGCTGAGCACCATCCGCCGGCAGCACGAGGCGGCCGATGCCGGCCCCGGAGGAACCGAGAGCGATTGACGGCGGCGCTGGGGATCGGCCCTCTTGCAGGGGTCAGATGATCCCCGGCAATCCGTAAGGCTCGCGGTAGACCTTGCTCAGCAACCGGTTCGCCTCCTCGCAGCCCGTGAAGCGGCCAGCCTCGGGATCGAAATCAAGCCGACCGCGGGTGCGGTAGGCGATCTCGCCCAGATGCACCAGCGCGCAGCTCCGGTGGGCGACCTCCGGCGCCGCGCGCGTGGGCGAGCGATCGCGAACGGCGTCGAGGAAGTTCGCCATGTGCTCGGGATAGCCGGTCTGGCCGTGGAGCTTCTCCCCCTCGGTCGGGCCGGGCTGGGCCTTCGGGCCGAGGTACACGCGGAAGGCTCCCCGGCGAGAGAACACCATGTAGCCCTCGGTGCCGTAGAACACGTTGCCGTCGTCGAAGCCGTGGAGCCCGTAGGAGGTGAAGGGGTAATTCTCGTAGATCAGCAGGCGGCCGTCCGGGTATTCGTAGGTGACGTTCAGGTTGTCCGGATAATCGCCGTCGTTGCCGTGGAGGTACATCCGCCCGCCTCGTGCGGTGATCTGCCTCGGGAGCGTCTCCACCCCCAGCCCCCAGACGGCCATGTCGATGTCGTGGATCCCGTCGTCGCCGATCTCGCCGTTGCCGTAGTCCCGGAAGATCCGCCAGGTGCCATGGAAGCGATGCGTATTGAAGGGGAGTCGGGGAGCGGGCCCCAGCCAGCGGTCGTAGTCGACTCCCGCCGGCGGGGTGCCGTCGGGGACTGGCCTCAGGACCGATCGAGGCTCGGCCGTCCAGGCGCGCGCCACCCTGATCTCGCCGATGATCCCTTCCCTGAGCAGCTTGCCGGCCTGCTCGGTGACCGGACTGCTTCGCATCTGGCTGCCTTGCTGCACGACGCGGCCGTACTTCCTCGCGGCCGCGATGATCCTCGGCCCCTCGTCGAAGACGTGCGAGATGGGCTTCTCGATGTACAGATCCTTGCCTTCCTTCATGGCATGAAGGGCGATCGGCGCGTGCCAGTGGTGTGGCGTGGCGATGATGCAGGCGTCGACATCCCTGTCCCGGATCACCTCCTCGAACCGGGCCGTGCGCTTCGGAGCGGCCGGCTGGAACCCATCGATGAGCCTGGCCGCCCGATCGATCTGTGCCGGGTCGACGTCGCAGAGCCAGGCGAAGGAGACCGCCTCGCGGCGAGCCACCAGCCCCTTGATGTGGTGCTCCATGATGCCGCCGCAGCCGATGATCCCCAGGCGGATCGTCGCGCGCTGACCGGCGGCGGATCCGTGGACCGCGCCGAGAGTCCAGGCGGCAGAAAGCAGGGCCGGAGTGCTCGTGCTCCGCTGGATGAACGCTCGCCGCGTCGGTTCGGACGCCATGCTTCTCTCCCCATCGGCAAGGAGCCAGCTCGCGGAACTGTCGGCGAGTTCGGGCCGTCGACAGTCACAAGAAACGACCGGTTCACGGCGTCGGCGGAGCGATCACCGAACGACGGCCGGTTTGAACGATACCGGCCGACGGCGTGCCGGGCAACGGTCGAGATCAGGCGTCGGTCGTCAGCCCGCTGGCCCGGAGCACCGCCGCCTGGACGGCCAGGTCGTGTCGCGGGGAGAAGTCGATCGCCTTCTCGCCGCGGATGACCCTGGCCATGTCGTCGGCGTCGGCCACGTAGCGGGTGAATCTCGGGAACGACACGTCCTGGTAGCCCTTCCGGTAGACCCCGTGGGCGGTCGAGAAGGTGATGCGGGCCGAGGGGTTGTCGAGCGGCTGGATGTGGAAGGTCCCCTCGGTGCCGCAGACGGTGAGGTGCCGCCGGTCGAATCCGTCGACCTCCAGGGCACTCGACCTCACCGTGGCGGTCGCCCCGGGATACTCGAACACCGCGAGCATGTTGTCGAGCAGGCCGTCGCCCCGCCGTGAGGAATGCAGGGGGTAGGGCGTGACCTTCGTCGCCGGGCCCAGGACGCCCACGACCAGGTCGATGACGTGGCAACCGAGTTCGAACATGATCCCGCCGCGATACGCGGCCAGCGCGGTCCGCTCGGCGGGCCCGACGACCTTGCTCATGACCGCGTGGACCTCGAACACCTCGCCCAGCCAGCCCCTCCCGAGTGCCTCGCGGAGCAGGATGACGGCCGGGTTGTATCGGTACATGTAGCCCATCTGCACCCAGAGCTTCTTCGTCGAGGCGGTTTCCAGGATGCGGCGATACTGGGTGAACGACTCGCCCGCCGGCTTGTCGAGATGGACGTGCAGTCCGGCGGCCACGCAGGCCTCGGCGGTATCGAGGAGGTCGCGCACCCGGGTCTCGACGAGCACGGCCTGGAGCCCCGGCACCGCCAGGAGCTGCTCGCGGGTCATCCAGGGGAGGCCCCGGTAGACATCCTTCGATCTCGCCTCCTCCCGCAGCCGATCATCCGGCTCGACGAGGCCCACGACCTCGTAGTCCGGCGACTGCCGGTAGACGGCCAGCTTGCTCGCGTGCATGGCCCACGCCGATCTGTCCGATCCTGATGCGTGGCGGCCGAGGGCGTCGGCGCCCAGGCCTGCCGGCGGCGGGGTGGAGGTGGTGGCCAAGGGCACCCGCGGTCCTGAACAGCCACGTCGGCTCGATCAGGACATCGCCGTTCTCCTCGTGGGTTCGGTGGGCGCCCCTGGGCATCCTCGAGCGTGGCGGCGCCCCTCGGCGTGATCGCCGCCGGCGAACCAGGTCCACTCCCAGGCCGGACGCGCGGCCCCGGGTCCTGCGACTATCGGGCGGCGAGGCGGAGGGCAACACGCCGCCTGGGCCCGGGCCTCGTGCTCCCCTCTGAGGAGGATCCTCGATCCGCGATGAATCCGCTCAACGTCGAGGTTTCACCGCATCGCCGCGGAACCGGCGGTGTTGCAGGGGGTTCTGTCAAAACCCGCCGGCGAGCAATGTCTCTCGCGATCGGCACGATCTTGGTATCCACGGCCGCCCATGGGATAATCTCGGCATCTAAGTAACGTGCAATGTCCACAGCGAGGCTCCGTCAGCCAGGCCGAGACATGTCTTACACCTTCGGACCGCGTGATGAATAGCTCCTCCGATACCCCTGATGCATCCCAGGAGACCGTCACGACAATCCCAGCCCCGGTCGAAAATCCGGCACGATCGCGATGGGGCCTGTTCGCGCTGATCTTCGCGCTGATCTTCCTCTCTGGGGGCCTCCGGTTCTGGCGCGATCGCCAGTTTCAGAGCCTGGAGCGAGAGAGCACGAAGTCCCCATTCCCGTTGAGCGAGTTCCCCACGACCCTGGGCGGATGGCAGCTCGTCGAAGGATCAGAGGTGCCCATGGATCCCGAGGTTGCCCGCATTGCTGGTTCAAGCGATCATGTGATACGCACTTACATGAACCTCGCGACGGGCGAAGCGGTTTCCGTCCGGTCCTCTGCGGACTCGCCCGGCGGGTTTATTCCCATAACCCGGAGTCTGCTACCCCTCCGCGGGCTTTCGATCGGTCGCCGCGACCGAGGCTGGCGACGGTCCGGACGCCGGACGGGAAGCTCGAGGCCCCGTTCCGCAAGCAGCAGTTCGCGAAGATCAAGGCGGGTCAGGGGATCGTGCAGGAGGTCTACCACTCGTTCCGAAATGCGGGCGAGTGGGGCCCCAATATGGATAGGAAATGGAAGGCATTCCGATATCACCCGGGGATGTACAAGGTCCAGGTGCAGCGGCAGCTCCTCGGAACCGCGAGCGGCGACTCCCGGACCGAGCAGTTCTGGGCCAGATCGTCCAGGGAGATCGAGGATCGCACGGCGAGGACGTAAGGGCCGGAGGCTGGCCAGGCCGGAGCGAGTCACTCGAAGGACCAGGGCCGACGGCATATCGGCCCAGCTCCACGCTCATCCGACGCTCACCCCTGGAGATCCGGGAAGGGGCTCGGGGCGGTCCGCATGTTCTCGTCGTCGCTCGGGGCGAGCGGCGTCGAGGGTGACTCGTCGCATCAGCATGTCCTCGGCAAGCCCTCCAGGACCAGGTCGACCGTCACCCGGCTTCTCCGAATAGTTCCAGAGGAGCAGTTGTCGATCGAGGCTGCTTCTCGTCGTGTGAGGCGAAACCGTGAACGGTCGGCAAGGTCGAGTCGAGCCGCAATCGCTCCCCGGTCAGGCGTGGAGAGGAACTTGAGGCGAAGTACGACGGCCGGACGCAGTTCTGGTAGTCGAACAGGCCGTCGAACTGGGGCATCCGATTCCACCACCGGGTCATGAAGGCCGCGCCCTGCGGCGAGAAGAACGGCGCGAACTGCTCATAGGCGACGTGGTAGTCGCGGATGTGGTAGTAGCAGGACCAGTCGAGCCCGCGTCCTTCATCTGCCAGATGACCTCCAGCGCATCGCGGGGCTGGAACCACCGCAGGTCGAGGCGGGTTCTGGAGGTCCATGTTCCATTCATCAAGGATGGTCTCCGGCTTCAGGCCGGGGTGCTTTCGGAGCAGGTCCTTGACGTATTCGACGGTGCCGCGGACGCGGGCCGGGTCGCTGTCGTAGATGTGCCACGAGACGAAGTCGAGGGTGTTTCCCCCGTCACTGAGCGTCAGTAAGACGCCGGCAGGATGGCCAGGATCGCACGTTCGCCAGGGCCGAGTCCGCCGACGAGCGCTTGGGATCGGCGGATGGCCGCCACCGTGTGGCCGTAGTATCGCGCGTAGCTCTCGGGCTTGAAGCGATAGGGCGTGCCCCCGGACTCGCGGTATGTCCGGCTCGTTGCCGACCTCCCAGTAGCGGATTCCGCCCGCGGCTCCTTGTAGTGCGTCACCAGATCGGAGACCAGGCGCGCCAGGCCGCTGATACTCCGGGCTCGACTCGATCCTCATCGACCTTGCCGAACAGCAGCGCTGGCGGCGAAGCAGATGCACATCAGGGGCTTCGCGCTGGCCACAGGGATCGTGTCCACGGAACGATCGAGGGACTCAAAGTGGACGCGCCCCGGCGCGGCGGGAGGTTGAAATGCTCCTGCACGAAGAGCCGGATGATCCGCGGCCAGACGAGCCGGATCTCCGGGACCACGGCCGTCACACATCCGGTTCGTCGAGAGCCCTCTGACCGAGGGCCATCCGGTCGATCTCCGGCGGGCCGCCACGCGCGCGACGGCTCACCTTCACGGTCCCGGACTGGGGCTGTGCCTGGGCGGCCGACGTCCAGACCAGACCGATCGCTGCGAGAATCCTGGCGTATCGCATGATGCTGTTAGCCCCAATGCGCCGACCAGTTCAGGAAACCAGTAGGCCGGCTTTCTGGTAGGGTGGGTCAGCCGACGGGTCGGCGCAACCCGCGAATCTGCGGTGGGTTGCGCATCGCGAGCGTGCTGACCCACCTACGATCTGTTTGACCTCCGTTGGGTCCGGCTCGCGGAGGGGCGAGTCGTCCGGCACGCTCAGGGCCGCCGTAGCGGTCGGGGCCGGCGGCGGAGCAGTGTCCCGGCGAAGAGGTCGCGACGCGAGTCGTTCTCCTTGCCGGCCTTCTCGAGCGAACTTGTACAGCGCCCTTCGTACTCCACCGCGCGCCGGGACGATCCTGCGTCGAAGTCCGCGAAAACCAGCTCACCGGGCCTGACGAGCACCCCTTGCAGCGGACCGGCACGTCGTAGGCCATCAGCCGTCCGCGGCCCATGCTGTCCAGCGGCCGGATGCCGGTGCTGCCAAGGCCGGGAAGCCGAGCGCGATGATCCGGCGGCAATCGCGGATGTTACTGTCGCGGCCGGCCGCCCAGTTCCGCTTTGGCCACCGTGCTCATGAGCTCGCCCCAGGCGCGTTGGTGCCGGCGTGATCCGACGAGTGGACCGCGACGTCGCCGGACCTGAGGCTGTCCATCGCCTCGATCTCAGGCCGTAGGGGTCTCCGTCACGACGTAGTCCGTCTCCATCCAGCGGAAGGTCCGGGCGCGGCCGACGATGGTGCAGTTGTCGGGGTCGAGCGGACGGAGGCGCTGATGCATCGCCTGATCGCGGTAGCCGAGGGTGTCGAGCACGTCGCACACGGCCGGGACGTAGAGATGGTCGCGGATCCAGCGGAAGCGTTCGGTGTCGTCGGCAAACTGGGGCATGGTATTCATGGCGTCGGGGGCTCAGCGGCTGCGGGTCTTCGGGAGATCACCGGGTCGGGCCTGAGGGATCGACGAACGAGGATGACTGCCATCAGACGCGAAAGCGTTGCACGGCGGCCTCGTTGATCTCGATGCCCAGGCCCGGACCGTCCGGCACCGCGATCGTCCCGTCCGCATCCAGGGCGACCGGGTTCGCGATGACCTCCCGGAGCATCGGGTTCTGGGACACATTGTATTCGAGGAAGAGCGAGCGCGGCAGCACCGCGTTCAGGTGGAGGCTGGCCGCGGTCAGGAGGTCGGTGAGCCAGGCATGGGGGCAGACGTCGATCCCCGCGACCTCGGCCTCCCGGGCGATCCGCCGCGCGCAGCGGCCGCCGCAGCGGCTGGGGTCGGGCTGGGCCACGTCGATCCTCCCCCCGGTGGATCAGCTCGCGGAATCCCCAGGCCGTCGCCTCCTGCTCTCCGGCGGCGATCCGCGTCTTCACGCCGGCCGCGCGCACAGCCGCATAAGCGTCGTAGGCCTCCGGATGGAGAATCCTCCAGCCAGTACACGTCGTAAGGCTCGAGCGCGCGACAGGCTGCGATCGCGTCGAATGCGGCTCCCGCACGACCATCGGCAGGATCGACCAGCAATGCGGGCTCCGGCCCGAGTGTCTCGCGCGCCGCGGCGCGGGGAGATGTCGCGGCGATCCTGCCAGACGCCCCACCCGAACTTGACGGCGAGGTAAGACCCACGCGCGGCGGCGAACTCGCACGAGCGGCGGATCGCGTCGGCCGTCGGGCGGAAGAGCGTCGAGGCATAGGCCCTCACCCGCTTGCGGCGCGCGCCGATCAGCTTGTGCACGGGCAGGCCGGTCGCCTTCCCCATGATGTCGTGGCGGGCGATGTCGAAGCCCGAGAGGAGCTGGATCGCGACCCCCGCCGCCCGTAGTAGATCATGCGGTAGACCTTGTCCCAGAGGCGCTCGACCTCGAACGGGTCCTCCCCCACGACCAGCTCGCGGAGCCCCTCGAAGACGCCCGCTCCGCTGGAAGGCGCCCGTCACGGCCGCGCGCAAGGCGACGTGCGGGGCGGTCTCGATATCCGACCGGCCGACCAGGCCCTGATCGGTGGTGACCTTCAGCAGCGAGCAATGCTTGACGCCGTGGACCTCCTCGCTCCCCTCCGGCGGGCGATTCTCGTAGGGAGATTCCAGGACGATCGCTTCGACGTCGGTGATCTTCATGGCGTGAGCACCACCTTGACGGACTGATCGACGTCGGCGGCGACGGCGAGGAACCGGTCATGGTCTTCGAGAGGAAACGATGGGTGACCAGCGACGCCAGGTCCACCCACCACCGCGGCCCGCGAGCCGGATGGCCTCGTCCCAGAGCAGGGAGCGCGCCCGATGCCGCTGACCACGCCGAGGTCCTTGCTCACGATCAGGTCGGACGCGATGTTGGGCCGGCCCGTCCCCGAGATGCCGTAGAGGACGACCCGGCCGCCCCGACGGACCAGGTCGAAGGCATGCCCGACCGCCTCGTCCGAGCCCGAGGCCTCGACGGCGATGTCCACCCCCTCGCCGCCGGTGGCGTCGAGCACACGCCGGGCGATCTCCGGATCCCGATGGCTCCAGGCCCCGGTCGCACCCAGTTCCGGAGGCCGAGCCGGAGCCTCGGGGCGCCCGCCGCCCGCCCGCAGCAGGATCGGCGTGCAGCCGCAGGCACGTGCAAGCTGCACGAACAGCAGCCCCGCCGGCCCGCTCCCAGACACGAGGACCGACTCCCCCGGCACCGGCCGGGCCTTCATGAAGGCGCCGCACGTGCAGTTCAGCGGCCGACCCGATCGCCCTCGAACGAGAGGCCTGCCGGGAGCCGGTAGAGGTTCTCCGCCGGCAGGTTCACCGATTCGGCGTAGCCGCCGTCGCCGCCCGTCGTGCCCAGTTCCCCGCCAACCCGACACAGGAGCTTGCGGCCGGAGCGGCACCAGGAACAGAGCCCGCAGCCGATCACCGGGTCAACGACCACCCGGGCTGGCCGACCAGGTCGAGGCACGTCCTTCCCGACGGACTCGACGACACCGGCGACCTCGTGGCCGAGGATCCGGGGCATCGTCTCGAACGAGATCCGCCCCGAAAGGAGATGCAGGTCCGTCGCGCAGATGCCCGCCGCCCTGACGCGGACCCGGGCCTCTCGGTCGCCGGGAGGAGCATCCGGGACGTCGGCGAGCTTCACCGTGTTCCCCGCGCGGATCTGCTGTAAGCGCCGTCGCCAGTAGATGAAGAACCAGAGCAACGCGTAGAGCCGAACCAGAGGGCGACGCTCCGTGCCGCGGGCCCGAAATCCCCAGCCGGTGCGGGTCCATCAGGGCCGGGCTCCAGACCCAGGCTCCTCGGATTGCGTTCCCTGCAGCTCCGGGTGGCGGCCAGCGACACGAGAATCCACCCCGACCATGATGATGACCTGGGCGATGAACGCCGAGTAGAGCCAGTGGAGCCTGAATCCCAGCAGGGGTGCCCCGAGTGCCACGGCGAGCTGGATGAAAGCCCGCCGACGATCCCGAACCGCGCCCCTGGTAATTCGTCCGCTTCGGGATGCCCTTGGAAGACCGAGATGAACGGCGTGGCCAGCCAGGTGACCCCCGTCTGGAAGTAGGTGAAGATGCCACCCAGGCGCTCGACGGCCGGGCTCACCACGGCGGCGATGACGACGCGAGCATCGAGACCGTCCGGCCGACCCGGACCACCGCGTGATCGTCGGCATCGCGGCGGATCCATCGCTTGTAGATATCCAGCGGCGAAGATCGTGGCCGACAGGTTGGCCAGAGCATCACCGTCGACATCACCGCGGCGAGGAACCCAGCCACGATCACGCCGCGCGCGGCCCCGGCCAGGCCAAACTCGGCCAGGGCGAACAGGAACGTCGTGTCCGGGTTGTCCAGCGGCGGCAGCCCCGATGAAGCTCGTGGGTCCAGTGGTGGACGATGAACCCGAGGAAGCAGGTCGCCAGGGGCCGCAGCAGGTTGATGAAGCCCGCAAGACGATGCCCATCAGGCCGTCCCAGGTCGAGCGGCGAGCACGCGGCTGGACCATGACCTGGTTGCTCGCCTGATAGAAGAGGAACACGCCGAGCGAGCCGCAGATGAGCGCGGGGAAGGGCGCGATCGGATCATCGGCGGGGTGGTAGAGGTGGAATCGGTCCGGATCGGCCAGGACCATGGCGTGCCAGCCGCCCGGGATCCTCGCCAGGGCGACGAAGTAGAGGGCGATTCCGCCGCCCACCAGCATCACGCACTGGACCGCGTCCGTCCACATGACCGAGGCGAGGCCCCCCTTCACCGTGTAGAGGCCGACGAGCGCCACGGTCCCCCAGAGGACCGCGGGGAAGCTCCAGCCGGTGAGCTTCGAGAGCACCAGCGTGCTCCCGTAGAGCACGGGCACGAGGAACACGATCGTGTAGGCCGCCAGCATGACCCAGCTGTAGATATCCCCGCAGAGCGGCCCGAATCGCCTGGAGAGATACTCGGGGAGCGTCGTGATCCGGCTCCGGAGATACACCGGCAGGAAGAAGACCAGCAGCAGCGTGTACGTGGGCAGGCACCACCATTCCCAGTTCACGATCGCCATGCCGTGCTGGTACGCGGCGCCGGCCGTCCCGACGATCTGCTCGCTGGAGACGCTCGTGGCGACGAAGGCGGATCCGATGATCCACCAGGGCAGCCGCTCCGACGCGAGGAAGTAGCCCCGCGCCGTCTTGCCCTGCCCGCGTGACGCCCAGAGACCGACGGCCACGACGAGCACGAGCGACCCGACGATGATGCCCAGATCCAGCGGGCTGAGGACGAATCCGGTTCCGCTCATGGCAGGAGCCTGGCCAGTGGCGTGCGGCGGCTGGCCAGGCAGGGCCGGAACGCCTCCGCGAAGGGCACTCCGACGCGCACTCCCGTGGCCCGCTTCTGGTCCTCGATCGAATCGCGGTAGTCCTTGCCGAGCAACCTTCGAGACACGGCCATCTGGCTCTCGTGCAGTCCCAGCAGCCGGCGCGCCTCGCGGACAGCCGCCTCATCGATCTCCACGAAGTGCGTCGCCTCGAACCCGTAGCCGGGGCCGGGATCCACGTAGAAGATCGGCGGGACGCGAGGGAGCGCCGGGCTCTCGGTCCGCACCGAGGCGATCTGTGTCAGCAAGCTCGCCTGGAAAACCAGCGTCGAGGTCGCGGTGTGGTCGAGATTGTAGTCCTGCGGGTAGTGCGTGAAGACGACGTCCGGCCGGGCCCGGCGGATCGCCTCGATCAGCTTCAGCCGGTTCTCCCACGTGTCGTAGAGCGCCTCGTCCGGCTCTCCCAGGCAGGTGTAGGAGGCGCCAAGTTCCCGGGCCACCTCCCTCATCTCGCCCTCTCGGATTCGCGCACATTCCTCGAGGGGGAAGTCGGGATCGTCGCTCATGCCGCGGTCACCGTTCGTGGCGCAGACGAGAGAGAGCGTGTCGCCCCGTCGGCGGTAGAGCAACAGCGTGCCCAGGCAGGCCATCTCGTCGTCCGGGTGCGCCCCCACGAACAGGACGTTCACGGCTGTCCTCCCCAGAGCAGCGCGATCGCGTCGCGATGGATGATTTCCTCGACCGCCTGCATGCTCACGCGCGGGAGTGCCGTCCCGTCGCAGAAGCGATTCAGGTTGCGGAGCCCCTCGATCGAGGCCGCCGGGGTCGTGAACGGATAGTCCGAGCCGAAGAGGATCTTGTGGAACGTGCCGTACTCCTGGGCGAGCATCATCGAGTGATAGAACTGCCAGGGCCGATAGTGCAGCGCGCTGATGTCGGCGTAGACGTTCGGGTGCTTGCGGATCACGGCGATCGTCTCGCCCTCCCACGGGTGCCCGAGGTGGGCCATGATGACCCTGAGTCCCGGGAACCGGCGCGCGACCGCGTCGATGAGGATCGGCCTCGTGTACTCGAGCGGTCCGAACCGGACGAACGAGGTCCCGACGTGGTAGAGCACGGGCAGGTTGTGCTTCACGCACGCGGCGTAGAGCGGGTCGAGTTTCGGGTCGCTGGGATCGAAGCCGGCATACATCGGGCCGAGCTTGACCCCCCTGAGCTTCAGGTCCGTCCGGCCGTGCTCGAAGTCGTCCAGCCAGGAGGGCTCGGTCGGGTCGAGCGACAGGAAGCCGATGAGCTTCTCCGGGGCGCGGGCCACGAACGCGGCGGTGTGCTCATTCGGGACGTGCAGTCCGCTGAGCAGGCCGCGAAGCCCGAAGCAGATGGCCCGGTCGCACGGCTCCATGGCGCGCATGTAGTCGTCGAACGCGACGTGGATGGCGATCTTCACGCCGGGGCGGGCCACCTGGAGCTCGTCCAGGAAGCCCTGGTCCATGTGCTCGGGGATCTGTTCCCAGGCGTGCGTGTGGACGTCGACGATCATGGTGTTCCCCCTTCGGATCAGGCGCGGAAGACGCGCCGCGAGAGTTCCGCCGCCTTCTCGACCACAACCCGCCGATGCGCGGCGTCGACCTTGAAGGGGGTGCCGTGCAGCGGCCCGGCGACCGAGACCGCGGCGACCCACCGGTCGGCGGTGTCCCGCACGGGGGCGCCGATGCAGCCGACGCCCGCGTGCTCCTCCTCCAGCTCGATCGCGAACCCCTGCTCCCGCACGCGGTCGAGGTCCGCCTTCAGCCTGCGGTGATCCGTGATCGTCCGGTCCGTGTACCGGGCCAGGGTCTCGCCGAGGATCGACCGCCGCTTCTTCTCCGGGAGGCTGGCCAGGAGGATCTTCCCGAGCGCCGAGGCGTGCAGGGGCGTCCGCCCGCCGACCCTGGTGATGACCTGGATGTGCTCCGGGCTCGGCTCCTTCGCCACGATGACGAGGTTGCCGCCCGCGAGGACGGCCACGTGCGCGCTGGCCCGGAGCGTCGCCGCCAGCTCCCGCAGGATCGGCTGGGCCTCCCTCACCAGGCGGTCATCCTCGAGGTAGCTCCGCGCCAGCACCAGGATGTTGGGGCCCACACAGTACTTGCCCCGCTGGGCCGTCGATTCGGCGTAGCCCAGCTCGGCCAGGGCCTTGAGCAGGCGGCTGACGCTGCTCTTCTTCAGGCCCAGCTCGTCGGCGATCTCGGTCACGCCCAGCGGCGAACGAGCGGAGAGGATCTCGAGGATCCGGAAGGCCTTCTCGACCGAGAGGAAAGGGCTCGCGGGGCCGGCGGCGGAGACCACCTTGGGCTCGGGCGTCGTCTTGCTCATGTGGCCTCGAAGCTCGATTCGCCGGGTCGGTGACTGCCATCTTGCCGGCGGCCCGCTGCCGAATCCGGGAAGCAACGCATCGGCACTCGCTTGACAGGCCTCGCCTCGTCCTCTATGTTCGACGACGCGTTGCTTTTGGTGAAACCGGGGTGAATTATATGAAACTCAAGCCTCGTGTCAACGTCAGCCGGTGGCGCCGGGCGGGCACGATGGGTTTCCTCGCGTGCCTCCTCTGGAGCGGCCTGGCAGCCCGGGCTCAGGAGCGCGTGGGGACGGCGACGGTTCGCGAGCCCTCCGCCGTCGCGGCCCTCGCCGCCGAGGTCCGGGAGAAGGGTTGGATCGTGTACTCGGCCCCCAGCGGCGGCGGCGACTGGGACCTGTTCCTCATGAGGCCGGACGGATCCGACCGCGTCAACATCACCCGGACGCCGGACTTCAGCGAGGCGGCCGGGCGATTCTCGCCGGACGGGAAGCGGCTCCTCTATTACCGGATGCCGAGGTCCGAGCCGCTGGACAACAACAAGTACGGCACCCACGAGCTCGTCATCGCCAATGCCGACGGGACGGCCCCGGAGGTCCTCGGAGACGCCTTCACGTGGGCGTCGTGGAGCCCGGACGGGAGCCAGCTTGCCTGCCTGACCCGGCAGGGCATCCAGTTCATCGAGCTCGCCACCCGGCGCACGCTCCGACGACTGAATCGACGGGGCATGGTGGAGCAGCTCTTCTGGTCGCCGGACGGGAAATGGCTCGTCGGGACCGCCAACGGGCTGGGCGAGCACTGGGCGATCGGCCGCATGGACGCCCTCACGGGGGAACTGAACCGGGTCAGCGACGGGAACTGCTTCAACTGCACGCCCGACTGGTTCCCCAACTCCCGACAGGTCGTCTACTCAAAGGGCCATCCGCTCACCGAGGGCTGGGCCCAGCTCTGGATGGCCGAGGCCGACGGCCAGGGGAAGCGGATGCTCTACGGCGAGATCGGCCGGCACGTCTACGGCGGCCTGATCTCGCCGGACGGCCGCCACGTGCTCTTCACCAGGTCGCGGGAGGATCTGGGCCAGGTGGACAACGCCCAGACCGAGATGGCGCTCATCCGCCTCGCCGATACGCCGGTCGTGGCCGGGAGCGACGGCGTCCTCCACCGCCAGTACCCGGGGGCCAGGAACGGCCCCGTCCTCGAGCTCTCTCACGGGTGGGAGCCCCACTGGACGGCCAGGATGGATGTTCCGAGATGAGGGTGCGGGAGACGGTCACATGAAACGGGGATTCCTCTCGACGGCGGTCGTCCTGAGTTCGCTCTTCCTGACGTCCTGCGCCCAGGCCCCCCCGTCCCCAGAGCTGGCGGCCAGCGGAGACACGGAGGTCACGGCGAAGCTCACCGCCATCGGCGGCGAGTTCCCGCCGAACAAGCTCTATGATTACGTCTACGTGATGAAATACCACGTCCTGAAGGTCCATCGCGGGAAGGTGGACGGCGAGGACATCTTCGTGGGGCACTACAACCCCCTGAAATCTCGCCCTGCCGCGGCCGACAAGCATTCCGGGAAGGTCGGCGGAAACGTGGACCGGTTCCAGGTCGGCGACGTGCACCGCATGGCGCTCGAGGCCCCGCTCGACGAGCTGTTCATGGGCGGCATCATCGACAAGCACATCAACGAGAAGGGGACGCGCTACCGCGCAATCTGGACGGACCGGGCCACGGAATAATATGGTTTTCAGCTCGCATCTCTTCCTCTTCTACTTCTTACCGGTCGCGATCGGGCTCTATTACGCCGCCCCCCGATCGCTCCGGCTGCCCGTCCTGACGCTGACGAGCTACATCTTCTATGGCTGGACCAATCCCTGGTTCATCCTGCTGATCCTCTGGTCGACGCTCGTCGACTTCTGCTGCGGCAATCTCATCTACGGTCACTGGCGGCTCATCGGCCCGGTCTCGTACGGCGCAGACGGCGAGCCCGTGGCGTCCCCCGCGCAGCGGCGGATCTTCCTGGTCGTCTCCCTGGTCAGCAACGTGGGGATGCTCTGCTTCTTCAAGTACTTCATGTTCGCCGCCGCGAACCTGAACCGGATGCTGGCCCTCTTCGGCAGGCAGGAGATGGACATCCTGGTCGTGCTCCTGCCCGCCGGCATCTCCTTCTACACGTTCGAGTCGATCAGCTACAACCTCGACATCTTCTACGGACGCGCCAGGCCGGCGAGCGTCTGGGTTCAGCACCGATTCCTCGAAGAGCGAGGTTCGATCGACGGCTTCTGGACGCGGCTCAGGATCGAGCTCCTGGGCCTCAACGCCTTCGCCTGCTACATCACCCAGTTCCCGCACCTGGTGGCGGGCCCGATCATCCGCTATCAGGACCTGGAGGCGCAGCTCCATGAGCGGTCGCACACCCTGGAGAAGTTCGCCAGGGGGATCTTCTTCTTCTCGCTCGGCCTGGGGAAGAAGATCCTGATCGCCAACCCCGTCGGGGAGCTGGCCGACGTGGCGTTCCGGGCCGACTCGCTCCACTGCCTGGATGCCTGGTACGGGGTGATCGGCTACGCCTTCCAGATCTACTTCGACTTCTCCGGCTACTCGGACATGGCGATCGGGCTCGGGCTGATGTTCGGGTTCGAGTTCGCGAAGAACTTCGACTCGCCCTACAAGTCGCAGAGCATCACCGAGTTCTGGAGGCGCTGGCACATCTCGCTCTCGACCTGGCTGAGGGACTACCTCTACATCCCCCTGGGCGGGAACCGGAAGGGGGAGGCCCGGACCTATCTGAACCTGCTCGTCGTGATGCTGCTCGGCGGCTTCTGGCACGGGGCCTCCTGGAACTTCCTCGTCTGGGGCGCGATCTTCGGCGCCTGGCTCGCGCTGGAGCGTGTGCTCGGGAAGACGAGCTTCTATGCCTGGCTGCCGGTCCCCTTCCGGGTGGCGCTGACCTTCCTGATCGTGAACGTCGCCTGGGTCTTCTTCCGGGCCGACGACCTGCACGCGGCGGGCCGCTATCTCTCCTGGCTGCTGCCCCTGAGGGACCCCGGCTCGAATTCCCTGCTGCTCCGCGCGGTCTTCTACGAGCCGGGCCATCTTTTCGTCATGATGGTGGCGGCCGGTGTCGCGTTCTTCGGGATCCAGACCTGGGACCTCGCCCGGAAGGTCACCCCGCTGCGTGCCACCTGGGCGCTGGCCGTGCTGAGCGTCTCCGTCGTCGCGATGAGCGCGCAGTCGTTCAACCCCTTCCTCTATTTCCAATTCTAAACATGAGCGTCCAGACCCCGGATCAGGCCCCCACGCGAGACCCCCTCGGGGCGACGAGGACGCCCCCGGTCGGTCGCGGGACGGCGCTCTGCATGGCGGTCTTCTTCGCCGCCCTGGTCGCGATCCCTCCCATCCATCAGATCCTCTCCGAACTCCGGGGGAGCGGCCGCTGGCGCTTCCTGTCGCTCCTCGATTCGTTCCCGACCCATGAGTCGCTCAAGCAGTTCGAGGAGACGCTCGCCCGCGAGTCCATCCTCGGCACGCATGCCCGGCGGTTCTACAAGGAGAACATGATGCGCTGGCTGGCGCAGGGCAGCGAGAAGATCGTGGTCGGGCGCGACGGGTTCCTGTTCTACCTCGACGAGATCGAGATGTCGGCCGGGCCGGGATTCCTGGAGCGGCGCCCGAGGACGCCCCGCGGCGATGATCGAGGCCCGGCCAGGGCCCCGGGCGATCCGGTCTCGGCGATCGCGGATTTCCATCGCCAGCTCGCCGATCGGGGCATCCATCTGCTCTTCGTACCCCTCCCCGTGAAGCCCTTCGTCTATCCGGAGCGGGTCTGGTCCGAGTACCCCGCGAAGGCGGGGCCGGCCTGGAACCGCGATCGGGGGGCCTTCCTGGAGAGGCTCGCGGGAGAGGGCGTCGATGTCCTGGATGTCACGAATTCCCTCTGGGACGCGAAGGACCGTTCGAATGGTGATCTGTTTTTGAAACTGGATACCCACTGGGCTCCGCGAGGGGTCGAGATCGCGGCAAACGCCATCGCAGAGCACATCCGGCCTCGGCTCGGTGGAGCCGGGCAGGTCGCGCTCACGACCCGGATGGAGCGCGTGACCAGCCACGGCGACATGCTGAGGGTCCTGGAGATCGAGCCGTCGCGCGGCGTCTTCTCGCCGCAGTCCGTCGAGATCGTGCAGGTCCTCGCGGGCGAGAAGCTGGCATCCGGCGACGATGCCTCGCCCGTCCTCCTCCTGGGAGACAGCTTCACGAACATCTACCGACGTCGGGAGATGGACTGGGGCGAGGGCGCGGGACTGGGGGAGCAGCTCATGCTGCGCCTGGGCATGGGCGTCCAGGTGATCGCCATCAACGGCGGCGGGGCGACGGCGGTTCGGGAGTCGCTCGCGAGGAAGCCCGCCGCCCTCGATCGCAAGCGCGTCGTCGTCTGGGCCTGCACCGCCCGCGACCTCTTCGACGAATCCATCGCCTGGGAACGCGTGCCGCTCCCCGCGCGGACGGATCAACGGTCCGCGTCCCCCGCCCGGCCGGGTGTCGCCCCGGGAGCCGCCGAGGTGGCCCAGCGGCGAACGCGGGACCGGCGTTCGATCCAGCGAAAGGGAGGTTCCCATGCCGCGTCGTGATCGCGACCCGAGAACGGTCCTCGTCCTTCTGGCAACGTTCACTCTGATACCGACGCTCGCATCAGACGGCGTCGAGCCGCGGACGGCCCAGGAGCGCGGCTCCGACGGCGCGAGGGCCGAGACCCGGACCAGGGTGCGCCTCTCCTGGGGCCATACGTCCGCGCCGGAGAAAACATTCCGAGTCAGCCTGCGGATGGCGGAAGGTGGCGTGGAGGATCTGACGCCGCGAGGCTTCGAGGAAGGGGACAGCCTGCGCGAGGATGTGATCCAGACCCGTGCCGGAAGCGGCGACGTGGATGGGCTCGAATTCACGCTCAGGTATCCGGATCGGTCTGTCGTCCCCATCTCCAAGCCGCACGTGATCTGGAGCCACCTCCTGGAGAACGGGGACGCCGAGACGGCCCGCAGGCTCCGGCTCGACCCGGGATACCGCCCGGATGACCGCAAGTTGACGGTCGTCCTGGACGCTCAGGGGACGAGGGGATTCTCCCTGACGATGGATCAACTCCGCACGAGCAAGGTCTTCTGGCTGCCGGAGCTCGACGTCTTCCTCGCGGCGGGCGATGCTCCCGTCTCGTTCGAGGAGCACCAGAAGGAACTGACGAAGTGGAGGGGCCAGGCGCATCCTCGCGCAGGTCGAACGCGAGCCGGAAGCGACGTACGAGGAGTTCACCCGCCGCTGGGAGGACATGGGGAGCGCCACCTATCGGAACCCGTCCGCAGTTCCGCCCGGCCACATCGTCTGCGTGAGCTGGGACAGCGCGCTCTTCAAGTTCGGCATCGACCGCTGGGCGGGCGTACACAGCGACCTCGGCAATCCCGATCGATTCGCGATGACGATGGACGTCGGCAGTTCGCCTGCCACGACCTCCGCTCCGTGGAAGCAGCAGAGACAACGCCTCACGGACGGATTGCCGGTCATCGCGACTCACCTGGAACGCGAGGGCGAGCGATTCGAGATCGAGCAGTTCGCCTATCCGCTGGATGGTCCGCCGGCCAGGCGTGACGGCGAGATCCCGATGGTGCTCATGCAGAAGGTCAGGCTCACTGAGTTGCAGGGGAAGGACAGGACCGTCACGGTCGCCCTGAGCCTTCAGGTGGATCCCGCGACCGCACCGAACCTCGCCGTCCGACCGCGGGAAGGGGCGTGGATCGTCGAGGATGCCCGGTCGAACGACGTGAGATTGTCCATCGCGGGACCGAACCTTTCCGTCCGATCGCGGCCGGTCACGGCGACGAAGGCAACGAACCACGTGCTGGAAGTCGAGGTCCGGCTCTCCGCCGGGGGTGCCAGCGAGTTCGTGCTCAGGCTACCCTCCCCCGTCGTGCCCGCTTCGAAGCTCAGGCGGCTGCTCGAACTCGACCATGCCTCGGCTCGTGCGGACACGCTCCGGTACTGGACCGAGCTGCTGGACCGGGGCGCCCGGTTCGTCGTGCCCGAGGCATCCGTGAATGAACTCTTCCGCGCGAATCTCTGGCACGCGCTCCGCCTGCCCCGGCGTCACGGCGGGGAGGGCCCGCTCCCGGAGATCGACCTGCCCTACAGCAATTTCGCCTACGGCCAGAAGGGCACGCCCTGGCCGATCAATCAGGCCGTCTATGTGGATTACATGCTTTACGATTTGCGCGGTCACCACGACCTCGCGCATGAGGAACTGGCGGCGATCTATCGGAACAACCAGGAGCCCGACGGGCACGTCGGCGGTTTCGCCAACTGGGGCGTCTACACGCCGGGCATGATGTACGCCGTCGCCCAGCACTACCTGCTGACGCACGATCGCGCCGCGCTGGAGACGTTGCTGCCACAGACCTTGAAGGCCCTCGACTGGTGCCTGGGGCAGGTGAAACGTCCCGGGCCGGGAGGCGACACGGGGCAAGGTTTGATGCTGGCCCCGCTGAACGACCTGACCAAGGAACCGCGCGTCTGGGCGTTCAATCAGGCTTACCTGTTCGCCGGGCTGGACCTGCTGGGCCGCGTCCTCTCCGAGATCGAGCATCCCCGCGCGGAGGAGTGCCGATCGGCCGCGATGGCGGTCAAGCGGTCCATCGAGCTCCGGTTCGGCATGTCCACGACCTATTCCCCGCTGGTCCAGCTCCGGGACCAGACGTGGATCCCTTATGTCCCCGGCGACGCGCTCACGCCCCGCCGCCTGATGGAAGTCTGGTATCCGACCGACGTGGACACCGGCGCGCTCCATCTCTCTCGCCTCAGGGCGCTCGACCCGGACGGCCCTCTCACGAGCGACCTGCTCCACGATCATGAGGACAACCTCTTCTTCCGCGGCTGGGGGATGGCGAACGAGCCGGTCTACAACCAGCAGGCCACGGCCTATCTGCTGCGTGACGAGGTGAAGCCGGCGATCCGCGCGTTCTACAGCATGATGGCCTGCGCGTTCAGCCACTCCGTGTTCGAGCCGGTGGAACACCGCTGGGGGTGGGGGCAGTACTTCGGCCCCCCCAGCACCGACGGCGCCTGGTTCGACCTCTACCGCCGGATGTTGATCCACGAGCGAGAAGACCGGACGCTCCTGCTCCTCCAGGCGACACCCAGACGCTGGCTCGAGGACGGCAAGAAGATCGAGGTCTCGCGGGCGCCGACCTACTTCGGACCGCTCACGATGGATGTCGTCAGCCACGCCGGCTCCGGCGAGATCCGCGCCCGCATCGACCTGTCCGGCGACACTCCGCCCGGATCGCTCCTGGTCCGGCTTCGCCATCCGGAAGGGAAGGCGATCCGGGCGGTGTCCGTGGACGGCCGCGCGTGGACGGACTTCGATCCGCGCCGCGAATGGGTCCGGATCGAGAAGCCCGCCCGAGGGAAGCATGAGATTATTAGCCGCTATTGATGCTGTCGAGAGTCCACCGCGGAGCGACCCGACCATGAGAACGCCGCTGATGATGCTGTCCGTGTTCGTGGCGCTGGCCGCCTCGACGGTCGCCACGGAGCCATCGCCCGACGTGGCCCGGCTGGCCGAGGAGGTCAGGGGCAAGGGGTGGATCGCCTTCCCCGCACGCTCGGAGCAGCGTGACTGGGACCTCTACGTGATGAGGCCCGACGGCTCGCAACGACGCCGACTGACCCGGACACCGGAGTGGAACGAGGCGTGGCCCCAGTTCTCGCGCGACGGCTCGCGGCTGCTCTATCGGCGATTGAGGCGCGACGAGGAGATCTCCGGGAATCGCTATGGAGAGCAGGGCGCCCCGGTCCTCGCCAACGCCGACGGCAGCGAGGCGAGGGTGCTCGGAGAGGAGGGTGCCCTGCCCTGGGCGACCTGGAGCCCGGACGGTCGCGAGTTCGCGACGCTGAGCATCAAGGGCGTCTCGCTCGTGGACGCCGAGACCGGCCGGGTGCGGCAGAAATATCCCCGGCGGGGCCTGTTCCAGCAACTGACCTGGTCACCCGATGGTCGATCGCTCATCGGCGTCGCGAACAGCTTCGGCACCGGGTGGAGCATCGCCCGGATGAATGTCGACTCGGGCACGGTCGCGGCCGTGAACACGGTGGACTGCTGCACCCCGGACTGGTTCCCGGACGCGACGGGCGTCATCTTCTCGTGGCGGCCACCCGGCCGGCAGGCGAACCAGGGTCAAGGTTGGACCCAGCTCTGGAGGGCCAACGCCGATGGCACCGGCCGACGGCTCGTCTATGCCGAGGACGGGCGACACATCTACGGCGGGCATGTCTCGCCGGACGGCAAGTACGCACTCTTCACCGGGAACGTCCAGGAAGACGGCGACCCCGAACACGGCGGTGCGCCGATGGGCCTCGTCCGCCTGAGCGACACCCCGATCGTGGTGGGCGACAGCCGCGAACTCCACGACCTCCACCCGGGAGCGAACGGAGGGCCCGTGCTCGTCCTTCCCTCGGGATGGGAACCGTGCTGGACCTTCAGCGAGGCGCCGGCCCGCGCCCAATAGCCGCAGCGCCGACCGTCGTCGGGATCGGTGCGCTCGCGTACGCCCGCTTCACCACGAAGTCGATCGAGACGAACGCCACGACCGCGATCGAAACGCCCTCGACGGGCTTCGCGTCCGGTGCGGCCTTCAGGATGATGCGTCCCCTGGATTCCTCGGGCGCGAGCGACGTCTTGCTGCCGGCCTCGACCAGCGTGACGCCGGGCGGGAGCGAGTTCCCGTAGACCGAGCCGAGGTGCTGCAACTGGACGTCCAGCGTGACGCGGCCCTTGAAATTGGATCGGCGACAGACCTCGACGTCGAGGGTCGTCTGCTCACCGGGCTTCAGTGCGATCTTCGAAGGGGACACGCGCACCGCGGCGATGTCGTCGGTGGTGACGACCTGGGCAATCTGCGTCTCGACCGGCCAGACGCTGCGGCCCCCCCCGCCCATGTACAGTTCCTGGAGCGGCTGGACGCGATGCTCGACCTTGCGGGTCTTGCCGTCCAGCCCCTTCACCTGGGCCGAGGCCATGACCTTCACCGCGGCCGCCGCCGGCTTCGCGTCCGGCGCGGCCTGGAGGATGATGCAGGAGTCGGTCATCGCGGAGAGGATCGTCACCGGCCGGGCGCTGAGGCCTTGCGGCAGCCCCTCGACTCGCACCTCGATCGGTCCGTCGAAGCCCGCGCGACGGGTCGCCCGCAGGAACCACGGCACGGCGCCGCCGGGGCCGACACCGGCCCGGTCGTCGTCACACGCGACCTCGAAGTCGGGCTCGTCCTCGACCGCCTCGATGCAGTAGGCGTAGGACGGTCCGCCCCGGTGGAGCAGGTCCCGGATCTCCAGGGAATACCGGCCGGCCGAGGTCGGCCGGAACGTCAGCGATGCATCCTTGGAGCCGCGGGCGTCGTCCCCGGAAGCGACGACTGTGCCCTTCTCATCGATCAGGCGCAGGTTCGAGTCCAGACCCGATCCGGCCCGACGAGCCTTGACCTCGAATCGCACCGGCTGTCCGGCCTTCAGCGTGACGTCGAAGTGATCGACGTCCCCTGGCCGATCCACCCGGCCGCTCAGGACCACGCCGATCCGGGGGACCGGGGTGGCCCGACCGCGATCGTCGTTCGGCTCCACCTCCGAGTGGATCGGCAGATCGGTCACCTCGAAGGTCGCCGCGTTCGTCGCCACCCCGTTCGCGATGAGCTGGGCCACGCACGATCCGGCAGGTGCCGGGCTGGTGAGGCCGGATAACCGGAGTGGGCCGTCCGGGAGGCCATATCCGCTCGCGCAGGCGGTCCAGGGGCCGTCCTTCGGGATCGCGACCGGGTACACCGCCGTGACGAACGGACGATCGGTCATCGCGAGCGAGTAGGTGAAGTGAGGCGCGCCGGCGTAATCGACGTCACGAACCGCGAGGATGTACTCGCCGTCCTTCTCGAAGCGGTGATGGAGCAGCGGGTCGCCGAAGTCGTGGTCGTCGTTGGCCGCCAGCTCCTCCCCGGAGGGATCCGTCAGCACGAGCATGGGATCGGAGTTGCCGCCCTCCTGGTAGTGCCGTTTGAAGTAGAGCCGCTGCCCCATGAGGCTGAAGGTGACCTCCTGGCCGGCCCTCGCCCGGAAGCGGTAGAGGTCCACCTCCTCCTTGGCCGCGATCGCCCCGGCGACGACCCGGTTGATCTCCACCGGCTGGGCCGTCGCCTGCGTGCCGTGCGGCTGCGAGGTCTCGACGATCACCGGGTCGTCGACCACCAGGAGTTCGCCCAGCGACGAGATCCCGTTGCCGGTCGCCACCCGCACCTCGCGCAGTCCGAGCGGCGCGTCGGGGGCGGCGGTCACCTTCAGCTTGCGACGCTCGACCGGCGCCTTCTTCTCGAGGGGAGACACCTCGGCGCTCAGCCCCGTGCCTCCGAAGAAGACCTGCGAGGCGGTTTCGAACCCTCGCCTGGCCTGGCGGGCGACGACGGTGACCTCGCTCGTGGTGCCCCGCTGCACCGCGCCGGGCAGGATGTAGGTGATCTCCGGATGGGGCGTCTCGGCGGCGGCCTGACGGAAGAGCAGGAGGAAAACCGGAAGGAGTCGGAGCGACGTCAGGCGCATGGGGCAGCCTCGTTCGGCCTCGCCGCACGGCGCGGCCTCAGTGGTTGAACTGGAATTCCCGCGTGTTCAAGAGCGTCCAGAGCAGGTCCTCGAGCCCTTCCTTCGGGCTCGGGGCGGCCTCGATGTCCGCGGCCGCCTCGCGGCTCTCCTGCGGGGTCGGCGGGCGCGAGACCGTGCAGAGGAACAGCTCCTCGACCGCCTGCTTCACCGGCGTCTTCGCGGCGACCAGCCGGGCCACGCGGCCCCCGGGGTCGGCGACCTTGCGGTTGAGCAGGCCTCCGCTGATCATCAGCAGGGCCTGGGTCATGGTGGGGGCCTCGCTGCGCTCGCATTCGCAGGGGACGGCGCGGCGAGGCCGTCCGAACGCGTCGAGGAACTCCGAGGCGTAGTCCGAATCGGGAAGCTCGATGGCCCGATAGCCAGACGGGAGTTCGGCGAACTTCTCCCTCGTCCCGCAGGCGAAGTCGATCGCATCCAGGAGCGTCTCCGCCCCCAGCCGGATCGGCGAGAAGTGGGTCACGTAGCGGTTGTCGGCGTCGGCGCGGCTCGCGGGCATCGCCACCGCGCTGAGCTGATAGACCCTCGATCGCATGATCGTCCGCAGGAGATGCTTGATGTCGTACCCGTGGGCGATCAGGTCGTCCGCCAGGGCGTCCAGGAGCTCGGGATTCGACGCCGGGTTCGTCGCCCGGAGGTCGTCGATCGGGCTCACGAGGCCCCGGCCGAAATAGTATCCCCAGTAGCGATTGACCAGGTTTTTGGCGAGTGCCCGGTTGTCGCGCGAGGAGATCCAGGCGGCGAGGGCCCGCCGCCGGTCGATCGGATCGTCCACCGGCGATCCGCCCACGGGCTTCGGCTTCATCACCTGGCCGGTCCGCGGGTGGGCGACCTCACCCGAGTCGCTCACGAAGATCACCGAATCGCCCCCGGCCAGGCCGAATTCCTGGCTGGACTTCTTGCCCACGCGGCTGAAGAAGGCCTTCATCGCGTAGTAGTCCGCCTGGAGCAGGCTTTCGTAGGGATGGTTGTGGCACTTCGCGCACTGGAGCCGGAGGCCCAGGAACACCTGCGCGGTGCTCTCGGTCCATTCGTCGGCCCCGCCGATCCCGTAGAAATTGGCCGGCCCGTTCTGGTACGGGCTCCCGATGGCCGTGATCAGCTCCGAGACGAACACATCCATCGGCCTGTTCGCGCGGAACGAGGCCCGCAGCCAGTTGTGCAGCGACCACATCCCCTTCTTGCCGATCGTCCGCCGGCTGTTCAGGAGCAGGTCGCCCCACTTGTAGGCCCAGGCGGCGACGTACTCGGGCCGCTTCAGCACCGCATCGATGGCCTTCTCGCGCTTGTCGGGGCTCGTGTCCGCGACGAACTTCGCGACGTCTTCAGGCCGGGGGAGCGTCGCCAGGGTGCTCAGGTGGATCCGGCGGAAGAACTCGGCGTCGTCGCACGGGGGCGACGGCGACAGGCCGAACTTTCGCCAGGTCTCGGCCCACAGCGTGTCGATGAGGTTGTTCGGCTTGAACCGATCGAGCGCGGCGGCGACGCCGTACGGTACGATCACCCGCGTGACGGCCACCGAGGAGAGATAGCGCACCATCACGGCGGACTCGCCATGTCCCCCCGCCGCCTTGACGGTGCCGTCGGCGCCGACGGTGGCGACCATCGGGGCCTGGCTGTCGAAACCGGCCTTCTCGCTCAGGAGCTCGGTCGAGCCGTCCTCGTAAACGGCCTTCGCCGTGATCCGAGCCTTCTCGCCGGCCCGCAGGATCAGCTCCTTCGGCTCCACGACGAGTTCCTTGAGCTTCCGGTCCGCCGGGGCGGGCCCCGTCGCCCCCTGGCGGAGCCAGCGGACGAGGGTCTGGTAGGCCCAGGAATCCTCGCCGAGCCGCCGGCCCCCCTCGTGGGGCAGGCCGACCGTCGGCTTCCGCAGGAGCAGGCTCGCCGTGGGGTCGCCCAGCGAGACCCGCCGACCGAAGGCGGCCCGGACGATCTCGCGGTGGTCGGCCTCGTCGTCGAAGCCCCGGAGCGAGAGCTTGAACGAGCCCTTGCCGTGCTGGGCGCCGTGGCAGGCGCCCTGGTTGCAGCCCAGCTTCGTGAGGATCGGCTGCTCGTCGGTCGCGAACGAGACCTTCTCGTCGCCGGCCGCCGCCTGGCCGACGGCCCAGGAGATCAGCGAGAGCAGGGTGAAGATCCGGGACGAGGCTCTCATGCGAGACCTTCCGCCGTTCCCATGGCGCACGCCTTCCGATTACCCGATCAGCTCGTCCAGCACCCGCCCGCCGGGGTTGACGGGGAAGGGCCGGCCGTCGGGCGCCGTGTAGTGGCGGTCGAGAGGCACGCCCAGCCGCGAGAAGATCGTGGCGACGATGTCCTCGGCCTGGATCATCCTGGTCGTCGGCTGCTCGGCGTAGCGGTCGCTCTTGCCGAGCACCTCCCCCACCCGGATGCCCCCGGCGCCGATCCCGAAGACCGTGGAGCCGGCCCAGTGATCCCTGCCCGCGGCCGAGTTGATCTTGGGCGTGCGGCCGAAGTCCCCCATCCAGACGACGATCGTCTGATCGAGCAGCCCACGCCCCTGGAGGTCCGCCAGCAGCGTCGAGTAGCCGGAATCGAGCCGGGGAAGCAGGCTGTTCTTCAAACTGGTGAAGTTCTGCTGATGCGTGTCCCAGCCGCCGGACGAGACGGTCACGAACCTCACCCCGGCCTCGACGAGCCGGCGGGCCAGCAGGCACGATTGCCCGAAGGTATGCCGGCCGTACCGATCGCGGAGCCTCGGGTCCTCGCTCGACAGGTCGAAGGCGCGCTTGGCCTGGGGGGAGGTGACGATCCCGAACGCCTTCTCGTAGAACCGATCCATGGCGCGGGAGTCGCTCACCTGCTCCTCGACGCGATCCTGCCAGCGGTCGAAGCGGTCCAGCATCCGACGCCGCCGCGCGAAGCGGGCCGCGGACAGGCCCCCCGGCAGCGTGA
The DNA here is from genome assembly GCA_046349995.1 of Isosphaeraceae bacterium. Taxonomy (GTDB): domain Bacteria; phylum Planctomycetota; class Planctomycetia; order Isosphaerales; family Isosphaeraceae; genus Aquisphaera. The sequence goes on along the minus strand of JAXMBE010000024.1, from coordinate 43,241 downwards.
TCCCGTCGACGCTGAAGCGGGATGAATTCGGGTCGGACGTCATCACGAACGGGTTGTGTTCGTTCCCCAGATATCCCGCAAGCCCGCCCCCGGTCTTCTGATCGACAGACGCGCCGAGTTGCAGGTAGGGCGGCATCCCCGGGTTCGCAGGCAGTTCCCGGGCGATGACCGACCCCATCGAGGGATAGACCGTCGTGGGCGAGAACCGCCAGCCGGAGAGCATGTATGCGTCGGCGATCCCGTGGCCGGCGTTGTACGAATAGCCCGACCGGATGATCGTCATCTTGTCGAGGTTCCGCGCCAGCCCCGGCAGGTGCTCGCAGATCTGGACGCCGGGCAGCACGGTGGGGATGACGCCGAACTCGCCACGGATCTCGGCGGGTGCATCGGGCTTCGGGTCGAGCGTGTCGATGTGGCTCGGCCCGCCCTGCATCCAGAGCAGGATGACGCTTCGGGCGGGGGACGTCGTCGCGCCGCGGCTCTCCAGGCGGAGCAGGTCGGCGAGCGTCAGGCCCGCCAGCCCCAGCCCCCCGACCCGGAGGAATCCCCGCCGCGAGACCCCGTCACAATCGCGTGTCGAACCGTGCGTGAAGCGAAACATGGTCCTGGCCCCGGAGGTAGCGCGAGGGGATCGACGCTGGAGCTTAACGGGGCGGCAGAGGATCTACAATACTTGTTTAACAAAAGGCGGATTTTGAGCCTACCCGCCGACCCCTACCCCTGGCCCCGGGAGGCCGGAGCCGCACCGCGGTGGGGTTCGCACGAAGCCGGGGTGCCTCGGATCAGGCGATCCGAGCCAAGCCGTCAGCGACGGCCGGAAGGCCCGGCCACTGCGGGCTGGCCGTCGCTGACGCTTCCGGCTCGGATGGGCCGCGAGGGAGTGATCCCCCGGTTTCCCGGCCGGTTCGGAGCGAATGGGAGCGAGGCCTGGTGCCCGCGGCGACCGGAGTCGCCCTCACGCCAGGATCTTCCTGAGGACCCTGGGCCCCTCGACGCCGGTGAGCCTGGCGTCGAGGCCCTGGAACTTCACGCTGAACGCCTCGTGGTCGATGCCCAGCTGGTGGAGCATCGTGGCGTGCAGGTCGTGCACCGTGCTCGTCCTCCACCGCCGCGTAGCCCAGCTCGTCCGACGCGCCGTAGACGAGACCGCCGCGGATGCCCGCCCCGGCCAGCCAGACCGACATCGCCTTGTTGTGGTGGTCGCGGCCGTCGCCGCCCTGCGACATGGGGGTGCGGCCGAACTCGCCGGCCCAGACGACCAGCGTCTCCTCCAGCATCCCACGACGCTTCAGGTCCACGATCAGCGCCCATGCAGGCCCGGTCGATCTCCTGGCCTTCAGGGTGATCCCCTCCTTCACGCCGCCGTGATGATCCCAGTCCTTGTGATAGAGCTGGATGAAGCGGACGCCGCGGCTCGGCCAGCCGACGCGCCAGCAGGCAGTTGGCCGCGAAGCTCCCGTCACCCGGCACGCAGCCGTACAGCTCCAGCGTCTCACCGCTCGCCACGCACGTCCATCAGCTCCGGGACGCTCGCCTGCATCCGGAACGCCATCTCGTACTGCGCGATCCGCGTGGACACCTCCGCGTCGGCCGTCGCCGCCGCACGCCGCGCGTTCAGGGCCCCGATCGCCGCCACGTCGGCGGCCTGCTGGTCCCGCGTCACCCCCGGCGGCTGGCCAGATAGAGCACCGGGTCACCCTTGCCCCGCAGTTGCACGCCCTGGTGACGGCTCGGCAGGAACCCGCTGCTCCACTGCCGCGCCGCGATCGGCTGGTTCTGGCCCCCCTTGCCCAGGGACGTGAGGACGACGAAGCCGGGTAGGTCCTCGGCCTCGCTGCCCAGGCCGTAGGTGACCCAGGCGCCCATGCTCGGCCGGCCGGCGATCTGCGAGCCGGTGTTCATGAACATGTGGGCCGGGTCGTGGTTGATCGCCTCGGTCGTCATCGACCGGACCAGGCAGATCTCGTCGAGCACCGAACCGATCTCCGGGAACAGCGCGCAGATCTCGATCTTCTCCTTGCCGAAGGCGCGGAACGGGAGCTGGGGGCCGTAGCAGAGGAGCTTCTGCCCCTGGAGCTGGGCGAGCTGCTGCCCTTTGGTGAAGCTCTCCGGCATCGGCTTGCCGTGCATCGCGGCGAGCTTCGGCTTGGGGTCGAAGGTCTCCAGGTGCGACGGCCCGCCCGCCATCGTCAGCCAGATCACCCGCCGGGCCTTCTGCGGCAGCGGCAGGGTGCCGAGCACGCCTCGCGGCGGCGCGGCCTGGAGCAGCGACGGGCGGAGCAACGCGGCCAGCGCGACGGTGCCGACCCCCTGGGCCGTCTTGCCGAGGAAGGCGCGGCGGGTCTGCGAGATCATCGAATCGGGCCTCATCTTCGTTCCACCCCCGAGTTCAGCGGTCCGGTGTGCCTGTGTCATGCGAAGCTGTGCGATTCCGGGCCGGGGAGCATCGTGGCCCCCGCGTCAGGCCAGGATCTTGCGGATGACCGTCGCCCCCTCGACGCCGGTGAGCCTGGCGTCGAGGCCCTGGAACTTCACGCTGAACGCCTCGTGGTCGATGCCCAGCTGGTGGAGCATCGTGGCGTGCAGGTCGTGCACCGTGCTCACCTCCTCCACCGCCGCGTAGCCCAGCTCGTCCGACGCGCCGTAGACGAGACCGCCGCGGATGCCCGCCCCGGCCAGCCAGACCGACATCGCCTTGTTGTGGTGGTCGCGGCCGTCGCCGCCCTGCGACATGGGGGTGCGGCCGAACTCGCCGGCCCAGACGACCAGCGTCTCCTCCAGCATCCCACGACGCTTCAGGTCCACGATCAGCGCCATGCAGGCCCGGTCGATCTCCCTGGCCTTCAGGGTGATCCCCTCCTTCACGCCGCCGTGATGATCCCAGTCCTTGTGATAGAGCTGGATGAAGCGGACGCCGCGCTCGGCCAGCCGACGCGCCAGCAGGCAGTTGGCCGCGAAGCTCCCGTCACCCGGCACGCAGCCGTACAGCTCCAGCGTCTCACCGCTCTCGCCACGCACGTCCATCAGCTCCGGGACGCTCGCCTGCATCCGGAACGCCATCTCGTACTGCGCGATCCGCGTGGCCACCTCCGCGTCGGCCGTCGCCGCCGCACGCCGCGCGTTCAGGGCCCCGATCGCCGCCACGTCGGCGGCCTGCTGGTCCCGCGTCACCCCCGGCGGGCTGGCCAGGTAGAGCACCGGGTCCCCCTTGCCCCGCAGCTGCACACCCTGGTGCCGGCTCGGCAGGAAACCGCTGCTCCACTGCCGCGCCGCGATCGGCTGCGGCGAACGCCCCTTGCCGGTCGACGTGAGGACGACGAACCCGGGGAGGTCCTCGGCCTCGCTGCCCAGGCCGTAGGTGACCCAGGCGCCCATGCTCGGCCGGCCGGCGATCTGCGAGCCGGTGTTCATGAACATGTGGGCCGGGTCGTGGTTGATCGCCTCGGTCGTCATCGACCGGACCAGGCAGATCTCGTCGATCACCGAGCCGATCTCCGGGAACAGCGCGCTCAGCTCCGTCCCGCTCTTGCCGCACCTGCGGAAGGGGAACATCGGGCCCAGGCAGACGAGCCGCTGCCCCTGGAGCTGGGCGAGCTGCTGGCCCCGGGTGTACGACTCGGGCATCGGCTTCCCGTCCATCCTGGACAGGGCGGGCTTCGGGTCGAAGGTCTCGAACTGCGACGGGCCGCCCGCCATCGTCAGCCAGATCACCCGCCGCGCCCGCCGGGGCGGAGCCGGGCGGGCGCCGGGGACGCGCGGGGACTCGCCGCCCAGGAGCGCGGGCTCGAGCAGCGACGCGACCGCGACCGTCCCGAGTCCCTGGGCCGCCCGGCCGAGGAATGCCCGGCGATGGAAGGCCATGTTGCCGTCGGCTCGGTTCATGTCAGGACCTCGTGACCGTCTCGTGGAGGTTCAGCAGCACACGCGCGACGTGCGTCCAGGCGGCGGCCTCGGCCGGGTCCAGGCCCTCGGAACGCGGGGCGATGCCGGTCCCGAGCAGGGCCTTCGCCGCGTCGGGATTGGCCCGGTAGATCTTCAGGTGCTTCGCCAGCAGGTCGCGGACCGTCTTCGCCTCCTCGGGGCTGGGGTCGCGCTGGAGCGCGAGCTGCCAGGCCCGGTTGAGGCGCGACTCGAGGTCGCCCGGGGCCTCGCGGAGGACGCGTGCGGCGAACACCCGGGCCGCCTCGACGTACGTCGGGTCGTTCAGGAGCACCAGCGCCTGCTGGGGGATGTTCGACCGGTTCCGCTCGGCGGTGCATTCCTCGCGGCTGGGGGCGTCGAAGGCGAGCAGGCTCGGGTGCAGGAACGAGCGTTGCCACCAGGTGTAGAGCCCGCGCCGGTGCTGGGCGGGGCCCTGGTCGGCGGGGTAATCCCGGGTCGGGAAGTTGAGGTTCTCCCAGTAGCCCTCGGGCTGGTACGGCTTCACGCTCGGGCCGCCGATCGTCGGGACCAGCAGGCCGGCGATGGCCAGCGCGTTGTCGCGCACCAGCTCGGCATCGACGCGATACGGGCTCTGGCGGGCGAGCTCCCGGTTGAGGGGGTCGGCGGCCAGCAGCTCGGGCGTCGCTGCCGAGGTCTGCCTGTAGGTCGCGCTGGTGACGATCGTCCGGACCATGTGCTTCAGGTCCCAGCCGCTGTCCATGAACTCGCAGGCGAGCCAGTCCAGCAGGGCCGGGTTCGTGGGGGGCTCGCCCTGGGCGCCCAGGTCGTCGAGCTGCTTGCTCAGCCCCGCGCCGAAGAACTGCTTCCAGAGCCGGTTCATCACCGTGCGGGCCGTCAGCGGGTTGTCCCGCGAGACCAGCCAGCGGGCCAGGTCCAGCCGGGTCAGCTCGCGGTCGCGGACGACGGGCTGCGGCAGGTAGTGCGGCAGCGCGGGCTTGACGACCTCGCCGCTCTCGTCCATCCAGTTGCCGCGCGGCAGGATCCGGACGGTGCGCTTGTTCGGGGTGCTGACGCTCACGATGCACTTCGGCAGGCCGTCGTGGAAGCCCTTGCGATCCCGCTCGGCCCGGGCGAGCGCCTCGCGCTCGGCCGGGAAGAGCGTCGTGGCCGCGGCCAGGAAGTAGGCCCGGATCGATTCCCGCTCCCTCGCGTCGCGGGACGCGGCCGGCTTCTTCAGGGCCTCGCTCGCGGCCCGGGCCGCCTTCTTCTCGGCGTCGGACGCCCGCGAATCGGTCTTCAACTCGGGGAGGGTGATCGAGTACCGGGCGACGTCGGCCGCCCACTGCTCCTGCGCGGCGTTCAGTTGCGGCGCCACGGCGTCGAGGCGCGATCTCGCCTCCGCCACCGCGGCGTCGAGGCCGGCGAGGGTCCTCCGCTGCTCCGGCGTCGTGACGGCCATCCCGTCCTCGCGGCGGCCGATGATCGGCTCCTCGACGTCCGCGAAGAAGGCGCCGAGCGAGTAGAAGTCGCGCATCGTGAACGGGTCGAACTTGTGATCGTGGCACTGGCCGCAGCCGGTCGTCTGGCCGAGCCAGACCGCCCCGACGGCCCGCACCCGGTCGGTGAGCATGCGAGCCTCGTAGTCCTTCGGCTGGGCCCCCCCTTCCTCGGTGGAGAGCAGCAGCCGGTTGAACGCCGACCCCACGCGGGTCTCGACGCTCGCGTCGGGCAGGAGATCGCCGGCCAGTTGCTCGACGGTGAAGCGGTCGAACGGCTTGTTGTCGTTGAAGCTCCTGATGACCCAGTCGCGATACGGCCAGACGTTGCGCGGGTTGTCGCTGTGGTAGCCGATCGTGTCGGCGAACCGCACCACGTCGAGCCAGCCGATCGCCATCCGCTCGCCGTAATGAGGGCTGGCCAGCAGCCGCTCCACGAGACGCTCATAGGCCGCGGGAGCCGAATCCTCGACGAACGCCCGGACCTCCTCGGGCGAGGGCGGCAGGCCGACGAGGTCCGAGCTCAGCCGGCGGATCAGGGTGCGGCGGTCGGCCTCGGGCGAGGGCTTCAGCCCGACCTCCGCGAGCCGGCGACGAACCAGCACGTCCACGGCGTTCTGCCCGGCCGGGATCTCGGCCTTCACGGGCCGCTCGTAGGACCAGTGCTGCTGGTACTCCGCCCCCTGCTCGACCCAGCGCTTGAGGATCTCCTTCTGCCGGGCGGTCAGCTTCTTGTTCGACTTCGGGGGCGGCATCTGCTCGTCGACGTCGTCGCTGAGGATCCGCTCCACCAGGACACTCTCGTCCGGCTTCCCCGGGACGATCGCCTCGGCCTTGAGCGCATCGGCCCGGATGTCCAGCCTCAGGTCGGCCTTGCGGCGGTTCTTGTCCGGACCGTGGCAGAGGAAGCAGTTGTCCGACAGGATCGGCCGGACGTCCCGGTTGAATTCCACCCGCGCGGCCTCGCCGCCGGCATGGGCGGGTTGATTGGCCATGATCAGGAGCCAGGCGCCGGCACACGCGGCGATTCCTGACCGGATTCGGAGGGTGCGGCACGATGTGGCGGGGAGGGTTCTTCCGCTGCTCATGACACGGTCCTGCTCTTCTCGTGAACGTTCACTCGGCCGACCCGGAGCAGTCCACGCCGGTCCCACAGCCTGATCGTAAGGCCTGGGCGCCGTGGCGCGAAGGGCACGCCTCCCTTCGCGAGGTCGCGCCGGGGATGCCGACCATGAGACTTGCATGGTAATTTGCATCTCCGCCCGTCGTGGATCTCCAGGATTCGGGGAGAATGGGCCACGGATCCGGGAGAGCTGAAGAAATGGCCCACGAATCCGGAAAGAATAGCCACAGATAAACACAGATCGGGAGGGAAAGGTCCGGCCGGCGTCGGGCGACGGCCCGCCCACCGAACCTTCTCGGATCCCTTTTCCGTGTCTTCCGTGTGTTCCGTGGTTCATTCCGTCCGCTCTTCGTGAGGTTCACCGGGCGAAACCGCGTGGAGACCGCGCCAGTGGCCGAGCCTCCTTCCCCTTCGAATCCCGGGTTCCATGACCCCCGCATGAGGGGTTTTCGCGGGCGGACCGCCGTCGAGACGGTCGTTGATCTCATCGACGCCCGGGTGGCCCGGCTGGGCGTCGAGCAGGTTCCGCTCCCACTGGCGGCGGGGCGGGTGCTCGGCGAGGCGGTGACCGCGGGCTGCGAGGTGCCCCCGTTCGACCGGGCGTCGATGGACGGCTATGCGGTGCGGGGCGAGGAGACGTACGGGGCCGACGCCTACACACCGGCGATCTTCCTCCACAAGGGTGAGGCACGGCCGGGGAGGATGTTCGCGGGCGTGATCGGGCCCGGAGAGGCCGTCGAGATCGCCACGGGGGCGCCGATCCCGGCGGGGGCCGACACGGTCGTCCCGGCCGAGGCGACCGCGAGGGAGGGCGACCGGATCTTGGTGCACGAGGCCGTTCCCGTCGGCCGGCACGTCGGCCGGGTGGGAGAGGACATCCGGGCCGGGGTGGCCGTGCTGCCGGCCGGACGGATCCTGAGGCCCCAGGACCTCGGGGTGCTGAGTGCGATCGGAGTCGGGAACGTCGCCGCGGTCGAGCGGCCGATCGTCACGATCCTGGCCACGGGCGACGAGCTGCTGCCCCCGGGCACCCCGCCGTCGGGGCACCGGTTCGCCGACATGAACTCGCCCATGCTGGCCGCTCTGGCGGCCCGCGACGGCGGGGTCGTTCGCCTCGCGGGGCCGCTCCCCGACCGGCGAGAGGTGTTGCGCGACGCCCTGGCCGAGGCCGCGGGGCGGTCGCACGTCGTCCTCATCTCCGGTGGCAGTTCCACCGGCCCCGAGGACCACGCCCCGGGACTGGTGGCCGAGCTGGGAGAATTGCCGGTTCACGGCGTGGCCCTCCGGCCGGCGAGCCCGACGGGGCTCGGATTCGTCGGCGGCGTGCCCGTCGTCCTGCTGCCCGGCAACCCGGTGAGCTGCCTCTGCGCGTACGACCTGTTCGCGGGCCGAATCGTGCGCCGGCTGGGGGGCCGGCCGGCCGACTGGCCGTACCGGTCCATCGAGCGTCCCCTGGCCCACAAGCTGGTCTCGGCCGTGGGTCGGGTCGATTACGCACGCGTGAAGCTGGTCGAGGCGGGCGTCGAGCCGCTGGCCGTCAGTGGCGCCTCGATCCTCTCCAGCACGACCCGCGCCGACGGGTTCGTCCTCGTCCCGGCCGACCTGGAGGGCTATCCGGCCGGGACAACCGTCACGATCTGGTTGTATGATGCGTGAAGCGTGCCGGCGAAGCGGCCGTTGTCGACCCCTGACCCGTAACCGTCGGCCCGACCATGTCGCACGAGCAGGAGCAGTTTCTCGAGGTCGTCGACCGCGACACGGCCGAGCGCCGGTGGTGGGAGGCCGTGCGCCCGGAGCCGCTCGGCGTGGAGGCCGTCGCGCTCGGCGAGGCCCTCGGGCGCGTGCTCGCCCGGGACGTTTGTGCGGAGGTCGACGTGCCGGCGTTCGACCGGTCGAATGTCGACGGATACGCGCTGCGGGCCGAGGAGACCTATGGCGCCTCGGAGGACGACCCGCGCCACCTGCGGTTGAACCCCGAGGAGATCGCCACGGGGGTGGTGCCGTCGCTGCCCGTGGATCCCGGCTCCGCGACCTCGATCGCGACCGGGGGGATGCTCCCTCGCGGGGCCGATTCCGTCCTCATGGTCGAGCACGCGCGGGTGGACGGCGACCGGCTGATCATCAGCCGGCCGGTGGCGCCGGGGGCCAACGTCGGATTCGCCGGGACCGACATGGCCCGGGGGGAGCTGGTCCTGAGGCGCGGTACCCGCCTGTCCGCCCGCGAGACGGGCGTGCTGGCGGCGATCGGCCAGGCCGACGTCCCGGTGTTCCGGCGGCCTCGGGTGGCGATCCTCTCGACCGGAGACGAGATCATCGCGCCGGGCTCCGCTCCCCGGCCGGCGGCGGTCTACGACGCCAACGCGACGCTCCTGGCCGACGCCGTGCGCGAGCTCGGCGGCGAGCCGCTGTCGCTGGGGATCGTCGGTGACGACGACCACGCCCTCGAGACCGCCCTCGAGCGCGGGCTCACCGCCGCGGACGTCGTGCTCCTGAGCGGCGGGACGAGCAAGGGGGCGGGCGACCTCTCCTACCGGGCGCTCGCGCGGCGGAGCCCCGGGGTCGTCGTCCACGGGGTCGCGCTCAAGCCGGGCAAGCCGGTCTGCCTGGGGGCCGTCGGATCGACCCCGGTGGCCATCCTCCCCGGCTTCCCGACCTCGGCGATCTTCACGTTCCACGAGTTCGTCGCCCCCGTCCTCCGCCGGCTGGCGGGCGTCGGGCCCGAGTCGAGGGGAGCGATCGCCGCCCGCATGGCGATGCGCTGCAACAGCGAGCGAGGGAGGACCGAGTACCTGCTGGTCAACCTGATCGCGGGGGGTGCGGGGGAGGGATGGACGGCCTATCCGCTCGGCAAGGGATCGGGCTCGGTGACCACGTTCAGCCGGGCCGACGGATTCGTCGTGATCCCCCGCCAGCAGGAATACCTGGAGGCGGGCGAGCCCGTGTCGGTGACGCTGCTGGGCCGGGGCGTCGAGCCGTCGGACCTGGTGGCGATCGGGTCGCACTGCGTCGGCCTTGACCTGATCCTGGGCCGGATGGCGTCGAGTACGGGTCTGCGAGTCAAGACCCTCTGGGTCGGATCCCAGGGAGGGTTGACGGCCGCCGCGCGGGGCGAGTGCGACCTCGCGGGCATCCACCTGCTCGACCCGGCCACGGACACGTACAATGCCCCCTTCCTCCCGCCGGGGGTACGCCTCCTCCGGGGGTACGACCGCATGCAGGGGCTCGTCTTCCGCCCCGGCGATGAGCGGTTCGAGGGGAAGTCGGTCGCCGAGGCCCTGGGCCGCGTGCTCCACGACACGGATTGCCTGATGGTCAACCGCAACCGCGGCAGCGGGACGCGCGTCCTGATCGACCGCCTCCTCGAAGGACGTCGGCCCCCCGGGTGGGCCGTCGAGGTGCGCTCGCACAACGCGGTGGCGGCGGCGGTGGGTCAGCAGCGGGCCGACTGGGGCGTGGCCATCGCGCCGGTCGCCCGCGCCTACGGCCTGGGTTTCACGCCGCTGCGGGTCGAACGCTACGATTTCGCCATCCCGGAGGCCCGGTGGGACCGGCCGGCCGTCGCCACATTCCGCGCCCTGCTGGCAGAAGGCGGAACCCGCCGCGCGCTGGTCGATGCGGGCTTCGTGCTGGGGGGCGATTGATGCCCGGGCAGGGGTGATTTCCACACTTCGTCTCCGAGACTCCGCGCCGGTCTTCACCTCGGAGACCGGGAGGCCGGGCGGGGCCATCCGAGCCGGAAGCGTCAGCGACGGTCATCACGCCGCGGCCGGGCCATCCGGCCGTCGCTGACGCTTCCGGCTCCGAGCGGGCCACCTGCCGGGGTCGAGGTCCGTGGCGGCCGTCCGGGTCGGCGACACTCATCCGGCTGGCGGGTTCGAGCGCTCGGCGAGCTCGATCGTCGCGAGCTCCAGTTCGCGCCCCTGGCGGATCTCGCTGCCGGGCTGGCCGCATCGGGGACAGAGGAAACTCTGGATCCCCGGCAACTCCACCTCGGATTGACAGCGTGCGCAGAAGATGACGACCGCCGTGTCCTCGATGATCAGCCGCGACCCGGCCAGGGAGGTGTCCGCCGTCACCATGTCGTAGCAGAAGAGGAGCGAGTCCTTCTCGACGCCCGCGAGCCGCCCCAGGCGGACGCGCACCTCGCGGACTTCCAGGGCCGAGGACTCCGTGGTGTTCGCGTTCGCCCGGACGGCCGCGACGACCGTGGAGACCAGGTTCTCGGCGATCGATAGCTCGTGCACGGCCCTCCCCTTTCGCACAATCTAAGCGGCTGGCCGGGGTTGGACTTCACTTCCTCAGCCAGCGCCCCCCCACCCAACCCTCCCCCACGAGGGGGGAGGTGAGGACTATTGGAAGCCCTCCCCCCTCGTGGGGGAGGGTTGGGTGGGGGGCAAGCGAAAGACACTGCAACCGTGGCCAGCCGCTTGGTCGCAAGATTACCTCGGGCATCCGGGATCTTGAAGGCGGGTTCGCCCTCGGACGGCATTCGATATAATGAGGTGACCGTGCTCTGTAGAAGGTCTGACCCTTGGTGACGGCCGCGGCACTCGTACCCCCTCCGACTCCCCCATGGTAAGGGGGAGAGAAACCACCACCCCTTGCAAAAGGGGGATCCGTGGGGGTCTCCGGGGTCTTCGACAGAGCAAGGTGACCGAGAAGACTCCCTCCGCCTAACCGACAAGGGATCCCATCCGATGTGCCTTGCCGTACCGGGTCAGGTCCAGGAAATCTACGAGGCGCACGGCACGCGCATGGGCAAGGTGAACTTCGGCGGCGTCGTCAAGGAGGTCTGCCTGGCGTACGTCCCCGAGGTGGGCGTCGGCGACTTCACGATCGTGCACGTGGGGGTCGCGCTCAACAAGATCGATGAGGAGTCCGCCCGCGAGACGCTCCGGCTCTTCGACGAGATGGGGATCCTCGCGGAGGAGATGAACGCCGGCCCTCCGGATGGAGGCGACGCGGTCGGTGACCCTTCCCCGCCCCCGCCCTCGGACATCGAACACCCACGCCCCGCGGGACAGCCATGAAGTACCTCAGCGAGTTTCGCGACGGCGAGATCGCCCGGCGGATCTCGCGGGAGATCCACCGGACGGCCAAAGGCCGGTGGCGGATCATGGAGGTCTGCGGCGGGCAGACGCACTCGATCATCCGCAACGGCATCGATCAGTTGCTGCCCGAGGGGATCGAGCTGATCCACGGCCCGGGGTGCCCGGTCTGCGTGACGCCCCTGGACGTGATCGACAAGGCGCTGGCCATCGCGGCCACGCCCGGCGTCACCTTCTGTTCCTTCGGCGACATGCTGCGCGTCCCCGGCAGCCGCGGGGATCTGTTCGCCGTGAAGAGTCGCGGGGCGGACGTCCGGGTCGTCTACTCGCCGCTGGACGCCGTTGAGCTGGCTCGCTGCAATCCCGACCGGGAGGTGGTGTTCTTCGCCATCGGGTTCGAGACCACCGCCCCGGCGAACGCGATGGCCGTCCACCTCGCGAAGTCGGCCGGGCTCGCCAATTTCAGCATGCTCGTCTCTCACGTGCTCGTCCCTCCCGCCATCGACGCGATCATGAGCGCCCCGGGGAATCGCGTGCAGGCCTTCCTGGCCGCCGGCCATGTCTGCAGCGTGATGGGATACTGGCAGTACCCGCCCCTCGCCGAGCGACATCGCGTCCCGATCGTGGTCACCGGCTTCGAGCCCCTCGACGTGCTGGAGGGGATCCGCCGCGCGGTCCGGCAGCTCGAGAACGGTCAGGCGTCGGTCGACAATGCCTATGAGCGCGTCGTGACCCGCGAGGGCAACCGGCACGCCCAGGGGCTTTTGCAAGAGGTCTTCGAGGTGACCGACCGGACCTGGCGGGGCATCGGCACGATCCCGGGCAGCGGCTGGCGATTGAGCCCGGCCTACCAGGCGTACGACGCGGAGAGGCGGTTCGACGTCGGCCGGATCGAGCCTCGGGAATCGGGGCTGTGCCGGGCCGGTGAAGTGCTCCGGGGCGCGATCAAGCCCCACCAGTGCGAGGCGTTCGGCAAGCAGTGCACGCCGCGCACGCCGCTCGGGGCCACGATGGTCTCCGGCGAGGGGGCGTGCGCCGCGTACTTCAACTACGGACGGTTGGTGGAACTCAGCGAGACGGTGCAGAGCGGATGACCCAGCCCTTCGACATCGAGAAGCGGTCCTGCCCCCTGCCCCTGCGGGACTACCCGCACATCGTGATGGGGCACGGCGCCGGCGGGAAGCTGTCGGCCGAGCTGGTGGAGCAGCTCTTCCTCCCCGCGTTCCGCAACGAGCCCCTCGAACGGCTCGCCGACGCCGCGGTCCTCCCGGGCGCGGCCGGGCGGCTGGCCTTCTCGACCGATTCGTACGTCGTGCGGCCGCTCTTCTTCCCGGGTGGCTCGATCGGCGACCTGGCCGTCAACGGCACGGTGAACGACCTCGCCATGGTGGGCGCCCGCCCGCTCTACCTCTCCGCCGGGTTCATCATCGAGGAAGGATTCGCGATGGAGGAGCTGTGGCGCGTCGTGCAGGCGATGGCGGCCGCCGCGCGAGAGGCGGGGGTCCCGGTCGTCACCGGGGACACCAAGGTGGTCGACCGCGGGCATGGCGACGGATGCTACATCAACACGGCGGGCGTGGGCCGGCTGGACGACCACGTGGAACTGTCCCCCTCCTTGGTGCGGGCGGGCGACGCCGTCATCGTGAGCGGGACGATCGCGGACCACGGCATGGCCGTCATGAGCGTCCGCGAGGGTCTCGAGTTCGAGGCCGTCATCGCCAGCGACACCGCGCCGCTGCACACGCTGGTGCAGTCGATGCTCGCGTCGCGTGCCGGGATCCGCGTGCTGCGGGACCCGACGCGGGGCGGGGTCGCGTCGGCGCTGAACGAGTTGGCGGCATCCGCCCGCGTCGGCATGTTGATCGAGGAGACATCCGTCCCGATCCACCCCGCGACGCAATCGGCCTGCGAGCTGCTGGGACTGGACCCGCTGCTCGTCGCCAACGAGGGGAAGCTGCTGGCGATCGTCGCACGCGACGACGCCCAGGGTCTGCTGTCCGTCATGCGTGAGCACCGGTCCGGACGGCAGGCCGAAATCATCGGCCGGGTGACGGCCGAGCACCCGGGGATCGTCGCCGTGCGAACCGCCATCGGGGGCAAACGGGTCCTCGCCCCGATGGTCGGGGAGCAGTTGCCGAGGATCTGCTGAGCCATGCCGGACGGGCGCGAGGCGGTACGCATCGAGATTCGCGGAATCGTCCAGGGCGTCGGTTTCCGCCCCTCGGTCTACCGGATCGCCCGCGAGCACGCCGTCACCGGCTGGGTCCTCAACGATGGCCAGGGCCTCTCGATTCATGCGGAAGGGGACGCCACGCGCCTGCACGCGTTCGTGGCCGCCCTGAAGGCACAGCCACCCCCCGGGGCCAGGGTCGCCTCGTTCGAGTGCCGGACCGCTCCGGTCGAGGGTTTCGGCAGCTTCGAGATCCGATCCAGCCGGCGGGTGCTGGCGCCGGTCACGATCATCTCCCCCGATCTGCCGGTCTGCGAAGATTGCCTCGGGGAGTTGCACGACCCCGACAGCCGGCGCCATCTCTATCCCTACATCAATTGCACGGCGTGCGGGCCTCGCTATTCGATCGTGACGTCGCTCCCCTACGATCGGGCGAACACGACCATGGCCGCATGGCCGCTCTGCGAGGCCTGTCAGGCCGAGTACGACGACCCGGCGAACCGGCGGCATCATGCCCAGCCGACGGCCTGCCCGCGGTGCGGCCCGGACTATCGGCTGATCGATCCCGACGGCGCGGTCCTCGAAGGTGTGACCGCGATCGCCCGGACGGCCGCGTTGCTGAGCCAGGGACGCATCGTGGCCGTGAAGGGCGTCGGCGGCTATCACCTGGCCTGCTCGGCCCGCGACGCGGAGGCCGTCCGTCGACTCCGCGATCGCAAGTTCCGGAAGGAGAAGCCGTTCGCCCTGATGGCTCGCGACCTGGGGGCGGCCGGGGAGGTCGCCTGGCTGAGCGACCTGCATCGCTCGCTGCTGCTCGACCGGGCCCGCCCGATCGTGCTGGCCCCGGCCCGCGTGTGCCTCCCGGGCGTCGCGGAGGGCACCGACGAGATCGGCGTCATGGTGCCTTACGCCCCCCTGCACGAGCTCCTGTTCCACCTCGGTGCCCCCGATCCGCTGGTCATGACGAGCGGCAATCGTTCGAGCGAGCCGATCGCCCATCGCGATGACGAGGCGTTGCAGCGACTCGGCGGCATCGCCGACGCCTTCCTCGTCGGCGAGCGGCCCATCGCCCGCCGGGTGGAGGACTCGGTGGTCGCGGTCCGCGAGGGCCAGGTCTCGATGATCCGCCGCTCGAGGGGCTTCGCCCCCGCGGCCGTGGCCCGATTGCGGGGCGACGGCCCGGTCCTCGCCCTGGGGGCGGACCTGAAGAACTGCGCGACGCTCGTCGTCTCGGGGGACGCGATCTGCGGGCCGCATGTCGGCGACCTGGGCGACCTGGAAACCGACCGCGCCTTCGAGGAGTCCGTCCGCGACCTGCTGGCGATGTACGAGATCGACCGGCGCGACCTCGTGGTCGCGCACGACGCCCATCCCGAGTACGTCTCGACCCGTTTCGCCGGGCGGCTGGAGTGCCGCCGGAGGATGGCCGTCCAGCACCACCGGGCCCACCTCGCGAGCGTCCTGGTGGAAACCGGCGAGCCGGACCGCCCCGTCGTCGGGATCACCCTCGACGGGACCGGCTTCGGCGACGACGGAACCATCTGGGGCTTCGAGCTGTTCGCCGGGAGTGTCTCCGACGGCTTCCGGCGCGTGGCTCACCTGCGTCCCGCTCAGCTCCCGGGCGGGGATGCCGCGGCCCGATATCCGGTCCAGGCGGCGGCCGGCTTCCTGCCGGAGCTTCGGCTGCCCGACCTGCACGAGCCGCCCTTCCGTTTCCCCGAGCGGTTCTCCCGGGCGCGGATGCTGGTCGCCAGGAACGTCCGCTGCTTCACGACGACCTCCGCCGGCCGGCTCTTCGACACGGTCGCGGCGCTCTGCGGATTCACGCGCGAGATCACGTTCGAGGGCCAGGCCGCCGCCTGGCTGGAGCATCAGGCTCAGGGCGCGCGGCCCTGCCCCGCGTACCCGTTCCCCCGGTTCGACTACCGTCCGCTCCTCGAATCGGTCATCGCGGATCGGCTCGCGGGGCGCGAGGTGGCGGAGATCTCCCACGCCTTCCACGCCGCCGTCGCCGGAGAGCTGCTCGCGGTCGCTTCCGAGATCGCGCGCGCATGGCCGACGGCGCACGTCGCGCTGTCCGGGGGTGTCTTCCAGAATCGACTTCTCAGGTCCCTGCTCGTCGACCTGGCATCACGCGAACATGAGTTGACGCTCATGTTTAATCGGTCGGTCCCCGCGAACGATGGGGGGATCTCGCTCGGCCAGGCCGCCATCGCCTGCGTTCCGGCGCGGGGGCGCTGAGGGCCGGGATTCGAGTCGGACGCCGGCGCCCCGACCCGCCTCGTTCACCGCTCCGCGACTCGCTCCATGTCGCGCACGCTGATCAGCCGGGATCCCAGGTCCTCGCTGAACCGGGCGCGGCCGCGGACGCCCACGCGATGCGCGAGGTAGGGCTCCGGATCCAGGCCCGGCGGGATCTCCAGGTATGCGATCCTCGTCCCCTCGGACCCGATCAGCGCGAAGAGCTTGTTGCCGTCCGCCTTCCGGGCCGAGGGCTGGATGTACCCGACGACGTCGAAGCCCCGGTCCCGGGATTGGTCCAGCCGGGCCAGGTCGCGCTTCAGGCCGGAAATCTGCTGATCGCGGCGACGGCTCTTCGCCAGGATCGTCTCGATCGTCCTGGCGGAGCGCGAGGCCTGTTCCGATTGGGTCAGTCGCGCCAGCCGCGAGCGCAGCGCGTCCTCCAGATCGCTGCGGTCGCCGGCCCGCTTCAGGAGGCCCTGGTATCCGGCGCGGAGCGTCTCGAATCTCCATTGCTCGATGGGCTGGCTGGAGACGATCACGCGATACACGCCGTCGAGCCGTTCAATCTCGGCGGAGACTTCCGGCGGCCACGCCCGCGAAGCCGCCGCCCGCTGTTCCCGGCCCTTGCCGTCGGCCGCCGGCTCCTCGTAGGAGGCGAGCACCTCGGCGGGCGCGGCGCGCCCCGGATCGGGCGGGCACCACTCGAGGGCGTCGAACCTCACGAAGAACGTCGTCTCCGCCGGAGGCACGATCGCGAGCCAGCGCGAGGCCGACGAGGTCGGACCGAACCGCAACGGTGGACGGTCGACCAGGTGAACCATCGTACCTTGCGGTAATCGGCCACGTGGCGGACCTGGCAGTTTCGCGCCCGGGATTCCCCGAGCGGACCGGCGCCGACGCCGCACGGACCCAGGCCGTCGTCGCCTCGGCCTGTCCGGGCGCCCGATCCTCGAGTTCCAGGTCGGACTCCCGGATCCACATGATGGATGTGCTCGTGGAGGCGATCGCGACCCAGCCGAGCGGAGCGGCCTGGTCCACCTTGACGCGGATCCGGTCGCCACGCCCGAGATCGACGACGACGAAGCCCGACTCGGCCGGCCGGTCGAGGACGGGGAGGCGTTGCACACGAACGCGAGCGTCAACCTCCCCGCGAAGCGCCGGGCCGCCCCGGTCGGATCGCACCGGCGCGACGGTTTCCCCGGGCGGACCCATCGGACGCGGCCCCCGAACACCCTCGCCGGCACCGGGCGGCAGCGACACTGGGAGCAGACCCATGACGAGCACGAGGGCACCGGACAGCACGACACTCCCCCGCATGTGACCAGACTTGGAAGCCCCGGACGGGCACGGCGGACGGGCACCGAGACGGACCTGGGTTCCCGAAGGGGCTTGATCCATACATCAGGATGCAGGATCGGTCAAGTCCAGTCGACCCCGGCCGATGGCCTCCAAGATATTGCTCCTCTACGAGTTACGTCGGCTCCCGCGGGCCGGCTGCGGCCCCCGCGGGCGGCGGCGGGGAGGAGGTAGTCCCTTTTCTTGCCGGGTGATTGAGGGTAAGATATTCCCTTTCCCTGTCCCGGTCTGGATGGAGAGCAGGAGAGGCCGGCGCTGCATCGACAGCAGCGAGGGTATTTCGAATGTGGGGCTGCGTCGGATCGTCGAGGATGATCGGGCTCTGGCCTCGGTGAGGAGTCGAGTGGGATGTACGCGATCATCGAAGACGGCAGTCATCAGTTCCTGGTTCGCGAAGGAGATCACGTCCGGGTGGACCACCGGGCCGGGGAGGCGGGCAAGGAGGTCGTTTTCTCCAAGGTCCTCCTGATCGCGGGCACCCCCGAGGGGCCGACCATCGGGGCCCCCCAGATCGAGGGCGCCCGGGTCGTCGGGACGATCGTCAACCAGTTCCGGACCAAGAAGATCATCATCCAGAAATTCCGCCGTCGGAAGAACATGCGGCGGCGGCGGGGCCACCGGCAGCCGTATACGACCGTGAGGATCACGAGCCTGGCGGCCGCTCACTGATTGCGGGCTCGTCCCCCGATCTGAGCCCCGATTGAGGACCGCTCGACCCAGCCGATCATCGGCGGACCGGGCGGTTTTTTTTATTCCCGATCAGGTGGTAGACATCGACCACGGCTGTCGCCCGGGCCTGGAATGGCGGCTTCTCGATCGAGAATTCCACGAAGAAGGTGGAATCCGGGTCAGCCCGTCCTCGGCGGGGTTTTCATGAGAAATTCCCCAGGCGCACATGCCCTTTCCGCTGTGCTGTACACTTTTCCCAGAAGTCGCGAGGCTACGTGGCGGGGATTTTGGGGCGGCATTGCCTTTGCTTTATCGGTCGACATGCCCCAAGCTAGTTACCGAGGGAGGAGCGGGGCGGGTTGAACCGGGATTGTCGTGACCCGACTCCCGGGTTCATGAGATCGGCGAAGGATGCCGATGAGTCTTGGCGGACGAACACCTCTGGACTTTTGAACAGAAAACAGCTATACACCCGTCATCGGTCCGGGATCGCCGAACGGGCGTGGTGGCTTTCGTGGAGCAGTGCACATGGCATCAGTGGGTGAGCGGGCAACGGTGTCGTCCGGCGAGGGCCAGCCGGGGACCGAGCAAGAGACCACCAGGGACCGGGCGCGGAAGCGATCGGGGATGGAAGTCCCGCGAGTCTTCAGCAGCGAGGGGGTCAGCCCGTTCGACCAGATCGACTGGGATTTCCGCACCGCCGAGATCAAGGATGAGCGCGGCCGGGCGATCTTCCAGCAGATCGACTGCGAGATCCCGAGGGGCTGGAGCCAGCTCGCGACCAACGTCGTGTCCAGCAAGTATTTCTACGGGGATGTCGCCAGCGGCAACGGCTCGCCGGCCGAGGGCAAGCGGGAGTATTCGGTCCGCCAGCTCATCGACCGCGTCACCCGGACCATCGCCGACTGGGGCAAGGCCGACGGCTACTTCGCGACGGCCGAGGACGGCGAGCGGTTCTATGACGAGCTCACGGCGCTCTGCCTGAACCAGTACGGGTCGTTCAACTCCCCGGTCTGGTTCAACGTCGGCCTGTTCCACCGCTACGGGATCGCCGGGCCGGCCAACAACTGGAAGTGGGACGAGGACACCCGCGCCGTCGTCCGCGCCACCAGCGCGTATGAGACGCCGCAGTCCTCCGCCTGCTTCATCCAGAGCGTCAGCGACGACATGGAGAGCATCATGCGGCTGGCCCACAGCGAGGCCATGCTCTTCAAGTTCGGCTCGGGGACCGGCACCGACCTGTCCACGCTGCGCTCCAGCCGCGAGAAGCTCTCCGGCGGCGGCAAGCCGTCGGGCCCGGTCAGCTTCATGCGGGTGTACGACGCCATCGCCAGCGTCGTCAAGTCCGGCGGCAAGACCCGCCGCGCCGCCAAGATGCAGACCCTCAAGTGCTGGCACCCGGACATCCTCGAGTTCATCGAGTGCAAGACGAAGGAGGAGGCCAAGGCCCAGGCGCTGATCCGCCAGGGCTACGAGGCCAACTTCAACGGCGAGGCCTACAGCTCGGTGATGTTCCAGAACGCCAACCTGTCCATCCGCTGCAGCGACGCCTTCCTGCGGGCCGCGGAGAACGACCAGGAGTGGACCACCCGCGCCGTCACCACCGGCCGCCCCATGGACACCCACCGGGCCCGGGTGATGCTCGACAAGATCGCCGAGGGGACCTGGCTCTGCGGCGACCCGGGCGTCCAGTACGAGGACACCATCCAGCGCTGGCACACCTGCCCGAACACGGCGCCCATCAACTCGTCGAATCCCTGCTCCGAGTACATGTTCATCGACGACTCGGCCTGCAACCTGGCGTCGATGAACCTGATGCGGTTCACCCGCGAGGACGGCAGCTTCGACGCCGAGAAGTTCCGGGCCGCCGCCCGGATCTTCATCACGGCCCAGGAGATCCTGGTCGACCACGCCAGCTACCCGACCGACCGGATCGCGCTGAACAGCCACCGCTTCCGTCCGCTCGGGCTGGGCTACGCGAACCTCGGCAGCCTGCTGATGGCCAACGGCCTGCCGTATGATTCGGACGCCGGGCGGGCCTGGGCCGCGGCCATCACCGCGATCATGCACGGCCAGGCCTACCTCAGCAGCGCCGAGCACGCGGCCAACGTCGGCCCGTTCGAGGGCTTCGCCCTCAACCGCGAGCCGATGCTGAAGGTCATGGAGATGCACCGCTCGGCCGCCGAGGCGATCGACGCCTCCGCCCCGGAGGAGCTGCGCCTGGCGGCGTCGGCCGTCTGGGCCGAGTGCCTGGAGATGGGCCGCAAGCACGGCTATCGCAACAGCCAGGTGACCGTGCTGGCCCCGACCGGCACCATCGCCTTCATGATGGACTGCGACACCACCGGCATCGAGCCCGACATCGCCCTGGTGAAGTACAAGCAGCTCGCCGGCGGCGGCATGCTCAAGATCGTCAACCGGACGGTCCCCATGGCGCTGGACAAGCTCGGCTACGACGAGCCGTCCATCCGGGGCATCCTCGACCACATCGACACGCACGACACGATCGAGCAGGCGCCGGGCCTGAAGGACGAGCACCTGCCGGTCTTCGACTGCGCCTTCGCCCCGCCCCAGGGCGGCCGGAGCATCCACTTCCGCGGCCACCTGAAGATGATGGCGGCCGTCCAGCCGTTCCTCTCCGGGGCGATCTCGAAGACCTGCAACGTGCCGAACGAGGCCACCGTCGAGGACATCCGGGGCGCCTACCTCGAAGGCTGGAAGCTCGGCCTGAAGGCGCTGGCGATCTACCGCGACGGCTCGAAGGGCAGCCAGCCGCTCTCGACCAAGTCGGAGTCGAAGGAGAAGGAGGCCGCGGCCCAGCCGGCCCCGGCGCCTGCCGCCGCACCCGAGCCGGTCGCCCTGGCTCCGGCACCCGCTCCTGCCCCCGCCGCTGCCCCGCAGGTCATCTACCAACCCCGTCGCGAGCGGTTGCCACACACTCGCCGCGGCCTGACCCACAAGTTCGACGTGCAGGGGCACGAGGGCTACGTCAACGTCGGTTTCTATCCCGACGGGCGGCCGGGCGAGCTGTTCATCACCATGGCGAAGGAAGGCTCGACCATCGGCGGCCTGATGGACGTGCTGGGGACGGCGATCTCGATCGGCCTGCAATACGGCGTGCCGCTGGAGGTCTTCGTCAACAAGTTCGCCCACAGCCGGTTCGAGCCGGCCGGGTTCACCAAGAACCCCGACATCCCGATCGCCAAGAGCATCGCCGACTACATCTTCCGCTGGATGGGCATGGAGTTCATCCCCGGCTACCGCGAGGCGAACGCCCCCAACCGCGGCGGGGTCGACAAGCCCGAGCCGGCCGACGCCGGCGCCCCGATGCTGAAGGTCAACGGCCATCGCACGGCCACCATCGCCGACCTCGAGCACGCCGAGGCCGTCATGGGCGCCAAGCTCCCGCAGCCGCTCGTCGCCGCCCCCCAGGCCCCCGCCCCGGAGCCCGTCCTCCACGACGGCCTCAGCGAGCAGGACCGCCAGTTCGCCCACTTCCAGAGCGACGCCCCCGCCTGCGACAACTGCGGGGCACTCACCGTCCGCTGCGGCACCTGCTACCGCTGCTTCAACTGCGGCAACAGCATGGGGTGCTCGTGAGCCGCAGCAATGACAGTCGACGGCTGATCTGACAGACAACGGGAAGCCCGGGGTGATGAGCCCCGGGCTTTTCACGTTTCTGGACCCGGCACCATTTCCAGACCCCCAAAGATATGCTGCCCTTCGTCGGCTGGCTCCTTGGAGCGGTTTCCGGTTGCCTGTGTAGGGTCCGCAATTGCGGACGCCTTCAGGGATGGATGATCGAAGAGGTCCGCAATTGCGGACCCTACGAAGACCCTCGCCATCCAAACGGCAACCGCTCTAGAATAGTCGCCGGGAGCTCATCGACGAGTTCTCCGCCCGATCCAGGAGACGTCCTGCCATGCACCCCCTCCCGTTGCTGCTCGTGATGTCGATCTCGTCGGCAAGCCAGCCTTCCGGCGTGACGCCTCCGGGGAACCTGGACGTTCGCCTCCGGTCGGAGAGCCCGGAATCGCTGGCCCGCGACGCACGCCGGCTCGGCGACGCCCGGCGCGGGGCCGCCGTGTTCCACACGCCGACGCTCACCTGCGTGAAGTGCCACCTCGCCGAGCGCGGGGCCCCTACCCTCGGGCCCGATCTCGCGGCGATCGGCAAGGACGTGGCGGATTCGTACCTCGTGGAATCGATCCTCGAGCCGTCGAAGGCGATCAAGAAGGGCTACGAGACGGTCACCCTGAGCACGGAGGACGGGCGGACCCTCGCGGGGTTGCTCGTCGAGGATCGGGCCGACGCGGTGGTCCTCCGCGACCCCGGGCAGGACGGGAAAGCCATCACGATCGCCAAAGGCGAGATCGAGGAGCGCAGGGACGGCGGCGCGTCGATCATGCCCGCGGGGCTGGCGAACAACCTCGCTTCACGCGAGCAATTCCTCGACCTCGTTCGCTACCTGATGGAGATCGCCGAGCACGGCCCCGCGCGGGCCCTCGCGCTGCGTCCCGATCCCGGGGCGATCGCGACGGCCCCCCTGCCCCCCGGCGATCGGGACATCGACCACGCGGGGATGATCCGCGACCTGGGCCAGGCGAGCTACGAGCGGGGCGAGGCGATCTACAACCGGGTCTGCGTGAACTGCCACGGCACGAAGGAAAGGCCCGGCTCGCTGCCCACGTCGCTGCGGTTCGCGTCGGGCAGCTTCAAGAACGGGTCGGATCCCTTCAGCCTGTACCGGACGCTCAGCCTGGGATTCGGCCAGATGACGCCGCAGACCTGGATGGTCCCGAAGCAGAAGTACGACGTGATCCACTACATCCGCGAGGCCTTCCTGAAGCCGCACAACCCCGGGCAGTACGCGAGGATCGACCCGGACTACCTGGCGCGATTACCGCGCGGCACCGGCCGCGGCCCCGATCCGGTGGAGATCCAGCCCTGGGTCACGATGGACTACGGCCCCAGCCTGGCCGCCACCTACGAGGTCAGCGCGGGCGACCGCTCCAACATCGCCTGCAAGGGGATCGCGGTCCGCCTCGACCCCGGTTCCGGCGGCGTGTCGCGCGGGCGGGCCTGGGCGGTCTACGACGAGGACACCCTGCGCCTGGCCGCCTGCTGGACCGGCCAGGGCTTCATCGACTGGAACGGGATCAACTTCAACGGCAGCCACGCCGTCCATCCCCGGCTGGTCGGCACGGTCGAGCTGGCCAACCCGAACGAGCCCGCCTGGGCCAACCCCGCGACCGGCGGCTTCGACGACCTCCGGATCAGGGGCCGCGACGGCAAGCCCTACGGCCCCCTGCCCCGCGACTGGCTCCGCTACCGCGGGCTCCACGCCTACGGAGACCGGACGATCCTCGCCTACGCGATCGGCCGGGCCGAGATCCTCGAGACGCCCGGCCTGGAGCACGACCCCGCGCACGCCGATCGCCCGATCTTCACGCGCACGCTCAACGTCGGCCGCTCGGACCGCGACCTGAAGCTCCGCGTCGCGCCCGCCGGGATCGCGGTCGTCCTCGCGGGCGACACGTCGGGAGGCGTCCAGTTGGGAGATTCCGGCAAGGGCACGGTTCTGGAGATCCCCGCCGCCGCCACGCCGGTCCGCCTGAAGCCCCGATGGCCCGCGGCGACCTGGGTGATTTCGCCCGCCGGACGGCTCCCCGGAGGACCTCCGGCCGCTGACCCCGCGGCGGCCCGGCCCGATGGCCGGAGCGGCTCGGGCGCGCGCGGGCCGTCCTTCGGGGACGCCTCCGGGCCGTTCGCGGTCGACGTCCTGGGAGTGCCGGCGGCCAACCCTGGCTCTGCCAGATGCGCTCGGCTTCGACTTCCTGGACAACGGCCGGCGCGCCGCGGCCTGCACCTGGGACGGCGACGTCTGGCTCGTCGAGGGAATCGACCGCCCGGAGAAGGGCCTGACCTGGCGACGGATCGCCTCCGGGCTCTTCCAGCCGCTGGGCCTGAAGGTCGTCGGGGGCGCGATTTACGTTGGCTGCCGCGACCAGATCGTCCGCCTCCACGACCTCAACGGAGACGGCGAGGCCGATTTCTACGAGTGCTTCAACAACGACCACCAGGTCACCGAGCACTTCCACGAATTCGCGATGGATTTGCAGACCGATCGCGAGGGGAATTTCTACTACGCGAAGGCCGCGTGCCACGGACTGCCCGCCACGGTGCCGCATCACGGGACGCTCCTGAAGGTGGGCCGTGACGGCGAGGGGACCGAGATCCTCGCCACGGGCTTCCGCGCCCCCAACGGCGTCTGCATCAACCCCGACGGCACGTTCTTCCTCACGGACCAGGAGGGCTTCTGGACCCCGAAGAACCGGATCAACTGGGTCAGGCGTGGCGGCTTCTACGGGAACCTGTGGGGCTACACCAGCGTGACCGATCCGGCGGACTCCGCGATGGAACAGCCGGTCTGCTGGCTGACCAATGCGTTCGATCGGTCCCCGGCCGAGATCCTCCGCGTGGAGACATCCGACCCGGCCTGGAAGCCGCTCTCCGGGGCGCTGCTCTGCCTCTCCTACGGCTACGGCAAGCTCTTCGTCGTGCCGCACGAGACGGTCGCCGGCCGGATGCAGGGCGGCGAGTGCGCCTTGCCGATCCCGCGATTGCCGACCGGCGTGATGCGCGGGCGGTTCCAC
The DNA here is from genome assembly GCA_046349995.1 of Isosphaeraceae bacterium. Lineage (GTDB taxonomy): Bacteria > Planctomycetota > Planctomycetia > Isosphaerales > Isosphaeraceae > Aquisphaera. The sequence continues at coordinate 18,597 of JAXMBE010000024.1, read as the reverse complement.
CCCGGCAACGGGCAGCTCCACGCCTGCGGCCTCTTCGGCTGGGCCGGGGACCAGACCGAGCCGGGCGGCTTCTATCGCATCCGCGCCACGGGCAAGCCGATGTTCCTGCCGATCGGGCTGGAGGCCCGGGAGGGCGGCCTGACGCTGCGGTTCACCGACCCGCTCGATCGTAGCTCGGCCACGGACGTCTCGCGCTACGCGATCAAGAGCTGGTCGCTGAGGCGGACCGTGGATTACGGTTCCAAACACCACGACGAGCGGACGCTGAAGGTCGCTTCCGCCAGGCTCTCTCCCGATGGCCGCCGCCTCGACCTCGGGATCCCCGAGATCCGGCCGACGTGGTGCATGGAGATCGCCTACCGGCTCAAGGGGACCGGAGGCGAGCCCGTCGATGGCGTGATCCACAACACGATCCACCGCCTGGCGGGCGTCGTCGGGGCCTCCGAGGGCCCCCGATCGGGGCGATGAACAAATCCGTCGGTCCTGGTGCGCGAGCGTGATCGCATGGGAACCCCGGTCTTACCCAACAGGTCGATCCTCACGCCGACCGGCGGATTCCTGGCATCCGGCTTCACGCATTCGATCAACGCCTACCAGGGCTGCTCCTTCGCGAACGCCCTCTGCGGGACGTTCTGCTACGCGCAGCACAACCAGTGGATCACCCGGGGCCGCCCCTGGGGGCTCTACGGCGTGAAGGAGTCCGTCGCCGACCTCTACGTCCGCGAATACGACCGATTGAAGCGGCCTCGCCGCGGGGCGCCCCGCCCCCTGCGCATCTTCATGAGCAGCAGCACCGACCCGTATCTGCCGCAGGAGAAGACCCTGGGGCGGACCCGCGGGCTGCTCGAAGCCATGCGCGAGCGGCCGCCGGATGCCCTGGTGATCCAGACCCACCACACGATGATCCAGAGGGACCTGGACCTGATCAGGGACCTGAGCGGGCTGTGTTCGCTCCGGGTCTCGGTGACCATCGAGACCGACATGGCCTCCATCCCGGGCTTCCCGCCGCATGTCTGCCCGCCCGAAGGCCGCCTGAGGGTCCTCGAACTGTTCCGGACGAGCGGGGTGCCGACCCAGGCCACGGTCAGCCCGCTGCTGCCCCTGGCCGACCCCGAGGGCTTCGCACGACGCCTCGACCGCGCCGGCGACCGGATCATCCTCGACCATTTCCTGATCGGCGACGGCTCGCCCGGGGGATCGCGGACGAGGCGCACGACGTTCATCCGACGACTGGAATCCGCGGGACTGGGAGCATGGGCGGAGCTGGACCGCCTCTGGGAGTTCCGCGACCTCGCCGAGGGGATCCTCGGCCGTGAGCGCGTCCTGGTGAGCTGCGACGGCTTCAACACGATCTGACGTGCACAACCGTCGAGAATCCAGGGCGGTTCTCGTAGGGTGGGCATCGCCCACCTGTCGCCTCGAAAAGACGGTGGGCGGTGCCCACCCTACAAATGTCAATTCGAGCACCGGATGGCTTCTCAGTTCCGCGACCCGTGCGCGTCGAGCATCTCCAGCAGCTCCGCCTTCTGGCGGGCCAGGGGGTGGGCGCCCGGATCGGCGTCGATGAGGTTCGTCTGCTCGAAGGGGTCGAGGACGCGGTCGTACAGTTCGACCTTGCCGCTGCTGCTCCTGATCAGGACCGCCCGGTCGGTCGTCAGGGCCCTGGTCGATCCCAGGGTCGCCGGGATGCTCGGGTGCGGCGCGAGGGTCTGCTGGTGCCCGAGCTCGGAGAGGACGAAGTCCGCCGCGGGGCGGGTCGATCCCGGCGACTGCCAGAAACGGGCGAGGGACTGCCCGGGGAAGGGAGAGTCCCCATCGAGCCCCAGCAGGTCGACGACGGTCGCGGGCAAGTCGCGCAGGCTCACCGGCTCGGAGACACTCCCCTCCCGGGTCGCCCCGGAGGGCGGGAAGATCAGCAGGGGGACGTGGACCTCGCGCCGGTAGAGGCTCAGGCCGTGTCCGGAGAATCCCCGCTCCTGGAGATGCTCGCCATGGTCGGAGGTCACGATCACGAGCGTGTTCTCGAGCAGGCCCCTGCGGCGCAGCTCGTCGAAGAACTCCCCGATCTTCCGGTCCAGGTAGGCGATGCAGCTCTCGTATCCGTCGAGTCGGATGGCGTCGGCCTGCTCGCCGAGCCGGGCCTTCTCCGCGGCCGAGAGGCCCGGATCCGCCGACGCCCGCGCGGCCCTTTTGGGGATCTCGACCTGCTCGCCCTGGGGGAGGGCGCACGTGCCGAACCGCTGGCTCGTGTCGGCCGGCGGGAGGAACGGCGAGTGCGCATCATAGTAGTTGAGGAAGAGGAAGAACGGGCGGCCGGCCGGGCGATGGTCGAGCCACCCCAGCGCGTCGTGGTTGATCGAGTCCGCCGTCTTCCTCGACCCTTCCTCCCCGGGCGCGAAGTTCAGCGAGTCGCCCAGCGCCCGGAGGATCCCCCGTCCGAGGCTCGCGCACCGGAGCGTCTCGTAGAGCGACACCGCCTGGTTCTCGCGGAAGTCCTCGTACCTCGCGAAGCCCCGATCGAGGCCGTAGCGGGCATTGCAGTAGTACGTGTTGGCGACGAAACCCGCCGTGGCATAGCCCCGCCCGGACAGCCACTCCGCCAGGGTCGCGTGCGTGCGGTCGAGGCCGCGATTCCAGTCGACCGACAGGCCATGGGGCCACTGGCCGGTGAACATGCTGGCGTGCGACGGCAGGGTCCAGGATGACGTCGGCCGGGCGGCATCGAACCGGATGGCATCTCCGGCCAGTTGATCGAGGCGGGGCGTGGTCGGCCGCCGGCACCCGTACAGGCTCATGCTGTCCGCACGGACGTTGTCCATCACGAGGAGGATCACGTTGGCCGCGGGCTTCGGGGCCGGAGGCAGCGCGCCCAGGGCCCGCCGTTCCGCCGTCGCGGATCGGTAGGAACTCAGGATCATGAAGCACAGCAGTGTGCCGGCAAGGACCGGCAGGGTTTTCCGGATGGCCCTCGACAGGAGATCCGCTCGCCCCCTGAGGAGCGGTTGGGCCCTGCACATGATGCCGCAGGCGAGGATGACGCTCGGGATCGCGGCCAGGACCTCCACCGAAAGCAGCAGCGCCAGCGCCGAGAGGCCCACGCCGGCGTACCGGATCAGAGTGCGTCCCCTCCCGGGGCGGAGGCGCTCCAGCGACGCGATCACCAGGCCGAGGAGGCCGAAGATCAGCAGTTCGGCCGCCGGGATCATCCAGATGAACGCCCGATTCAGCCTCAGGGATTCGAGCGAGATCCGGGCGACGAACGCCCGCTGCCCGGCCACAAGGGCGAGCTCCAGGAATCCGGTGAGCAGGCCGAGCCAGCAGAGCGTCACGAACGCGCCGGCCGTCGCGGACCGCGATCCGGGTCCGCCCGAAGCCCGGGCCTTCGGGCCCTGGATCAGCCTGCGGAGACGGGGCCGGGGCCGGCTGAGGGATCGACCTTCCGTGATGTCGGTCATCGGACGTGGGTCCTTCCAGTCACGCGAGCCCGGACCGGGACGGCGGGTCCTAGGCGATGTAACCCAGCCCGCGGAGACGATCCCGGATCAGTTCCTCCTCGTCGAGCTGGCCGGTCGCGGGCGATTCGACTTCCGAGAGCCGCCCCGCCGTGAGGGGACGCCCCCGCATCGCCTCGGGGATGTCGTATCCGCCCAGCTCGAGGAGCGTCGGGGCGATGTCCAGGAGGTGGACGCCCTCGAGGGCCCCCTGCACGGGGAGGGCGGGGCCGGCGAGGATGAACGCCCCATTCGCCATGCCGTCGGCCCGCCGAAACGGAGCGATCAGGTCGGGGGCGATCCCGCGAACCTCGCCGTAGATGTCCTCGGGCCGGAACACGAGCGCGTGGAGCGCTCGGCCCTCCTCATCCACGGCCGCCTTCAGCCGCGCCTTGAGCTCGTCGCGGAAGGCCTCGTAATCCTCGGGAGCGATCACGCCGCTCGGCTCGCGTCCCCGGACATTGAAGAAGAGCCGCGCGCAGTCGGCCCCCTCGCTCCAGACCTTCGTCCGGTCCCAGTCCACGTCGGCCTCGGTGAGGGTCGTCCCGGCCCGACGATCCTGATTCAGGACGAGCAGGCCCTCGCGGACGAGCCACTCATTGACGCCGAACGCGGCGTCCGGCCCCTGCGCGCCGCAGGGTGCGATGATCAGGACGATCGTGTCCTCGGTCAGGAGTTCGAGGAGTCCCCCGATCTCGCCGTCGAGGTAGCCGTAGTGGTCCGCGATCACGTCCTCGGCCTCGCGGCGCACGTGGCCGGGATCATTTTGCCCCCGGGCGGCACGCTCGAGACGGGCCAGGCCGGAGTCGACGATCTGGAAGTAATCCCAGGGCCGGTCGCTCAGGAGCCGTCGCGCCCGGTTGAACTGCTCGCGGGACGACGCCTCGATCCGGTGCCCGAGGCCGGCCTCGTCGGCCTCCCCGCGAGGATCGGGGTCGCTCGACCCCGGCCCGTGGAGGGGGGAAATCACGCCCCCCGGCTCGCGTGACGTGCCGAGGAGGACGGCGTGCTTGCCCGAGGCCTCGATCAGGTCCCAGATCGCCGCGGCCTCGCGCGGGCGCGACGGCATGGCCCCTGCCCCGCGGTCGCCGCGATCGGCACGGCCTCGGGCGCCGTACACGCCGAGTAAGCCCGGATCGCGACCGGTCGCCAGGCACATCCAGGCCGGCACGGGCGTCGGCGGGATGACGCATTCCACCGGGCCGTAGCAGCCGATCTCCATGAGCTGCCGCAGATTGCCCAGGCGCTCATCACCCAGCAGGCGTTCCGGCACCGCGCCGTCAAGGCCGATCACGAGGATCTTCATGAATCCAACCCCATGGACGCCGCGCGAGCCCACACGTCGGTGGCCGTCGCACCAGGCGGGCTCTCCGGGCTTCCCTTCCCGATTCGGGCCCCGTGTCACTCTCTCACGGCTCGATGGAGCTCGCCTGCTCTGCGAGAGCTTGCCCGGTGAGCCCGTCGTGCTGCCGACCTCGCTGCGCATGGGGCCCGGCATATCCCCGCTTTCCGGAACCGAGAAGCCGGCGCGGATACGTCACGATGGCCCATCCCAGTCGCAGGGCGAAGCGGATCGTGTGCCGGCCCATGATCATGAAAATCCCGGCGACCGTGGCCACCAGCGACGTCACGGGCAGGACCGTCTCGGGCCCGAAATAAGCGAGTGTCAGGACCATGTGGTTCATACGTATCACCTTTTCGAGATTAGAGGAAGGCGGTTCGATGCGATTGTCGAACCAGCGATCTCCGACCGGGGGTGAGCGCCGCGGGGCCTCGGATCGAGGCGGTCGACCGTGATTTGTCGGCGAGTCCGGCACCCGGCCGTCCCGGCCACCCTCTCCCGCTCCCGCGGGCGAGGGCGAGGGACTCCTGGACCCTTCTCTCCTCGAGGGAGAAGGTGCCCCGAAGGGTCGGATGAGGGGGCCCCGGAGCTCCGGACTCATCCCGTCCGTGTGCTCAGGGACAGGCCGGGAATCACTTCCTGTCTCCGCATGCCTGACTCCGTTCTGCTCAGGAATGTCGGGACGTTGTTCCCAGCCGATTCCTGAGCGGCCGTGACGGGGCCGAGAGAGGGGGCAGCCGGTTTCGACCCGAGCGATCCGTCGTCTCTCTTCCCGGCATCGCCTTCCCCCGTCCCGGGGGAGTCCGGCGCGCTTCCATTCCCGCGCCGATGCCTCGGATCGCGTTCGCTCGGGCCCGGCGAGGATCCCCCGCCGGACGAGGAGCGACGGTCCTCGTATGACTTATCGGGATTATGCGGCAAAAATCGTGAGAGTATCCCGGAAAAATTGCTCGGGGCTCCGGGACTTGACGACGGCGACCTCGGCGGGAACACGTGAATCCGCGAGGCATCACCTCGACGCGATCGTACAATTTGCTCGAACGTCGCCGACGTCGCGTCGTCGCCGGTTTGCAACACATCCCGGTGTTCATGATCATGGCGTCATCCAGTTTCGTTGACGGCCTGCTCGGTCAATGGTAACATCCATGGTCTCAAGAATCGGCCCCTCCGCCTCGTGCGGATGCTGAATCGCGTTCCCGGCGATTGATCGGTGACCTGTCGACGCCGCGGGGGAAGGAGAAAGATGAGTACGGAATCCGGTGGCGACGCTGTCATCGTTCGGGGATCGCAGCACGAGGCGCTGCTCAGGAAGATCGAGTCGGGGACCGCACGAGTCGGGATCATCGGGCTGGGCTATGTCGGCCTTCCGCTGGCGCGGGCCTTCACCGAGCAGGGGATCTCCGTCATCGGCTTCGACGTCGACCCGAAGAAGATCGAGAAGCTGGAGCGGGATGAGAGCTACATCGGCCACATCCCCGATGCCACGATCCGCCGGATGCGGGAGCGGCACTTCGAGGCCACCACGTCGTTCGAGCGGCTGGATGAGCCCGACGCGATCCTGATCTGCGTGCCGACCCCGCTGACGGACGCGCGCGAGCCCGACCTGACCTATGTGGTGAATTCGGCCAGGTCGATCGCCGCCCGGCTGCGGCCCGGCCAGCTCGTGGTCCTGGAGAGCACCACGTATCCGGGGACGACGCGGGACGTCGTCCTCCCCATCCTCGCCGCCGGGGGCCTCCGGCCCGGCGAGGACTTCTTCCTCGCCTTCAGTCCCGAGCGCGAGGACCCGGGCAACCCGAAGTTCTCCGCCCCGACCATCCCGAAGGTCGTCGGCGGGCTCGACCCCGCGAGCCGGGAGCTGGCCGCCACCCTCTACGGCAAGGTGGTCGTCCGGGTCGTACCCGTCTCCACCACGGAGGTCGCCGAGGCCTGCAAGATCCTGGAGAACACCTATCGCGCCGTGAACATCGCGCTGGTCAATGAGCTGAAAATCCTCTACGACCGCATGGGGATCGACGTCTGGGAGGTCATCGAGGCGGCCAGGAGCAAGCCCTTCGGCTTCCAGGCCTTCTACCCGGGGCCGGGGCTGGGAGGGCACTGCATCCCGATCGATCCCTTCTACCTGAGCTGGGTCGCCCGGAAATACGGCCTCGCGACGCGGTTCATCGAGCTCGCCGGCGAGATCAACACGTCCATGCCCGGCTACGTCGTCCAGCGCGTGGGCGACGCCCTGAACGACGACTCCAAGTCGATCCGGGGCAGCAAGGTCCTCCTGCTCGGCATGGCCTACAAGAAGGACGTCGACGACCCCCGGGAATCGCCCGGCTTCGAGCTGATGGAACTCCTCCTCCAGAAGGGGGCGGAGGTCTCCTACAACGATCCTCACATCCCGGCGCTGCCCAGGATGCGGCATTACCCGGACCTGAAGATGACCAGCCGCGAGCTCACTCCGGAGTTCCTCCGCTCGCAGGACTGCGCGCTGATCGTCACCGACCACTCGGCGTACGACTGGGATTTCGTGGCCCGCCACGCCGCCCTGGTCGTCGACACCCGCAACGCCATGAAGAACGTCGCCGATCCCCGTTGCAGGCTCGTCCGGGCCTGAGGAATAGGCTGGGAATCACTTCCCGACATTACCGAGCAGGGGTGGGGGGGTCTCGGTACGCCGAGACCCCAGCCACCCGGAACGGAGTCAGGCATGCGGAGACAGGAAGCGATTCCCGGCCTGTTCCTGATCTGATCGCGCCGGAGCCTCTGTTGTGTTGTGCCGGCCTGGCGCGGGCGGGACAGGCGGAGCCTCCCGTTTCCCGGCCCGGCGCTCACGAAGAGGGCTCCAGCGTCACCTCGACGTTTCGATCACCGGCGGGGATCGGTTCCAGCTCCCGGTCCCTGTAGCCGGCCGCCTTGATCTCGATGGTGTAGCGGCCCTCCTGGAGCCCGGCGAATCGGAACTGGCCCGCGTCGTCGGTCGTGACCGCATCCGGCCCCGCGGGCCTGGTGAGCCGGTGCTCCTCGCCCTCGCGATGTCCCCCCCGCGCGGTGGGCGTGACCGACGCGCCGGCGATCGGCCTGCCTTGCGGATCGCGGACTCGCCCCGAGATCTCGTCGCCCTGATCCAGGACGAACTCGGCCGACGCCGGATCGAATGTGGGCGTGATGTACACCTTGCGCTCGGACCAGGCCCGGCCGGGTGCCCTGACCCGCACGAGGTATCCACCCTTGCAGAGGCCCGGGATGTCGAACCGGCCGTCGGCATCGGAGGTCACGCTGAACGGCCCGGCCGGTCCGCGATAACCGATGCTGAAGTAACCGCCCGGCATGGCGAATTGCAGCATCATGAACTGGAGCGACGCCTGGACGCTCGCGCCGGCGACCGGCTTCCCGTCACCATCGACGATCCGGCCCGCGATCTTGCCGGGAGGATGGGCGTCGAGGGCCTCCTTCGCCCTGGCGTTGAAGAGCGTGTCGGCGTCCCGGAATGCCGCATCCGGCAGCTGAGGGATCTCGAGAGGGACCGCCTTCACGTCGCGGGCGCCGGATCGTTGCAGCAGCGAGACGAGGGTCTCGACGAGCCGGCCGCCGTCGGGGGTCGGCTCGCCGGCCGAGTGGACCTTCCCCTCGTGATCGATCAGGAAGGCGCAGATCCTCCCCCGGATGGCGAACGCCTCGGCCGTGACGCCCGCCGAGCCGGGCCTGCCCTCGTCCATGACGACGGGATACGGCAGCCGGTAGTCCCGCGCGAAGCGGCGGATCTCGTCCGCATCCTCGACCGGCGGCTGGATCGAGAGGATCTCCAGGCCGGCCGGGTGATAGACCGAATAGAGCTCCCTCAACGCGGAGGCGTATCGAGGGCCGTAATGGTCGTCCCAGATGTTCCCGAATTCGACCAGGACGACCTTCCCGCGGAGCGAGGCGAGGTCCATCGGCTCCGAGTTGAGCCAGCGCGCGATGCGGAGCGGCGGGGCCGGCTGGCCGTCGAGCTTCCGCTCGGAGACGCTGCCCAGACCCTTCAAGGATGAGAAGTCGGGCCTCGGCCAGCCGAACTTCTCCCGGAGCATCGGGCCGACCTCCGGCCACCAGGGGTCGTTGTGGTAGGTCAAGCCTTGCGGGAAATCGACCACGTCGACCCCGTAGGGGATCCCGATCTCGAACGTGGCCGCCGGCGGGATCTGCCGCGGCCGATACTCGACGACCTGGACCCTGAGGCGCGAATCCAGGCGGGACGTCCCGTCCTTGCGGACCGTGATCGATTCATCCTCGATCCGATCGGGTGCCCAGACGCCCGGGACGACCTCATGGACGCCTTGCAGGACGTGGGAGGAGTAGGTCCTGCCGCGCCGGGTCCATTTCCTCGCGATCGGGAGGTAGCCTTGCCCCGGCGAGATGACGGTCTCGCTTCCCCAGTCGGGATCCACCAGCCCCTTGCCTGCGACGACGTAGCAGCTCATCCCGTCGACCACCCGTTGCGCGATCGAGAGCGAGACCTTGCCGCGAACCGGCTCCTCCAGCATCCGGACGAGTTCCTCGCCCCGCTCCCAGATGATGCCCCGGGGAGTCCACTGACGGGCGGATTGGTTCGAGACGCCGAGGATGAACTGGTTCCGCGAGACCTGCCAGTCATAACGCCGCGTGCCGTCGAACCCGGTCGACCATCGGTCGGGCGACAGTCGGGTCGAGCCGGAGCTCGGCATCATCGAGTCATACTCCGCGCGCCAGCGGATGCCGTCGCTCTCGTGACGCGCCCGGCCGCGGATCGAGACCAGGATCGGAGCTTGCTCCTCGGGTTTCCCCTGGTTCATCATGAAACGGAAATTCGTATCCTGGGTCCGGGGTGAAGAGGACCCGGATGAGTCCCCTGTCATCGTACCGGCCATCGCCTCGCGGAGCTTCGCGGCTAGCTGGGCGGGGTGATCGGCGGCAGCGCGCATCGGCGAACGTCGCCAGGAGCCAGCCCGCGTAACCGACGTGCTCCGGCGCGGCCGCAGCGCGGACCCACGCCATGACGCCCAGCGTCCACCCCAGGGCCAGTGGCCCGGCGCTCGATCGTCAACCGCATCGGCTCACTCATCGTTCGGCCCCCGTCGACGCCGGATCGCCGGCCCTGCTTCTCCCGGACCTCGGGCGGGACGTCCGGGCTCTCCGCCAGGCCGATGAGCAACGCCTCGGTCGATCCGTCGAAGAACCGGCTCACGAAGTCGCGGATGACCCGCCGAGTCGTCCTCTCCGCGGGGCCTTCGCCCGGTACCGGTAGGTCTTCCCCCGGCCTCGTGGGCCACGTACCCCTTCTTCTCCATGAGCTGCAAGAGGCTCAGGACCGTCGTGTCGGGGATCTCCTCGTCCTGATCATCCCGGCCCGCGGCCAGGTCGTCCCGCACCTCGCGGACCGTGAGCGGCCCGCGCTCCCACATTTGTGAGGGCCGCCGCCGGGTGTCAAGTGGCGCCGGGATGGACGCGGACGCCGACCGAGGGCGGACGCGACCGCGGTCTCTCGCGCGGATTGCTCGCGACCCCTAAGAGAATCGCCGGCTCCGCGTTAAGATGAAGGAGCCGCGCGGGTCGTCTCGTGTCGAGCTGAACCGGCCGTTCTCCCAGGAGCGGATGCCATGAGAGCCCCGAAAATGCTAACTGCCCTGACTCTGCTCGCCTCGCTCGGATGCAGTGAAGCCCAGATGCCCCGGTACGCGGTCGAGTCGGCCAAGACCGCGACGAGGGCCTACGCGCCCGCGACGACGTCGCCCGACGGGGCCGCTCCTCCGCCGGCGGCCGAGCCGGCCGATCGCCGCAGTGCGCCGTCCCCGGCCGCGGCGGGTCTCGCGGGCATGATGAGCACGGCGATCCAGGCACAGGGCGCACCGGCAGGGTTCTCGCGGAAGATCATCTACGACGGCGACATCAGCCTCGTGGTCAAGGACGTGGACGCGGTGGGCAAGCAGGTCGTGAAGGTCGTCCTCGACGCCCGCGGCTACATCGCGGAGTACAGCACCACGGGGTCGCCCGGCTCCCAGCGCTCGATGCGCTGGAAGCTCCGCATCCCCGTGGAGCAGTTCGATGCGGTCGTCGAGAACGTCGCCTCGCTCGGCGAACTGGAGCGGAACACGCGGACGTCCCAGGACGTGACCGAGCAGTTCTACGACATCGAGGCCCGGATCAAGAACAAGAAGGCCGAGGAGAAGTCGCTGACCAAGATCCTCGACGAGCGGACGGGCAAGCTCGAGGACATCCTCAAGATCGAGGGCGAGCTCAGCCGCGTCCGCGGCGAGATCGAGCAGCTCGAGGGGCGGATCCGGGTGCTGGAGAACCTCTCCTCGCTGGCGACGCTCGTCGTGAGCGTCCGCGAGCGCGAGAAGTTCGAGCCGCCGCCGCCGGCGGCGGCCGATTTCCCCACCCAGGTCGCACGGACCTGGGAGAACTCGGTCAAGGGGCTGGTCAACCTCGGGAAGGGCGTGATCCTCTGGGCCGTGGAATGGGCGATCTGGATCCCGCTGCTGATCGTGGCAGCCCTGATTGCCTTGCTCGTCCTGCGCTGGCTCTACCGGCGGCTGCCCCGCCTGATCGCGATCCTGACCACGCCCCTCACGCCGCCCCGCGGATCCTGAGGGGCGCGAGCGGATCCACGCGGCCCGGGGGTTCCGTTCCCGGACCAGGCGCAATGCCCCTTCGTTACCAACCAGTGAGCAGGCTTCCTGGTAGGGTGGGTCAGCCGACGGAGGCGGCGCAACCCACCAGGATTCGGTGGGTCGCGCATCGCACGCGACGCTGACCCACCCTACCATCGGAGTCAGCCGACGGAGTCGGCGCAGCCCACCAGGATTCGGTGGGTCGCGCATCGCACGCGACGCTGACCCACCCTACGCTTGGAGCGATCGCGAGTACCTTGGCTGAAGGACATTGGGGCCGGGCGTGGACCTGACGGGCTGGCGGCTCAGGCCATGAGGCGTTCCAGCTCCGCCAGCAGCTTCGCGAAGTCGAGCTTGTTCGGGCACGCCTCGCGGGCGGCCTCCAGGTCGGCCTTCGACCAGTCGCGGGCCTCGGCGGGCAGCTCCGCGAAGCAGCGGCGGGCCTCGGAACGCAGCCCGTGGTGCTCGTGATAGGTGAGGAAGCGCGTCAGGTTGCCGAGTTCCGCCCGGGTCCCGGCGGCTTCCGAGCAGCGGCCGTCGCAGTCGGCGCAGAGGGTCGGGCCCGCGGCGAGGGCGGCATCGCGGATCTGGTGCAGCTCCGCCGTCTTGAGGGGCTTGAACCGCCGCGCGGCGTCGCTGTTGATCCGCAGATGCTCGGTGTTGTTCATCGAGACGCAGGCGGCGCTGATCCGCTCGTCCGTCCAGATGGCATGGAGCAATCCCTGGAACGGCGTGAGGTTTCGCTCCCTGAGCACGGGGACCTTCCGGGTCACCTCCTCGAGGACGTTGTTCTTGGCCTCGCCGCTCTGGAAATGCCCGGCGACCTGCTTCATCGAGATCAGCCCGATCCCCTTCTTCCAGCAGGCGTCCAGCGCGCGGTTGAGCGGCGCATCCTTCTCCAGCCAGGGGGAGTACTGGAGCATGATCGCGTCCACGACCCCGCCCGCGGCGGCGGCCTCCAGGATCTGGGCCCGGTGGCGGTGATGGGTCGAGATGCCGACCAGCCGCGCCTTGCCCGACTTGCGGATCGCGTCGGCCGCCTCCTTGAACTCACGGCCCTTGACGAAATTCAGGGCGTCGTCCAGCGAATGGTTGTCCCCGAAGCTGTGGATGAAGAACAGATCCACATAATCGGTCCCCATGTTGGCGAGCCGCTGGTCGAGCTTCCCCATGATCTCGGCCGGGGTCCGCGGCAGGTCCTTGGTGACGATGAACACCTGCTTGCGGACCTGCGGCTCCTGCTCGAACCAAAGCTTGAAGTCCGGCTCGGACTGGTACCGCTCGGACGTGTCGAAGCAGCGGATGCCCTGGGCGTAGGCGTACCGCAAAATGCGCTGGATGCCCGCCCCCCGGCCCGTCCCGGCGTCGAGGATCGTGACCTCGATGCCCGACTTGCCGAGCGGCCTGGTCGGGATGGAGAGCCCCTTGGCGGGCGCCTCCTGGCCCTCGGCCGCGGGGCCATGGCCGAGGCTCGCGGCCGCCGCGGTGGCCGCCGCGCCCGCCTGGAGGAAACTGCGACGATCGGTCGTGCTCTCGAAGTCCTGGGCCATCGCTGTGACTCGGCTGTTAGGGTGAGAAGGGGACGTGTGCCGCGACCCCCGAATCGTACCGTCCGCCGGGCGAATCCAAAACGTCAATTGCCGGGCTCGGGCAGGACGGGCAGGCCATGCTCGATGATCGACGAGATCAGGGCCAGCGCGCTCTGGCGGACGGCGAGGTCCGGGTCGGCGAGCTGCCGGAGCAGGCCGGGCGTCGCCCCGATGAGGGCGGAGGGGGACTTCTCGATCACCGTCTCCAGGGCACGGCTGCGGACATCCGGGGGGAAGCTCCTGTCCGCGATCATCGCATTCAGGGCCGCGAAAACGCGAGGATCCGGGCCCTCCTGGATGCTCGCGGCCGTCAGGGCGGCGGCGCCGCGGACGACCGGGTCGGGGTGCGCCAGCAACTTCACCAGCGACGGCGCCAGGCGTCCGGGCTGCGGGAGTCCCCCGGCAAGCTGGATCACCTCGGGCAGGATCGCGGGATCGGCCCGGCCCAGGAAGTCGGCCAGGGCGGAGATCACCTTGCCCTGCGACTCCTCGCCGATCCCGCGCAAGAGCCCGAAGGCCTTGTCCCTGTACGAAAGGGGCTCGGGGTCGGTGATCAGCCTGATGAGGATCCCGACGCCCCTCGGATCGTCGGGCCCGGCGAGCTTCATCAGCGTGCTCGCGATCGCGAGGCGGACCTCCGCGTCCTCATCTCCCGACGCCCCCTCGAGGGCGCGGATCGACTCGGGATCGGGACCGGCCGCCCCCAGGGCCGGCACGGCCGAGGAGCGGACCTTGCTCGACGGGTCGCGGAGCAGGCGACGGAGCGTCGCCCGACCTCCCTCGAACGGCCCGGTGTCGGGCTCCACGCCGCCGGGCGGCGGGATCCTCGCGGCGATCGCGAACCGGAGGGCGACGATACCCAGGATCTCGGCCGCCTCGGAGCGGGCGGCCTCGTCCGGGTGGGCCGTGGCGGCTTCCAGGATCGGCACGAGCCGCGCGAGATCCACGCCGCGGTTCGCCAGGCCGCGGCAGGCGGCCAGGCGGACGTCGATCACCGGGTCCTCGAGTGCCGCGAGCAGGTACGGCCGGGCGTAAGCCGTATCCTCGCGCTCGATCTCCTGGAGCGCCTGAAGGCGGACGAGGGGATCGGCGCTGCGTGCCTGGCGGGCGACTCTCCAGGAGGCGGCCCAGCGCTCGGCCGTGGGCCCGGCCAGCTCGATCCCGTAGTACAGCGAGACGAGCGCCCCGGCGACGATCGCCGCGGGGATCAGCGGGCCGAACCGTTTCTTCCCCGGCTGCGACATGGACGGGGCTCTCCCCGGGACGCCGTCACCAGCTCCGACCGCAACCTCGCGAGAATAGCCTGACTCTGACATTTGTACAAGACACGATCGGGCCGGCCGCGTGATCCCGATCGCGCGGCCATCCTCGACGGTCCCCGCCGCCGCGCCGGGGCTTGACGCCGCGCCGGGGAATCGGCGAGAAGAGGACGTACGGCCCCGCTCCTCGATGATGAGGGCTCGAACAACGGACTCCTCGTTCAGGGTGTGCTTCACGGATGGTCTTCACGATCCATTTCGAGCAGGCCGTCTACGGCAGCTTCCGCTTCTGGGACCGGGGATACTCGGTGCTGGCGCGCTCGGAGGGCTGCCGGGACGAGTGGCTGGCCGCCCTCAAGCTCGCGGCCCGGCGCTTCGGCGAGCCGCCGCCGGGCGCCGGGGCGCACGCGTGCCTGTTCGCCTCGCGGATCGCGCGGGGCCCGTGGATGATCGCGGGCGTATTCCCCCAGGGATGCGACGACAAGGGACGCCCCGGCGCGCTGGCGTTCCACGCGCTCTTCGTCGGGACGTGGGCGTACCGGATGGCCGGGGCGAGTCCGTTCCCGTTCCGTCCGGCCCTCCGGGGGGACTGGGCGAGCGGGGATATCGACGGGCGGCTCCCCGGGGGCTCGCTCCGCCTCGATTGGCGGGACCGGGCATGCACCGCGGCGGGAGGCCCGGACGACGACCTGCCCCGGAGGGCGGCGGAGGCCCTGGGCCGGGGGCGGAGGGTCCTCCTCGAATCGAGCGAGCCGATCGACGAGCTGGCGCGGCGGGTCTGGGCGCGACTGCCCGGTCGGGTCCGCAGGAGGGCCTCCGTCGCGACCTGGGCCTACGGCAACGAGAACCGATTCGACCTCCTCGGCACCCCGCGAATCCCGGGCGCCGACCGCGACGGCCGGGCACTCATCCTGGAGCAGGCCGACCGGGGTCCACAGCCCGGCTCGACGGCCGATCTCGATTCGCCGGCCTGAGGATCGCCGCCCTGGTCTGGTGGCCGGGGGGTGTTTTCTGGCATCCTGGAAGGCCGGATGCGAGGAGGACCTCGCGGATCGCGGAAGCCATCGGATAGCGAGATCATGTCGAGATCGAGATTCCAGCCGGTGATCCGGCGCGGGGGCGGGCCGTCGCTCCGTGCCGGGGCCCTCCTGATCGCGTCGTGCCTCGTCCTCGGATGCTCCGGCGGGGAGGCCGTGACGCCCGAGGCGCTCGCCCGGGCGAAAGCGACCTGGGGCCGGGCCGGGCTGAAGGACTACGACCTGGAATGGACCTCCTCGGGGATCGCCACGGGTCATTACTCCGTGGTCGTCCGCGGCGGCTCGGTCCGGAAGGTCCAGTCGGTCGCGCCGGACGGACGGCTCTTCGAGCTCCACCCCGCCGAGCCCAGGTTCTACGGGGTCGACGGGCTCTTCACGACGATCGCCGACGAGCTCGCCCAGCTCAAACAACCCCTGCCGTTCGGGCAGCCCGCCGGGACGAAGGTCGTCATGCGATTCACGACCGACCGGGAGCTGGGCTATCCCCGCTCCTACCGCCGGAACGTGCTGGGGACCCCCCAGGGGCTCTCGATCGATGTGATCCGGCTGGTGGTCTCCGGCGCGAGCCCCGGGGCGGGGGAAGCGTCTCGATGAGGCGCGGCGGGGCCCTCCCTCGAGGCGCGGGGCGCGCCGCGAGGAGGCCGGATCGAGGTCCCTTGATTCGGGCGGGATCGATCACGTGAGCAAGCCAGAGCCGCTTCAGAACCAGCAGCGACACTGGAGCCGGCACGCGGCCAGGTACGAAGATCTCTTCATCGATCCGTTCGCCGAGGGGGTGAGCAACCCGCTCTGGGACGCCCTGCGGGAGGTCGCCGATCCCGCGAGCAAGACGGTCGCGGACCTGGGCTGCGGGACGGGCCCGCTGCTCCCCTGGCTCTCCGAGCGGTTCGGCCAGGTCATCGCCCTGGACTTCGCCCCCGGGATGCTCCGCGAGGCCCGGAAGCGGGTGGAGCCGGCGAACCTCCATCGCGTGCGGTTCCTGCAACGATCGATGGAGGAACTGGAGGACCTGGCCGGCGAGCTCGACGTCGCGGTCGCGATCAATTCCCTGGTCGTGCCCGACGAGCGCGCGATCGATCGGATCCTCCGCGCGATCCGCAGGCCTCCGCCCGGGCGGGGCCTGATGGGGATCGTGCCGTCGATCGACGCGATCGAGTACCACACGATGCTGGTGCTGGACCAGGCCCTGGAACAGGGCTCGAGCCCAGGCGATGCGGCTTCACCGCACTCCACGCCGAGCACCGGCACTACGACTTCCGCCTTCCGGCCGATTCCGCTTCGACGGCCTCCGCCAGAAGTTCCTGGTTCCCCTTCGAGGTGGAATACCGCCTGGCCAAGGCCGGCTTCCGTTCCCACGGCCTCGCCAAGGTCCTGTACCCGTGGCAGGACCTGCTCGACGGGGACCCGGACCTGGACTCACAGCCGCCGAGCTGGGACTGGTTCTTCCGGGCATCCGTCTGAGCGCGCAGGGCGAGACGAGCGGGCCCCGTCTGGAGATGGGTCGATGACCTCAGAACGACGCAGCACGCCGGAGCAGGAACGGTCGATCAAGGAACGAGAGCGGGAGCTCTTCGTCGCCCCCGAGGAGAAATCGGCCGCGAAAACGCCCGTCAAGCCGTTCGCCGTGTATCTCCGGGAGACGCCCGCGGAGCCGCTGTCGACGGCCGTCAAGGTGATCCTCTGGGCCGTCGGGATCGTCGTGGTGCTGCTCTTCGTCGCGGCGATCTGGCGGAGCCGGCGGACGCCCCGGCGGCCGAAGCTGGCGCCGGCCGAGCCCTCCTGCCGCCATCGGCCGCGCGGCCGCCGGGCCCGGCATTCGCCGCCGGTTCCCCCGGGACGGCGGACGCAAGGCTCCCGGGGTCTAAGCACCTGGCCTGGGTTGGTCTTCCTTCCACGGCGGGTGCCCCCACCAGCCCTCCACGAGGGGAGGGGGACGGATTGCATGCCCTCCCCTCGTGGGGGAGGGAGGTTGGGGTGGGGGGGATTGGAAGTGCAGTGAGACCGTGTCCCGCGATGGCAGAGCGGATCCCCATCGACGCGCGTCCGCCCTCGCGACACCTCCAGAGGACTCCCCGGAGGCCGCGGGGGCGGACGATGGCGAGCCGATCGCCCGCCGCGGCTGGTCCTGTTCCCCGGGGCAGGAAGGCCGCCGGGGCCCGGCTCAGGTTCCGAATTCCGGCCGACGCGCGGAGAGCTGCGACTGAAGCCTCTGGATGATCGACGAGTGCATCTGGGACACCCGCGACTCGCTCAGGTCGAGGGTCGCCCCGATCTCCTTCATGGTCAGCTCTTCATAATAATACAGGATGATGATGAGGCGCTCGTTGCGGTTCAGCCCCTTGGTCACCATGCGCATCAGGTCCTTGCGCTGGAGCCGGCGGGTGGGGTCCTCCCCCTTCTTGTCCTCGAGGATGTCGATCTCGCGCACGTCCTTGTAGCTGTCGGTCTCGTACCACTTCTTGTTCAGGCTGATGAGTCCGACGGCGTTGGCGTCCATCGCCATCTTCTCATATTCTTCCATCGGGAGGCCCATCTGCTCGGCCAGCTCGACGTCGGTGGGCGGCCTGCCGTGCCGGGCCTCGAGCTCCTTGCGGGCCTCCTCCATCTTGGTGGCCTTGGACCGGACCAGGCGGGGGACCCAGTCCATCGTGCGGAGCTCGTCGAGCATCGCGCCCCGGATCCGCGGGACGCAGTACGTCTCGAACTTGACGCCGCGGGTCAGGTCGAACGCGTCGATGGCGTCCATCAGGCCGAAGACCCCCGCCGAGATCAGGTCGTCCAGGTCGACCCCCTCGGGCAGGCGCTGCCAGATCCGCTCCGCGTTGTACTTGACCAGGGGAAGGTACCGCTCGACCAGTTGGTTCCGCAGTTCCGTGGTGGGGTGTTCCTTGAACTCCCGCCAGAGTTCCGTCACATCCACATCCACCTTGGTTGACATCCTGACCTCCATGTCGGCTGAGCGAGGGGGCCACATCCATGTGTCCAGGGCATCGTGACGACAAGCCGAGCCGCATTCCCGGATCCGAAACCGATGTCGCCGATCCTGTCCCGCCGCCGCGCCTGCTGCCGACGCCGGGCGGGACCGCCCTGCCCCCCTCACCGTCCAAGGAACTTCATCCCGAGTATTTATCGGACAATCCACCCAACCGCCTTGAGCGTCAACATCGGAGTAATCGGAAGAATTCCACACCCATGCAGCCCTCCTTTCCTTCAAGGTCCGTTCGAATCCACGCCCCCGGGGAGGTCCTCGCCGGCCGCCGGT